>JAUXWB010000351.1 GCA_030684475.1 Reyranella sp. | reverse complement strand
CGGCACCGAAGTGCTGCCCTTCGCACCGGTCGGCAGCCTGATCATCGACGATACCGAGCTCGCCGACTGGACACACCGCCAACTCACGCCGCATCCCGTCGCCTGCTACACCAAGCCGATCCGCCTCTTCCATCCCGCCGGCAACGGCCGGCCGATGACCTACATCGCCTGCACCAAGCCACGCTATCCTGTGTCGGCCGGCACGCACGAGAAGGTTCAGGCGATGTCCCATATCCGCTACAGGCCGATCGAGGCCGGCCACAACTGCATCGTCTCCGCGCCCGACCTGGTGGCGCGCGAGCTGCTGGAGATCCCGCGATGAACGCGCAGATGATGATCCTGATCGCCGGGCCCTATCGCTCCGGTACCAACGACGATCCCGTCCTGATCCAGCGCAACGTCGATGCCATGGAGGATATGGCATTGGCCGCCTTTCGCCGCGGTCACCTGCCGGTGCTGGGCGAATGGTTCGCCCTGCCGCTCCTGAAGCACGCCGACTCGAAGAAGATCGGCGATGCCGTGTTCGACGAGTTATTCCATCCCATCGCCCGCGAATTGATCGGCAAGTGCGATGCGGTGCTCCGCATCGGCGGCTCCTCGGCCGGTGCCGACGACATGGTCGCAACGGGCGAACGTCTCGGAAAGCGCATCTTCCGCGACCTGTCGGAAATCCCCGAGCGGCGTCGCTGAGCCCGGACGAGCAAGAACCCATGCACCGCGATCGGCAAACCGGGTGGCGACGATGGCGGAGCGACCCCCTGGTCATCTCCGTCAATGCGCTCGGCATTACCCAGATCACGGCCTGGGGCACGAGCTATTACTGCCTGGGCGTGCTGGCCAAGCCGATCGCGGCCGAGACCGGGTGGGGCATAAGCACGATCTTCCTCGGCTTCAGCGTCGCGCTGGTGACGATGGGGCTGATCTCGACCTGGGTTGGGCGGCTGATCGACCGCATCGGCGCCCGCTCGGTGATGTCGATCGGCGCCGTCATCGTGTCCATCGGACTGCTCGGACTGTCGCAGGTTGGCGACGTCGCCTCCTATATGACAGCCTGGCTGGTGATCGGCGTGGGCATGCGCTGCTGCCTCTACGACGCGGCATTCGCCGCGCTGGTGCAGGCCGTGCCGAGCCGCGGGCGCGCCGCCATCTCCTACCTCACCCTCTACGGCGCCTACGCCTCGACGGTCTTCTGGGTGATCGGCCACTACCTGAACGAGGCCTACGGCTGGCGCGGGACGCTGCTGATCTTCGCCGCCATCAACCTCGCCATCTGCCTGCCGCTCAACTGGCTCGGCCTATCGCGGCGCGAGTCCACGACGGAACCCGCCGCGACAAAGGCTCCCGAGAGAGCGCAGGACGGCCCGGCGCTGCAGGGCCGGCGGCGCAAGGTCGGCATCGCCCTGTTTGCCCTCATCATGTCGCTCAACGGGTTCGTGTTCGGCGTCGTGTCGCTGCAGCTCGTGCCGCTGCTCGAGGCGGCGGGCCTGGCCGGCGCCGCGGCGGTGTGGGTCGCCTCGCTAAAAGGCCATGGCCAGTTCGGCGGCCGTCTGGTCGAGATCTTCTTCGGACGGAACCTCAAGGCCATGACAGTGGCGCGCATCGCCATCGGCGTCCTGCCGCCGGCGCTGCTGTTGCTCATGCTGGCGCGCGGCGAGTTCTGGCTGCTCGTCACTTTCACCCTGCTGCTGGGAGCCTCGCAAGGCGTGATCACGATCGTGCGCGGCGCGGTGCCGCTCGCCCTGTTCGGTACCCAGGGTTATGGCGCGGTGCTGGGGTTGATCGCGACACCGATCCTGCTGGTCAATGCCTTCTCGCCAGCGCTGTTCGCGCTGATCGTCGACCTGGTCGGCTGGCAGAATGCGCTGTATGCGCTGCTCGCCAGCTCGATCCTGACCTGGCTCGCCATCGAACTGATGTCGCGCTGGTACGAAGGCGCGCGGACGGGGAAGACCGCGCCCTAGAACGTTTCCTTGTAGGGCCGGATATCGAGTTCGTGCGTCCAGGCGCTGCGCGGCTGGCGATGGATATGCCAGTAGTTCTCGACGATCGCCTCGATGCCCAGCAGCCCGTCCGGACCGGCCTTTTCCTTGCGGTCGGGCATGCGCGACAACAGCCGCTCGCCCTCGATGCCGCCATCGATGATGACATGCGCGACATGGATACCCTGCGGACTGAACTCCCGCGCCATCGACTGCACCATGAGGCGGAGCCCGCCCTTGGTGGCATTGAAGGCGGCAAAGCGCGGCCGGCCACGCAACGAGCCCGAGGCGCCGGTAAAGATGACCGTCCCACGGCCGAGCGGCGCGAGCCGCCGCGCCGCCTCGCGGGCGAACAGGAAGCCGGCGAAGCAGCCGACGCGCCACGACTCCTCGAAGTGCTGCGCCGTCATCTCGCGGAAATCGACGGCCTGGTTGTTGCCCATGTTGAACACCAGCAGGTCAGCCGGCGATCCTTCGGCGTCATCGGCCAGCGCGCGGTCGAACAGGGCAATGACGTCGGCTTCCTTCGTGCCATCGGTCACGACGGCGGTTGCCGTAGCGCCGGCGGCGCGAATGGTCTCGACGACCTTCTCGATCTTGGCTGCCGTGCGCCCAGCGACCAGCACATGATAGCCCTCTTTCGCAAAGCGGCGGCTGAGGCCGGCGCCCACGCCGCGTTCCGCTCCGACGCCCAGGACAACGGCTTTAGATTTCTTGGCCATCTCGATACTCCTTGAAACGATTGCGAAGAGAACTTGCGGTGCGCATGGGCTGTTCGCTACGGTCCCGCCGCATGAAATTAGCTCCGTACCCCATGATCGAACTCGATCTTGGTGCCCCCCTCGACCGCCACCGCGCCACGGTGAAGCCCGACTGGATCGACTGGAACGGCCACATGAACGTGGGCTACTACGTCGTGGCCTTCGACCAGGCGACCGATACGCTCTGCCAGCAGTTCGGCTGCGGCTTCGAATACACGCGCGACAAGATCGGCATGACCTTCGTGCTCGAGGCGCACGTCACCTACGACCGCGAGGTCAAGGAGAGTGATCCGCTCCGCGTCACCACCCAGATCCTCGACCACGACGCCAAGCGCCTGCACTATTTCCACGCCATGTACCACGCCGACGAAGGCTACCTGGCGGCCACCAATGAGCTGATGCTGATGAACATCGACTATGCGAGCCGCCGCTCCGCGCCGTGGCCCGACTTCGCCATGGAGCGCATCGAGAAGATGGCATCGGCGCACGCTGCGTTGCCCAAACCGAAACAGGCCGGCCGGCTCATCGGCATCAAGAAGAAGTAGAGTACATGCTCGATTCACTGCCTTATGAATTGCCCGAGCTCGTCACGCGTGCGCCGCTCGACACCCACCGCTCGACCGTTCTACCGGAATGGGTCGACTGGAACGGCCACATGAACGTCGCCTTCTACGTCACCGCCTTCGACCAGGCGTCGGGCGCCTTCATGCGCAACATGGGACTGGGCCGCCGCTACGTCGACGGCAAGCTCGGCATGACCTTCGTGCTCGAAACCCACGTCACCTATGATCGCGAGATGAAGGAAGGCGCGCCCATGCGCTTCGCCACCCAGCTCCTCGCGCACGACGCCAAGAAAGTCCACCTCTTCCACGAGATGTTCCATGCCGAGCAGGGCTACCTGGCGGCGACCAACGAAACCATCGTGATGAATATCGACTACGCCTCGCGCCGCTCCGCGCCCTGGCCGTTGCCGGTGGCCGAGCGCCTCGAAACGCTATGGGCGACGCACCGCCTATTGCCCAAGCCGGCCAAGGCCGGCCGCGTCATGGGTCTTTCGAAGAAGCTGTAGCGAGCTTCGCGAGCGCCTCGCCGCTCAGGCGATAGGGCAGCCAGTTGCGGATCCAGCGAAAGCCCAGGCGCTCGTAGAAGCCGCGCGCCGGATTCCAATCGAGCACGTTGAGGTCGATGCGCTTAAAGCCTTTGGCGGCACACTCGCGGGCAAGTGCCGCCATCAGGGCGCGGGCGACGCCGCCGCGGCGCTCCTCCGGCACGACCCAGATATCTTCTATGAAAATGCCGCGCGCTGCCGTCCAGACCGAATAGTTGAAGGTATAGAGTGCGAAGCCCGCCGGCGCGCCGCCGCGCTCGGCGATCATGGCCGCGAACTTCGGATCGGCGCCGAAGCCGTCGCGGGCCAAGGTCTGGGGCGTCGAGGTGACGGCGTCGGGCTCGTCCTCGTAGGTCGCAAGATCGACCGAGAAGCGATGCAGGAGATCGACGTCGTCCACGGTCGCCGGCCGGACGACGACCGCTGCCGGGCTAGACGGCAAGATAGCCTCCATCGACGGGAAGGACCGCGCCGGTCACGTAGCTCGCCGCATCGGAGCAGAGAAAGACCACCGGGCCGACCAGTTCCTCCGGTTGACCGACACGCTTCATCGGCACATGGGCAAGGAAAGAATCCAGGCGTTTGGGATCGGCCCGCGTCACTTCGGTCATGGCCGTGGCGATGATGCCGGGTGCGATGGCGTTGACCCGCACCCCGTCGGGCGCCAGCTCGGCCGCCAGGCCGCGCGTGAACTGGGCGATCGCACCCTTGGACACCGGGTAGGCACCGCTGCCGGCCGGCGCCACGAAGGAATTGGTCGAAGCGACATTCACGATCGTGCCACGGGTCTGCTTCAACTGCTCGACGAAAGCCATCGTGACATTGAACGTGCCCTGCACGTTCACCGCCATGGTCTGACTCCAGCGTTCCCGGCCATCGGCCGCGGTAAAGTTGCCGCGCAAAAAGATGCCGGCGTTGTTCACCAGGATGCGGACTGGTCCGACCAGCAAGGCGATATCCTCGGCAAGCTTGCCGCAGCCCACTTCATCGGTGACATCGAGGGCGAACCCGCGCGCGTCGCCGCCCGCCTTGACGATCGCCTCGGCGGTATCGTGCGCCGTCTGGCGGTCGATGTCGGTCACGATGACCTTTGCGCCGGCCTCTGCCAGGCCATGGGCGATGGCCGCCCCATTGCCGCGCCCGGCGCCGGTTACCAATGCAATACGTCCGGCGAGAAGACCGGTCATGGGATGTCCGCCATTGTCTTCGAACTCATAGCGCCTGTCTCAGGCGCCCTTTTCCAGCGCTGCCCACATCTCGATGTCGCGCTCGGCGGTCCAGATGCGCGGATGGTCGAGGCCCTTGGCCTCGTCGTAGGCGCGCGAGACGTCGAACGGCATGCAGTGCTCGAAGATCACCCAGTTGCCATAGCGCGGCTGCAGCGCCGCCATCGCCTTGTCATAGGCATCCTTAAGCGAATCTCCGGCGTCCGCACTGGCCGACACGGCCTTGTAGAGATCGGCCAAGAACCCTTGCGTGCCGGCGATGCCCTCCTCCACGGCGCTCTCGCCGATCAGCGCATCGCCACGCCCCGGCACCAGCGCCTCGGCTTTGAAGTCGCGCAGCTTCTGCAGGGTCGCGGGCCAGTCCTTGTAGTGGGCGTCGCCGCCGTAGGGCGTGGCACCGTATTCGACGAGATCGCCGCTGAACAGCGTGCGCTCCTCGGGCAGCCACACGATGGTGTCGCCCTTGGTATGGCCGCGGCCGGCATGGATGATGTCGACCTGCAGCTTGCCCAGCCACAGCGTCATGCGGTCGTTGAAGGTGATGGTGGGCCAGGTCAGGCCCGGAATGGTCTCGGCCGCCTGGAACAGGCGCGGGAAACGCTGGAGTTCGGACTTGTAGTCCTGGGCGCCGCGCTCGACGATCATCTCGCGCGTCGCCTCGCTGCAGATGATGTGTTCGGGGTTGTAGCCGCTGGCGCCCAGCACGCGGACCGCATGGTAGTGCGACAGCACCACGTATTTGATCGGCTTGTCGGTGACGGTGCGGATGCGCTCGATCACCTGCTCGGCCATCTTCGGCGTCGCCTGGGCATCGATCACCATCACCGCGTCGTCGCCGACCACGATTCCGGTGTTGGGATCGCCCTCGGCCGTGAACGCGTAGGCGTGCTCGGACAGACGGCTGAAGGTGACCTTCTTGTCCACCATGTCCGCCTGCGAGGCGAAGGCCCTGGCCATTGGTGTGTCTCCTTGCGCTTTCGATGCTTGCAAGGAACCTATGCAGCGGGCGCGGCTCAAGTCAAAGCGCGACGCGCCCGACTATTCACAGGGCGGGTTGTCAGTCCGACCCGTACTTGTGATAGCGACCCCGGTCGCCCGAGCGGACTGCGACCTCGAAGGAGTCGTTGTCGCGCTCCATGCGCAGCCTGACCGTCGTGCCGGCGGGGCCACTTTCCCACAGCTTGCGATAGAAGTCGGCGACATCGTCCAGCACCTCGTCGTTCAGCGCATGCAGGATGTCACCGCGCTGCAGCCCGGCGCGATCGGCCGGGCCGGCATCGGAAATGCCGCCGATCACGAGTTGGCCCATGTGTTCGACGGTATAGATCCCGAGCCAGGGCCGGGGCGGCGTCGACAGCCGGCCGTTGGCGACCAGCTCGGAGAAGATCGGCTTCAGCCGATTGATCGGCACGTACATGTTGCCGGGAAAAGCCGGCACGCCGGGTCCCAGCGCTTCCTGCACCAGCAGCGAGCCGACGCCCAGCAGCGCGCCGTCGGGGCCGACCAGCGCCGAGCCGCCCCACAGCGGATAGGCGGGGACGGTGAAGATCGCGCTGTCGAGCAGGTATTCCCAGTAGCCCGCGAACTCGCGGCGGCTGGCAACCTTGACCTTGAGCGTCGCCTTCTCGCCGCCATAGCCCACGACGACGGCCTCGCTGCGCAGCGACAGCGTGTCGGAATCGCCGAAGCGCATCGGCCTGACGGCCAGCGGCGTGTCGGTGCGCACCAGGCCGAAACCGCTTTCGTAGTCGTAGCCCACGATATGGGCCGGCCACTCGGTGCCGTCGATGTCGGTGATGATGACGGTGTCGGCTTCCATGATCAGGTAGCCGATGGTGACAATCAGGCCTTCGTCGTCGATCACAATGCCGTGGCCCTCGCGCTCGGAGCCGAGTGTCTGGGCCGAACGGCGGCTCTCCGGGATGGTCGTCTTCAGCCCGACCACGGCCGGCAGTACCTCTCCAATGGCCGGCGGCAAGCCGGACGACCGGCCGGGCATCCGGGCCTCGACGCCTTCCTGGCCGGCTGGCCAGTGGCCCGTACCATTTGCGGAACCGTTCAACCCTCGGGCCATTCGTACACCCCTACTTTGACAATGGGCCGTCTACAGTGGGCGCGTCCACAGTCTGGAAGATAGGCGTCTGCCGCGCCGATTGCTATATGACGGAGCATGGCGCCCCCCGCCGACCCGTTCGAAATCACCGACGATCCCGCCCCGGCACAGCCCGAGCCGGCGCGGCGCGCCGTTGCGTCCACGGCCCATCTCGACGGGCTGAACGACGAGCAACGGGTAGCCGTGACCCACCAGGGCGGCCCTTTGCTGGTGCTGGCCGGCGCCGGCACAGGCAAGACCCGGGTGCTCACCTCGCGCATCGCCCATCTCCTGCTCACCGGCCGGGCGCGGACCTCGCAGATCCTGGCGGTCACCTTCACCAACACGGCGGCGCGCGAAATGCTCGATCGCGTGGCGAGCCTGATCGGTGGCGCGGCCAATGGCATGTGGCTCGGCACCTTCCATGCGATCGGCGTGCGCGTGCTGCGCCGTCATGCCGAACTGGTCGGCCTCAAGAGCAATTTCACCATCCTCGACACCGACGACCAGACGCGGCTGATCAAGCAGTTACTGCAGGCCGAGGGCATCGACGACAAGAAATGGCCGGCGCGTGTGCTGAGCAGCATCATCCAGCGCTGGAAGGACCGCGCGCTCACCCCCGACAAGGTCTCGGGCGACGAGGCCGGTGAATTCGCCGGCGGCAAGGCGGCCGAAATCTACCGCCAGTACCAGGAGCGCCTCGCCGAGGTGAATGCCGTCGATTTCGGCGACCTCGTCATGCATTGCGTAACCCTGTGGCAGAAGCACCCGGACGTGCTGGCGCAGTATCACCGCCGCTTCCGGCACATCCTGGTCGACGAATACCAGGATACCAACGTGGCGCAGTATCTGTGGCTCCGGTTGCTGGCCCAGGGCACCGAGGATGTCTGCTGCGTCGGTGACGACGACCAGTCGATCTACGGCTGGCGCGGCGCCGAGGTCGGCAACATCCTGCGCTTCGAGAAGGATTTCCCCGGCGCCACCATCGTCCGGCTGGAGCGCAACTACCGCTCGACGCCGCACATCCTGGCCGCCGCCTCGCACCTCATCTCGCACAACGAGGGCCGCCTCGGAAAAACGCTGTGGACGGAGATGAAGGAAGGCGAACGCATCGCGGTGCGCGGTGTCTGGGATGGCGACGAAGAGGCCCGCGGCATCGGCGAGGAGATCGAGGCGCTGCAGCGCGACAAGCACAAGTTGGCGCAGATCGCCATCCTGGTGCGCGCCGGCTTCCAGACCCGCGAGTTCGAGGAGCGCTTCATCACCATGGGCCTGCCCTACCGGGTGATCGGCGGCCCGCGCTTCTACGAGCGCCAGGAAATCCGCGACGCGCTGGCCTACTGTCGCGTCACGGTACAACACGACGACGATCTCGCTTTCGAGCGCATCTACAACACGCCGCGGCGCGGCCTCGGCGAATCGGCGCTGCGCACGCTCCGGCAGATCCAGCGCAGCCAGAAGATCTCACTGTTCGAGGCGACCCGGCGCGCGCTCGAGACCGACGAGCTGAAAGCCCGGCCGCGCAAGTCGTTGGGCGACCTCATTCGCAACTTCGAGCGCTGGCGCGCCATGCTCGACGGGATGAGCCATGTCGAGGTCGTGGAAACCCTGCTCGACGAGTCGGGATATACCGACATGCTGCGGCTCGACCGCTCGCCCGAGGCCGAGGGCCGGCTGGAGAACCTGAAGGAACTCACCAACGCCCTGCAGGAGTTCGACT
>JAUXWB010000346.1 GCA_030684475.1 Reyranella sp. | reverse complement strand
CGATCTCGCCGTCGGCGAGATCGCCGACCTGTTGATCGACGATCCGAAGACGGACGCGATCCTGCTGTTCATGGAAACCTTGCGCGACGGCGAGCGGCTGGCGCGTGCGGCGCGGCGCGCCCATGCCGCGGGCAAGCCGGTGATCGCCTACAAGCTCGGCCGTTCCTCGATCGGCCAGGAGCTGGCGAAGTCGCATACCGGCGCCATTGCCGGCTCCGATGCGACGTTCGACGCCTTCTGTCGCCGCCACGGCATCGCCCGCGTGTCGATGTTCGAATCGCTCGTCGACGTGCCGGCGTTGCTGGTCGATCGGCCGCCGGCCTCTGGAAAGCGTGTCGCCGTCGCGACCACGACCGGCGGCGGGGCCGCCATGGTGGTCGACAACATGGCGATGGCCGGCCTCGATATCGCGGGTCCGCCGCAGGGGCTGGTCGACTGGCTGAAGCCGCTCGGCATTGCGGCGGGCGAGGGCAAGCTGATCGATCTCACCCTGGCCGGTGCCAAGCCCGAGATCGTGGCCGGCACCATCGAGCGGCTGTTGGCCGACGACGGTAACGACGCGGTGATCTTCGTGGTCGGCTCTTCGGCCCAGTTCAATCCCGAGCTCGCGGTCGAACCGCTGCTGCGCTTCGCGCGCACGGCCAAGCCCTTTGCCGTCGCGCTGACGCCGGCGGCGGAAAAGTCGCTGGCCCTGCTGACCGCGGCCGGCGTGCCGGCCTTTCGTCATCCCGAATCCTGCAGCGAGGCCATGGCTCTCTGCCTGCTGCGTCCGATGCCGCAACCGCTGCCCCCGCTTGCCGAGCCGTCGCGTGTCTCGCTGGACGCGCTCGAGGCCGGTCGGATCAACGGTTTCGACGAGCGGCGGGCGGCCGATCTCTTCGCGGCGCTGGGCGTGCCGATGGCCAAGTTGATGGCAATCCCCGACGCCAAGCGTGTCGCCGCGGCGGTGGCCGAGGTCGGCGCCCCCGTGGTTCTGAAAATCCTCTCGGCCGACATCGCGCACAAGACCGAGGCGGGCGGCGTGGCCTTGGGCCTGATGGATGGCCAGGCCGCCGCCGTTGCCGCGCGCGAGATCGAGAAGCGCGTGAAGGTCCATTCCCCCCACGCCAAGCTCGACGGTTTCCTGATCCAGAAGATGGAGCGCGGCCTCGCCGAGGTGATCCTGGGGTTTCGTCGCGATCCGCTGGTGGGACCCACCATCACCGTCGGTCTCGGCGGCGTGCTGGCCGAGATCTACAAGGACGCGTCGACGCGGATTGCGCCCGTCGACGAGGCGGAAGCGCGCGAGATGATCGAGGAGGTGAAGGGCCTCGCCACCATCCGTGGTTACCGCAACCTGCCGCGCGGCGACGTGGCGGCGCTGGCAAGAACCATCGCGGCTTTCTCGACCCTGGCGCACAAGGCCTTTGCCGATGTCTCGGAGGCGGAGATCAATCCGCTGCTGGTCAAGCGCGACGGCGAAGGCGTCGTCGCCGTCGACGGGCTGGTCGTGCTGCGCTAGTGGGCGGCCGGCCGGTCCAGGAGCTGGCGGAAATCGTCGAGGACGAAATAGGTCGGCTGCAGCTTGTCGATCTCGTAGGGCCGCTGCATCGCCGTCGCCGCGTCGAACGGCAGGCGCTCGACGCTTTCGCCTTCGATCGCATGCTTCACTTCGGCCGCCGAGGACAGGATGCCGGCGCCATAGGCCTTGAGACCTTTGGGCGTGCGGATCAGGCCGAACTCGACGGTGAACCAGTAGAGACGGGCCAGGCGATCGATGTTCTCCGGTCCGGCCGCGATGGCGCGCCGACCATAGGCCTGCATGAAGTCGGCGAACACCGGGTCGGTGAGCAGCGGCACATGGCCGAAGAAGTCGTGGAACAGGTCGGGCTCGACCAGATAGTCGAGTTCGGCGCGTGTGCGGATCCACACCGTCACCGGAAAGCGCCGGTGGGCGAGATGATCGTAGAAGGCCGCATCGGGGATCAGGCCCGGTACGCCGACAAGGCGCCAGCCGGTGAGCGGCATCAGCCGGGCGTTGATCGCCTCGAAGTCCAGAATGGTCTCGCCGATCCTGAGCGAATCGAGGCCGCGCAGGAACTCGTCACAGGCGTAGCGCCGGGCGAGCGCGGTCTGGCGCTCGACCAGAGTTCGCCACACGGCCTGATCTTCGGCCGAATAGAGGTCGGCGTGCTGCGGCACGGTCCAGTCCGGCGCCATGCCGAGGTAGTCGCCGCGCAGGTTCTCGAGGGGGGCGATGTTCATGCCCTGAATATGAGGGCAGGGCGGCGGTGAATCCTCGCGAAGTTGCCCTGTAAGACGGATCGATTTGGAGCTATTCTCTATAAAATTCCAATTCAATAGTGGATTACACCATAATCGAGCTCGATGACATCGACAGACGCATCGTGGCGGCGCTCCAGGCCGAGGGCCGGCTGCCGATGGTCGATCTGGCCGACCGGGTCGGGCTCTCGCCCACGCCCTGTCAGCGGCGCGTGAAGCGCCTGGAGGAGGAGGGCGTGATCGCGCGCTACGCCGCCCTGGTGTCGCCGCAGGCGATGGGGCTCGGCCTGCAGGCGCTGGTCCAGATCACGCTCGATGATCACTCCGAAAAGACCGTCGAGGCGTTCGAGGCGGCGATCCGCGCCCGGCCGGAGGTCGTGGCCTGCTACGCCGTGACCGGCGACATGGATTTCCAGGTCCATGTCTTCGCGCCCGACCTCGCGAGTTTCAGTGAGTTCGCCATGAAGGCGCTGCTGCGCATGCCCGGCGTAAAGGGCACGCGCTCGTCGTTCATCATGCAGGCGGTGAAGAGCGATCTCGCGTGGGTACCTCAGAAGGCGGCGCCCCAGCCGCCGGCCCCTCAACCGTCCGCGAGAGCGCGCAGGTAGAGCGGCCGGTCGATGTTGCCGCCGCTCAGGACCAACCCGATGCGCTTGCCCGCCTGACGCTCGCGCTCCTGCATCAGGGCGGCGAGCGAAGCGGCCCCCGCGCCCTCGGTCAGCTGGTGCGTGTCCTCGTAGTAGGCGCGCATGGCCATGGCGATCTCCGCGTCGCTCACCTGCACGATCCGGTCGGCACCCTTCAGGATCACCTCTAGCGCTTTGGCATCCGGTCCGCGCACCGCCATGCCGTCGGCCATGGTGTCAGCGCTGTTGGTCGCCACGACCTTGCCGGCGGCAAAGGAGAGCGCATAGGCCGGCGCCTCGGTCGAGACCACGCCCACCACCCTGGTCGAGAGTCCCAAGGCGTCGCGCACGGCGATCACGCCGCAGATGCCCGAACCGAGGCCGATCGGCACATAGACCGTGTCGAGTGGCGGGGCGGCCCGGAACAATTCGAGGGCATAGGTGGCGACGCCGCACACCAGATCGCGATGGAAGGAGGGGACCATCGAGAGGCCGCGCTCGCCGGCGAGCCGCATCGCGGTCTCGCGCGCGGCATCGAAATCGTGGCCGGCCTCCACCAATTCGGCGCCGAAGGCCCGCATCGCCGCGTTCTTCTCCACTGAATTGCCCAGGGGCACGACGATGGTGGCGGCGATACGGGCCTTGGCGGCGGCGAGCGCGATGCTCTGGCCATGGTTGCCACGGGTGGCGCTGATCACGCCGGCGACGCCCGGCTGGTCGCGCTTCAGCCGGTCCATATAGACCAGCCCGCCGCGCACCTTGAAGGCGCCGGTCGGCGTGTGGTTCTCGTGCTTCACCCAAACCTCGCAGCCGGTGCGCCGTGCCAGCAGCGGCCACGCATACTGCGGGGTGGGCGGCATGGCGGCGTAGACGATGGCTGCCGCGTCTTCGACATCGTTGAGGGACAACATGGTGCTACTGTGGGCTAAGATGCCCGAGGTTCCAACCGGAGTACTTTGATGCCTGTTCTTCCCCGTTCGCTCGAGATCCAGGGCGAGATTTCCGCCATTCGCCGCGACATCCATGCCCATCCCGAGCTCGCCTACGAGGAGAACCGGACTTCCGACATCGTCGCGGCCAAGCTCGCGGAATGGGGGCTGGAAGTGACGCGCGGGCTCGGCAAGACCGGCCTCGTCGGCACGCTTCGCAAGGGCAACTCGGTGAAGTCGATCGGCTTGCGCGCCGACATGGATTGCCTGCCGATGGACGAGACCAACGACTTCGCGCATCGCTCAACGACTCCCGGCCGCATGCATGCCAGCGGCCATGACGGCCACACCGCCATGCTGCTGGGCGCCGCCAAGGTCCTGAGCGAAAAGCGCGACTTCGAGGGCGCCGTGCACTTCATCTTCCAGCCGGCCGAGGAGGGCGGCGGCGGCGGCAAGGCGATGATCGACGACGGGCTGTTCGAGAAATTCCCCTGCGACGCCATCTTCGCCATCCACAACAAGCCCGGCTTGCCGCTCGGCATGATCGCCACCAAGCCGGGCGCGTTGCTGGCCGCGGCCGACCGCTGGGACCTGCGCATTGCCGGCAAGGGCGGGCACGCCGCGCATCCCCATCTCAGTCTCGATCCGCTGATCGTCGCGGCCAACCTCGTGCTGTCGCTGCAGACCATCGTCAGCCGCAACATGGACCCCTTCGCCTCGTCCGTCGTCACCGTCGGCTTCATCAAGGGCGGCTCGGCCTACAACGTCATTCCGACCGACGCCCATGTCGGCGGCACGACCCGCACCACGACGCCGGAGGCGCGCAAGCTGATCGAGGCGCGCATCCGCGAGATCTGCGAGGGTGCCGCCAAGATGTACGGCGTGAAGATCGATGTCGAATACCGCTACGGCTATCCGCCGACGATCAACAATGCCCAGCGTGCCGCCTTCGCCATCGACGTGGCCGCCGGCGTCTGCGGCCCCCACGGCGTGCGCGACAACGTGCAAGCCAGCATGGGCGCCGAGGACTTCTCCTACATGCTGGAGAAGGTTCCGGGCGCCATGGTGTGGCTGGGCAACGGCGGCGAGGACGGCAACGGCGCGGGCCTGCACAACTCGCGCTACGACTTCAACGACATGGCGATCCCGTTCGGCGTCAGCTTCTTCGTGAACACCGTCGAGCGTTTCCTCGGCGAATAGCAGGCCAGAGGATGGGCCCGGTCGACCGATAATGGAGTTCTTCCGCGTCTACGGTCGGGTGATCGGGCTGCTGCGGGCCGAGAAGGGGCTCGCCATCGTCCTGGCCATCGCCAACGTGGCGGTGGCCGCACTGCAGTTCTACGAGCCGGTGTTGTTCGGCCAGGTGATCGATCTCCTGAGCACGGCGCGGGACAAGCCCGTCGATGTGCTGTGGCGGGACGCCCGCGAGATCCTGGGCATCTGGGCGTTGGTCGGGCTGGGTGGCATCACGGCCAACATGATCGTCTCGCTGCAGGCTGACCGCATGGCGCATCGCCGCCGGCTGGGCGCGATGGCGACCTATTTCGAGCATCTGCTGGTGCTGCCGTTCTCCTTCCACAACGCCCAGCATTCCGGTCGCCTGATCAAGATCATGCTGACCGGCATCGACAATCTGTTCGGCATCTGGCTCTCGTTCTTCCGCGAGAACCTGGCCACCCTGGTGGCGCTGTTCATCATGCTGCCGCTCAGCATGTTCATGAACTGGCGGCTCGGCCTGTTGCTGCTGGTCCTGATCCTGTTCTTTGCCGCGACCAATGTCTGGGTGGTGAGCCGCACCGACCAGCTCCAGCAAAAGGTCGAGGATCTGCACAGCGAGCTCGCCGGCCGTGCCGGCGATGCGCTGGGCAACATCCACCTGATCCAGAGTTTCGTGCGCCTGGCCGCCGAGACGGGAGAGATGCATCGCATCATCAGCCAGACGCTTCAGGCGCAGTTTCCGGTCCTGAACTGGTGGGCGCTGCTGTCGGTGCTGACTCGCGCCGCCTCGACCGTCACGGTGATCCTGATCTTCGTGCTCGGCACCTGGCTCTACACCAAGGGCGAGGCGACGGTCGGCGAGATCGTGAGTTTCATGGGCTTCGCCACCATGCTGATCGGCCGCATGGACCAGGCCTCGGGCTTCGTCAGCCGCATCTTCTTCCAGATGCCGTCACTCGGCGATTTCTTCCGCGTCCTCGATGCGCAAACGACGGTGCCGGACAAGCCCAACGGCATCGATATCGGCCGCGCCCGCGGCGACGTGGAATTCGACGACATCAACTTCTCCTACGACGGCAAACGGCCGGCGCTGGTGCATTTTTCGCTCAAGGTTCCGGCCGGTGCGACGGTGGCGCTGGTCGGGCCGACCGGCGCCGGCAAGAGCACGACGCTGTCGCTGCTTCATCGCATGTGGGATGCGCAGTCGGGCGTGATCCGCATCGACGGCATCGACCACCGCGACATCAAACTGGAGTCGCTCCGGCGCAACATCGGCGTGGTGTTCCAGGATTCGACGATGTTCTACCGTTCGATTGCCGACAATCTGCGCATCGGCAAGCCCGACGCCACCCAGGCCGAGCTCGAGCAGGCGGCCAGGCTCGCCGAGGCGCACGATTTCATCATGCGCCAGCCGCAGGGCTACGACACTCTGGTGGGCGAGCGCGGGACCACCCTGTCGGGCGGCGAACGCCAGCGCCTGGCGATCGCCCGCGCACTCCTGAAGGATCCGCCCATCCTGATCCTGGACGAGGCGACTAGTGCGCTGGATTCACTCACCGAGGCCCGCATCCAGAAGGCCTTGAAGACCCTGATGCAGGGTCGCACTACCTTCGTGATCGCCCATCGGCTCTCGACCATCCGCGAGGCCGACCAGGTCGTGGTGTTCGAGCACGGCCGGGTCGTCGAGCAGGGCGGCTACGGGGAACTCTCCGCCCGCGGCGGTGCCTTCGCACAACTCATCTCCACGCAGCGGGCTGGCATAGAATCTGCCTGATATCCCCTTGGCGGGCGTGGCTTGTCCGCCTAAGAGTCGCCGACGGGGAACCTCACGAGGGAACAGGACATGAGCAAATTCGCCAAGTGGCTGGGCGGCGCTGCCGCCGCGGCCGTAGTGCTGGCCGGCCTTTCGGCGCAGGCCCAGACGCCGATCAAGTTCACGCTGGACTGGGTGTTCCAGGGCCCGACCTCGCCGTTCCTCGTGGCACTGGAGAAGGGCTACTACAAGGCCGAGGGCCTCGACGTCACCATGGATCCCGGCCAGGGGTCGGCCGGCGCGGTCCAGCGCGTCGCCACCGGCGCCTACCAGATCGGCTTCGCCGACGTGAACACCCTGATCGAGTACAACGCCAAGAACCCGGGCAAGGAGATCCTCTGCGTCTTCATGGCCTACGATTTCCCGCCGTTCGGCGTCTATGCCTTGAAGAAGAGCGGCATCAAGGTGCCCAAGGACCTCGAGGGCAAGAAGCTCGGCGCCCCGGTGTTCGACGCCTCGTTCCGCCTCTTCCCGGCCTTCGCCAAGAAGAACGGCATCACCAAGTGGGAGCACGTCAACCTGACGCCGCAGCTGCGCGAGCAGAGCCTGGTGCAGGGCACGGTCGACTTCATCTCGGGCCACTATTTCTCGTCGATGCTCGATCTCAAGGCTCGCGGCGTGAAGTTCGACGACATCGTGGCCTTCCGCTACAGCGACTACGGCATGGACGTCTATGGCAACGGCATCATCATCTCGCCGGAGCTGGCCAAGAACGAGAAGGTGGTGAAGGGCTTCATCGCCGCCACGGTCAAGGGCTGGAAGGACGTCATCGCCGACAACAAGTTGGGCATCGCCGCTGCCAAGAAGCGCGATCCGTTGATCGACGATGCACTGGAGACCGAGCGCCTGCAGCTCTCGCTGCAGACCAACATCCTCACGCCCTGGGTCAAGGCCAACGGCATGGGCGACGTCGACCCGGCGCGCTTCGCCCGCTCCATAAAGGACGTCGCTGACGCCTTCAACCTGCCGGCCGCACCGGCACCGGACAAGGTGTTCACCAACCAGTTCCTGCCGCCCAAGGCCGATCGCATGGTGGCGAAGTAGTGCTGTGGCCCACCCTTCGAGACGCGAGCTGTGCTCGCTCCTCAGGGTGAGGAGGCGAGTGAATGAAGATAACCTCATCCTGAGGAGCCCGACGAAGTCGGGCGTCTCGAAGGATGGGCCTCAGGCGAAGCGCTGATGGCGTTCGTCGACCTCAACGCCGTCAGCCTCACCTATCGCCTCGGCAAGGAAACGACCCTCGCCCTTGCCGATGCCACGTTCAGCATCGACAAGGGCGAGTTCATTGCCGTCGTGGGCCCTTCGGGCTGCGGCAAGTCGACGATCATGAAGCTGGTCACCGGCCTGCTGCCCGCCACGGGCGGCGAGGTCCGGGTGGCCGGCCAGAAGGTGACGGGGCCCATCAAGGGCGTCGGCATGGCATTCCAGAACCCGACCCTGATGCCGTGGCGCACCACCATGAACAACATCCTGTTGCCCATGGAGGTGGTCGAACCGCACAAGCGCCGCTTTCGCAGCAACCGCGCCGACTACGAGGCGCGAGCGATGAGGCTCCTGGAGACGGTCGGCCTCGCCGACTTCGCGAGCAAGTTTCCCTGGCAGCTCTCGGGCGGCATGCAGCAGCGCTCCAACCTCTGCCGCGCCCTGATCCACGAGCCCGAACTCCTGATGCTCGACGAGCCGTTCGGCGCGCTCGACGCGTTCACCCGTGAGGAGCTGTGGGGCGTCATGCAGGCGCTGTGGCTGGAGAAACGTTTTACCGGCGTGCTGGTGACGCACGACCTGCGCGAGGCCGTCTTTCTCGCCGACACTGTCTATGTCATGAGCCGCCGCCCCGGCCGCATCGTCGCGGCCAGGAAAATCGACCTGCCCCGGCCGCGCACGCTCGCCACCACCTTCGAGCCCGGCTTCGTCGAGATCGTCCACGAGCTGCGCGACCGCATCCAGCAGGAGCACGCATGACTGAGCTCCAGCGCGAGGCGTTGAGACATGCCATGCCGTGGTTGGTCCTGGCGGTCCTGCTGATCGTCTGGGAGATCGCCTGCATCGTCTTCGATGTGCCGGAAATCATCCTGCCCAGGCCGACCAAGATCTTCGTCGTCTTCGTCCAGCGCTTCGACATCCTGATGGCCTACTGCTGGGACACATTGTGGACGACCACGATCGGCTTCCTACTGGCGATTGCCGGCGGCCTGCTGCTCGGGTTGGCGATCGGCGCCTCGCCCTTCGTCTACTCCGGCCTCTATCCGCTCCTGATCGCCTTCAACGCCATTCCCAAGGTGGCGATCGTGCCGATCCTGATGATCTGGGTCGGCGTCGGTTCGCTGCCGGCCGTCATCACGGCCTTCGTCATCAGTTTCTTTCCCATCGTGGTGAACGTGGCGACCGGCCTCGCCACCATCGAACCGGAGATGCGTGACGTGCTGCGCAGCCTCGGCGCCACGCGCTTCGAAATCCTGACCAAGGTCGGTATTCCGCGCGCCATGCCCTATCTCTTCGCCAGCCTCAAGGTCGCCATCACCCTGGCCTTCATCGGCTCGGTGATCTCCGAGACGGTAGGCGGCAACAACGGCATCGGCTTCCTGATGCTGTCGGCCAGCGCGCGCAACGACGCACCCACGACCTTCGCCGGCCTGTTCGCCATCGCCATCATGGGCGTGGCGATGTACGCG
>JAUXWB010000333.1 GCA_030684475.1 Reyranella sp. | reverse complement strand
GTGACAATGCGCCTTGAGCCAAGTGCGCGCGCGTACTCGCTATGACAGCCCGTCCACATCCGCCTGACCGCATTTCATTGATACGAGAGACATTCATGCCCCGCGATAACGACAAAAACAACGATTCCCGCGGCCGGCGCGACCGCCCCACAGGCGGCAAGGGCCGCTCCGGCGCGGCCCGGGGACCGGAGAAGAAATTCGCCAAGCGCGGCTTTGCCGGCAAAAGCGACGGCGCCAAGCCGGAAGGCGAGCGGCGGCCCTATGCCGGAAAACCCGACGGCGCCAAATCCTTCGGCAAGAAACCCTATTCGGGGCCGGGCAAACCCTATGCCGGCAAGCGCGAAGGGCCGCCGCCGCGCCGCGATGGCGATGCGCCGCGTCCCCGAGGCGATCGGCCGTTTGGCGATCGTCCTCAGCGTTTTAACCGGGATGATCGCGCCGGCGGCGGCGAGAAGCGTCCGTATACTCCGCGCGGCGATCGCCCCAATTTCAGCCCCCGCGGCGATGGCGAAAAGCGCCCCTACACCCCGCGTGGCGATCGCGGCGATGCCCGTCCGGCCGCGCGCTTTTCCGATCGCAAATTCGGCGACAAGAAGCCTTACACGCCGCGAGAGGGTGGGGCTGAGAAGCGGCCCTATACGCCGCGTGGCGACAGGCCACAGGGCGATCGTCCCTACAGCTCGCGGCCGTCGCGCGACGGCGACCGTCCCGAGCGAAAATTCGGCGGCGACAAGAAGTTTTCTTCCCGCGGCGCGCCCGACCGGGGTCCGCGCAAGGACTTCGGCAGCCGCGACCGGGACCGCACGAGCGGCCCGGGAGATCGAGGCGCAGATCGCGGCGAGTCAAAGCCGTGGCAGAAGCGCGATGCGTCTTCGCCCGAGCATGCCGGCCGCAATTCGCGCCCGTCCCGCGACGGCGCGCGCAATTTCGACAAGCCCCGTTTCGACAAGCCCCGCGATAACAGCGGTGGCGCCGAGCGTTCGCGTTTTTCGCGTCCGCGCGAGGACCGTCCGCAAGGTGATCGTCCGAAATTCGACCGTCCCCGCGAGGGTCGCGGTGACCGGCCGCAGGGCGACCGCCCCCGCTTCGATCGGCCGCGCGAAGACCGTCCCAAATTCGATCGTCCGCGCGAAGGCGGCAGTTCCTGGCAGGAACATCCGCGCAGCGAAGCTCCGGGTGAGCGGCCGCGCCGCGACAATGAGGACGACAGCAAGGTATTCGCCAAACGTCCGGCGTTCGGTGGCCGCGGCGAATACCGCGAGCGCAAGCCCGAATTCGAAAAGCGCGCCGCGCGTCCGCCGCGCGAAAAGAAATCCGGCGAGCGCATCGCCAAGGTGCTGTCGCGCGCCGGGCTTGCCTCGCGCCGCGATGCCGAGGAATGGATCGTGCAGGGCCGCGTCACCGTCAATGGCCGCGTCATCAATTCGCCGGCGCTCGACGTCACCGAGAACGACGTCATCACCATCGACGGCAAGCCGTTGCCGCCGCGCGAGCGCACCCGGCTGTTCATGTTTCACAAGCCGCGCGGCCTGATGACCACCCATGCCGATCAGGAAGGCAGGCCGACGGAGTTAGACAAACTGCCCGAGGGCCTGCCGCGGCTGATCTCGATCGGCCGGCTCGATTTCAACACCGAGGGCCTGTTGCTGCTGACCAATGACGGCGGGCTGGCGCGCGCGCTGGAATTGCCCGACACCGGCTGGCTGCGGCGCTATCGGGTTCGCGCCCATGGCGAGGTGACGCAGGGCCAGCTCGACGAGCTGAAAAAGGGCGTCGAGGTCGACGGCGTCAAATACGGCCCGATCGATGCGACGCTGGAGCGCGACCAGGGCGCCAATGTCTGGCTGGTATTTGCGATCCGCGAAGGCAAGAACCGCGAAGTCCGCAACGTGATGGCGCATCTCGGCCTCGAGGTGAACCGCCTGATCCGGATTTCCTACGGTCCGTTCCAGCTCGGCGAACTCGAGGAAGGCCAGGTCGAGGAGGTCAAGACCCGGGTGCTGCGCGAGCAGCTCGGCGAAAAGATCGCCGAACTCGCGGGCGCGGATTTCAACCGACCGATGCCGGGCGATGCCGGCGCCAAATCCGACGACGAAGACGCGCCGCGCGGCAAAAAACCGTTCAAGCCCGCCGGCAAGAGCGGCCTGATCGCCGACCGCAAGGGCCGCCGCGTGCTGGTGCAGCGCACCGGCAGCGACGAAGCCCGCGCCCGCAACGAGGTCGAGGCCGCAGGCTACGGCCCGCCGCGCCGTCCGCAGCGCGGCTACCACGGCAAGCGCGACCTGAAGCCGCGGGACGAGTAAGAGACGCATTCTATGAGGTTGGAATTGAAAGTCGCCACGGGTTCGGCTTCACCTCTCCCCTTGGGAGAGGTCGGATTGCGCAGCAATCCGGGTGAGGGGTTACGCTCCACCGATAGACCGTACCCCCTCACCCCAACCCTCTCCCCATGGGAGAGGGGGCTCACCGAGCTTGCGGCGACATCGTCGCTGCTCGATCAGCATCATCGGATCGGAAGCTGATGCGCGTCGTTGGCGGACGGCTGAAGGGCCGCAATCTGGCATCGCCGTCGTCGAACGACATCCGGCCGACGGCGGACCGCTTGCGCGAGTCGCTGTTCAACATCCTGATCCATGCCTATGACAATCCGGTTCAGGACGCGCGCGTGCTCGACCTGTTCGCCGGCACCGGCGCGCTCGGCATCGAAGCGGTCTCGCGGGGCGCTGCCTTCACGCTGTTCGTCGACAACGGCGCCGAGGCGCGGGCGCTGCTGCGCAACAACGTAGAAGCGCTGGGCCTCGGCGGCGTGACGAAAGTGTATCGTCGCGACGCCACCAATCCCGGCCCCGCCCACCCGATGGAGCCGTTCTCGCTGGTGTTCCTCGATCCGCCCTACCGCATGAAGCTCGCCGAAAAATCACTGGCCGCGCTGCGCGACGGCGGCTGGCTGACATCAGGCGCGCTGCTGGTGGTGGAAGAGCACAGAGCGGCTGGCTTCGCAGCACCCGAGGGTTTCGAAGAACTCGAGCGGCGGGCGTATGACGATACCGAGTTCACGTTTTTGCGCTTCACTCCGTAGGGTGGGCGAAGATTCCGACGTCGCTCGAAGAGCGACGGCGGAAACGTGCCCACCATTTCGCTGGCTGACAGATGGTGGGCACGCGCAAGAGCGCCGTTGCCCACCCTACGCGCCGGCGGTATTATAATACCTAGTTCAGGTTTTTTTGGTTCGGCTAAGTACCTGATCGGCCTCGATGTTCTTACTGTACATGGGGTTGTTTTCGTACTTTTTGTTCGGGCCCCGTCCGCTCACCTTCGCCCGAACAGCTTCTCGATATCGCTCAGCTTCAGTTCCACATAGGTCGGCCGACCGTGGTTGCACTGCCCGGAGTTCGGCGTGTCCTCCATCTCGCGCAGCAGCGCGTTCATCTCTTCCGGCTTGAGGATGCGTCCGGAGCGCACCGAGCCGTGGCAGGCCATGGTGGCTGCGACATGCATCAGGCGGCGCTCCAGCGGCAGCGCCTCGTCCCATTCTGCCATGTGCTCGGCGAGGTCGCGCAGCAGCGATCCGGCATTGGTCTTGCCGAGCAGCGACGGTGTCTCGCGCACCGCGACCGCGCCGGGGCCGAAGGAATCGATCGCCAGTCCGAACGTCGCCAGTTCGACGGCGCGATCGAGCAGTTGCTCGACGGTGGCTTCGTCGAGTTCGACGATCTCCGGGATCAGCAGGATCTGCCGCTGCACGCCGTTGCGCGCCAGCGACGCCTTGAGCTTTTCATAGACGATGCGCTCATGCGCGGCGTGCTGATCGACCACGACAAGGCCGTCGCGGGTCTGCGACACGATATAGGTCTCGTGAATCTGGGTCCGCGCCGCGCCCAGCGGACGGTCGAGCAGATCG
>JAUXWB010000328.1 GCA_030684475.1 Reyranella sp. | reverse complement strand
CGATCTGGCGGACCGACTGGCCGGCTTGGTGAAGCTGGGCAATCGTGCACCTCTCTTCGAGGGTGAGGTGGCCGTAATGTCTCCCCATGGCAACACCCTAGTCTGGTGTTGCACTTCGTTTGTGAGTTCAGGGGGACCTTTAAGGCCATGAGCAAAGGTCCCTCGCTGCGCTCGGGATGACAATGTGCGTAGCGCCGGAGGGGGTCTTAGTCCTCGGCGGCCAGGCGGCGGCGGACCAGCGGCACGGTGAGGCCGCGCCAGGCGTAGGCGATTTCCTCGACGTCGACGCCGGACAGGGTGTCGGTCCGCTCGCCCACCCGCTCGCCGCCCAGGCCCTCGTAGAAGAACCGGGTGGGATTCTCGGCCAGCATCCACAGCACGGCGGTATCGCAGCGATCGGCTTTTAGCTGGCGGAAGAGCGCGTCGAGCAGGCGGCGGCCGAGGCCGCGGTTCTGGAAGTCGGGCTCGACATAGAGCGTATAGACCTCGCCGACGCGGACCTCGCGGCCGTCGAGGCCCTCGGGGAGATCGCGCGCCGGGCCGCAGCTGCCGAAGCCCACCACGCCCATCTCCTCGTCGTCGGCCACGAACACGCCGCGCGCCTCGCCAGGGTCGGCCAGCACCCGCGACCACCAGGCCGACTGGCGGACGTCCGACATCGCCACCAGCATGGCGTCGGGCAGCATGCCGGCGTAGGTCGATTGCCAGGTTTCTACATGCACGCGGCCGATCGCCGAGGCATCGCCCGGTTTGGCGCGGCGAATGCGGATCATTCGGCCGCCTCCTCCTCTTTCTTGACCTCCGTCTTGCCTTCTCCTGGCGGCGCCGGCTTTCGCACCAGGGTGGCGGCGAAGAAGCCGTCGGTGCCGTGCTTGAGCGGCGACAGGCGGAGGTACGGCGAGGCATTCAATTCGGCCGGCGGCTCGCTCGCCAGCACGTCGCGCCAGATGTCGCCCGCCGGCACGATCTCGAACTCGGGGTGACGATTTAGGAAGGCCTCGATCTGGTGTTCGTTCTCGGCCGGCAGGACCGAGCAGGTGGCGTAGATGAGGCCGCCGCCCGGCTTCACCAGGCGCGCCGCGGCGTCGAGGATCTCGGCCTGCTTGGGCACCAGCTCGGCCAGGTCCTTGGGTTGCAGCGTCCAGCGGCCGTCGGGATTGCGCCGCCACGTGCCCGTGCCGGTGCAGGGTGCATCGACCAGCACGCGGTCGAAGGCCTTGGCGTGGCGCTTCAGCCATTTGCGATTGTCGTCGTCCAGCGCGCGGCGCTCGACGTTGTGGGCGCCGGCGCGGCGCAGGCGCTGGGCCGAGCGGTCGAGGCGCGATTCGTAGACGTCCATGGCCACGACGCGGCCCTTGTTGTTCATGCCCGCCGCCATCGCCAGCGTCTTGCCGCCGGCGCCGGCGCAATAGTCGGCGATCTGCATGCCGGGTTTGGCGTCGACAAGAGCGGCCACGAGCTGCGAGCCCTCGTCCTGGATTTCTACCAGGCCGTTCTGGAAGGCCTCGCCCGACACGACCGAGAGACGCCGCGTGAGCCGGAGGCCTTGCGGGGCGTAGCGCATGGGTTCGGTCTCGATGCCCTCGCGGGCGAGCGCGTCCCGCGCCTGCTCCAGCGTGGCTTTTAGCCGGTTGACGCGGAGGTCGACCGGCGGCGGCGTTTCCAGCGCAGCGATCTCGCGGCCCCAGCTCTCGCCATAGGCCTCGATCAGGTGAGGCGCCACCCATTCCTGCACGTTGAGGCGCACCCAGTCCGGCTGTTCGGGATGGGGCAGCGAATGGCCCTCCATCTGGCGCAGCGCGCGGAGCTCGGCCTCGTCGAGCGGCTGCGGGCGATAGCGACCGCCGTCGAACATGGCGGCGAGCTGCGCCAGGTTGTTGCTCTCGACCAGGATCAGGTCGGCGGCGACGACGGCGCGGGCCGAGCGGTCGGGGTGGCGCGTGCGCTCCAGCCACCAGGTGAGCTGGCCGTAGCGGCGCAGGAGGCTCCAGACGCGTTCCGACACAGCGCGGCGATCGCCGCCGCCGATGAAGCGCCTGGAGCGGAAATAGGCGTTGGCGACGAGGTCGGCCGGCCGCCCTCTTTCGCTCATGAGGCCACGGCTGACGATCTCGTCCAGGAGTTCTATGGTGGCAGCTACCCGCGCGCCCGGTGTCACGTCGATCTCCGTTTCAAAACATGCCGCTACGATGAATAAGCCCGACGCGCAACGTCCCCGAAGCGCCCTTATCGTCCTGGTTCTCGGGTCGATCGTGGCCGGGTTGATCCTGCTCGAACTGGGCTTGAGGGCCTCGACCTGGGTCTATCTGTTCAACTGGCCCAACTTCGTGCTGGGCGCGCGCACGGTCCATACCGAACGCGACAGCGGGCGCCATATCCATGATGCCCGCCTCGGCCATACGCCGCGCCCCAACTATGCCGCCCCCGGCCTCACGATCGATGCCGACGGCCTTCGTCTTACGGGCGAGCCGCCAGCAAGTGCGGCGGGCACCGGCGGGCCGATCCTGGGCGGATCGATCCTGGCGGTTGGCGATTCCTTCACCTTCGGCGAGGAGGTGGCCGATGACGAAGCCTGGCCCGCCCAGCTCCAGCAGCTCGTCGGCCGGCGCGTGCTCAATGCCGGCGTGAGCGGCTACGGCTTCGACCAGATCGTGCTGCGTGCCGAGACCCTGGCGGCGACATTCGCGCCTTCGGCCATCATCGTCGCCTTCATCGCCGACGACATCCGCCGCACCGAGATGCGCCGCCTGTGGGGCGCCGACAAGCCCTACTACGACATCGAAAAGGAAACACTCACGCTGCGCAACGTGCCGGTGCCGCCCCGCGCCGCGCCCCAGGCCACGCTCAATTTCTGGCATCGCATCCTGGGCTACTCCTATCTGGCCGACTTCCTCATGCGACGGCTCGATCTGCTGTACGACTGGTACGGCGATCACCTCCGCGTCCACCCGGCCGGCACCGGCGAGCGTATCGCCTGCCTGCTGACGGAGCGCCTGGCCGAGCTGCAGCGCTCGGGAGGCGCCCGCGTGCTCGTCGTCGCCGAGTACGACCGCGTCGTCTGGGACGACCCGGCCTTCGCGGCCGAGCAACGGCGCTTGACGGAAGGGCTGCTGGCCTGCGCGCGGCAACGCGGCCTCGACACGATCGACAGCTTCGCCGTCATGAGCCGCCACGCCGGCGACAAGGGGCCGCGCGGCCTCTATGTCCAGTGGCACATGAACGCCGAGGGCAACCGGCTGATCGCGCGGGCGATCGCGGCCGACCTCGCCCGGCCCTACATCCCGCCTTCGCGGTAGTTCGGCGCCTCGAGCATGATGTCGACGTCGTGCACGTGGCTTTCGCGCAAGCCCGCGCCGGTGATGCGCAGGAACTGGCAGTTCTTCTGCATCTCGGCGATCGTGGCGTTGCCGGTGTAGCCCATGGCGGCGCGCAAGCCGCCGACCAGCTGATGGATGATGTTGCCGACCGGCCCCTTGTAGGGCACGCGGCCCTCGATGCCCTCCGGCACCAGCTTGAGCGTGCTCTGCACCTCGGCCTGGAAGTAGCGGTCGGCCGAGCCGCGCGCCATGGCGCCGATCGAGCCCATGCCGCGGTACGATTTGTAGGAGCGGCCCTGGTAGAGAATGACCTCCCCCGGCGCCTCGTCGGTACCGGCCAGCAGCGAGCCGATCATGGCGCAGTCGGCGCCGGCGGCGATCGCCTTGGCGAGGTCGCCGGAATACTTGATGCCGCCGTCGCCGATCGCCGGCACGCCCGCGGCACGGCAGGCTTCGACGGCCTCCATGATCGCCGTGAGTTGCGGCACGCCGACGCCGGCCACCATGCGCGTGGTGCAGATCGAGCCCGGACCGATGCCCACTTTCACCGCGTCGGCGCCGGCATCGATCAGGGCCTGGGCGCCTTCGCGGGTGGCGACGTTGCCCGCCATGACCTGGGTGTAATTGCTGAGCTTCTTCACCCGCGTCACGGCCTCGAGGACGCCCCGCGAATGGCCGTGCGCGGTGTCGACCACGATCACGTCGACGTCGGCATCGATCAGGAGCTGGGCACGACGCAGGCCGTCCTCGCCGACACCGGTGGCGGCAGCGGTCCGCAGCCGGCCCTTCTCGTCCTTGCTGGCGCCGGGAAACTTGTTCGCCTTCTCGATGTCCTTGACCGTGATCAGGCCGACGCAGCGGTAGTTCTCGTCGACCACGATCAGCTTCTCGATGCGGCGCTGGTGCAGGAGCCGCTTGGCCTCCTCCGAACTCACACCCTCGCGCACCGTGACCAGCCGGTCCTTGGTCATGAGCGCGCTCACGGGCGTGGCGTTCTCGGTGGCAAACCGGACATCACGGTTGGTCAGAATGCCGGCCAGCTTGCCGTTGCCGCGCTCGACCACGGGGATGCCCGAGATCTGGTGCACCGTCATCAGGCCGAGCGCATCGGCCAGCGTCTGGTCGGGATGGATGGTGACCGGATTGATCACCATGCCGCTTTCGAACTTCTTGACCTTGCGCACCTCGTTGGCCTGGGCCTCGGCATCGAAGTTCTTGTGGATGACGCCGATGCCGCCGGCCTGGGCCATGGCGATCGCCATGGGCGCCTCGGTGACCGTGTCCATCGCCGCCGACATCAGCGGGATGCCGAGTTCGATGGTGCGCGTGAGGCGGGTGCGGGTGTCGGATTGGCCGGGCAGAACCGAAGAAGCGGCAGGCTTCAGGAGCACGTCATCGAACGTAAGCGCTTCCTGTATCTGCATGCCAACCTCCAAACCGAGGGTGAAAAAAAACGGCGGCTCCCTGGGGGGCCGCCGGGTTGGCGATCCGTTATACACACTGGCGCGCCCAAGCCAAGGACGAATGGCCGGAATGCCTTGTGCACAGGCCCCCGTGGAGCCTCGGCGGCCGCCGACGACATCGCGTTTCCCGATTCCGACGCCACACTGACGCAAGATTGCGCAAGTCGTCGCGCAACGGAAACAGAAGTTCGGCCAGGGCCTTATCGGCTGGCTCCTGCATCCTGGGCACCTCGGCCCCGGCCCGCGGGCTAGGTCAATTTACGTTGCCGGCGGTGACGCCGCCCAGCGCGGGAACACTCGGAGCCTTGCAGTCGAACGTGATTTCGCGCGGCGGCGTCATGAACGCCGGGTGGACGTCGTCCATGGCGGGCACCGGCTTGGGCCAGGCGCCGCTCGCCAGCCGCTTCTCGATGATCGGCAGAAGCTGGGTAAATACGATCCAGGCCCGCAGGCGAACGCCGGGCGCCGTGTTGTGGATGGCATCGCTGAACAGGTCGGGATCGTGCGGCATGTAGCGGGCGACATCGACGAACGGAAGTCCGTTGGCCTCGGCATACTTGGCGAATACCCGGTTCTCGAACACGGTGAACCGCTCGAGGTCGCGATAGCGAAACGGATAAAATCCGGTGTTCAGATGCTCGAGCAGCGGCTTGTGCCGGACCGCATTGAGCTCCAGCCCGTCCTTCGCCAGCCAGTGGAACGAGGCCACGGCAAATTCGCCATCGACCTCAGCAAGGTCGTGCCGGATCGAATCGAGGTCGCGCAGAATGGTGCTCATGTTGACCGGCAGATCGGGCCGCGTGATGTCGGGATCGAATTCGTCCAGCCCCGTCGGCAGCTCGACCTCGTAGTCCGGCTTCGGCCATTCGCTGCCGCCCGTCAGTGCCGCCGCCCGCCGCGCCAGTGCAGAGTAGTGCCCCGCATCGCGCAGCCAACCCGCGAGGACACCGTCCGGCCTGGCCACGCCCTTGGGAACGTTCCTGACGACGGTCGACAGGAAGAACTGGTTGCCGCCTTCGTAGTACACGACGAGGTCCGGCCGCATCGGAGCCACTTCCTGGCGAACCACGGTGGCGATCTCCGTCGAGCCGATGCTTTCACGACCGGCATTCAGCACTTCAAAGCGCACGTCCATCTCGCGCCCGGTCGCCCACTTGTTGAGCCAGTGCCCGACGTGCTCTGGAACCGAATAGGGAAAATTATGAATCTCGGCCGTCGTGGAGGCGCCGACGAAGACGATGCGCACCGTCCTCGGCGAACGCGCAAATGGCACCGGCGGTCCCCGCCACCCGAATGCGTTGGTGACCAGTCCGTCCGGCGAGGTGGCGTTGGGCAGGAAGCGAAAATTCGGCCGAGGCTTGCCGTCCGGCGGATCGTAGAGGAAGAGCCGCCCCGGCGCCTTGCTGAAATACTCATGCTTGCATGGGTCACCGACCAGGACGGCGTTCCATGCCTTGAACATGTCCCACCCCTTGAACGTATTCCGGGGATGTTCCGCTTCAGCGTTCTTCCTGATCCTGCGGTGAAGTTCGATCCACGCTTGGGGAGGCCGCGTCCGGTTGGGCAAGGGCGGCGGCTCGCTATGAAACAGCTCCCGCGCAACTCCGGCGGGCTGCGGCAGCCGCTCCAGATGAGCGGCGGTCGTGTCGATCCCCTTGGTGGCGATCGGCACGGGAAGGTTCAGGGAGAAGAGCGGCAGGCCGTCGACGATCCGGGTCGCGATTTCCGCCACCCCGGCACACAGCAAGACAGAAACAAATACGAGCAGTCCGTTTCCCGTGTAGTTGCGCATGGTTCGAACCTTCAATGCTCCTCCTGTTGGCCAGCCAAACTGGCTAGCCTCGAAAACCCGTGCCGACGACATACATCTCGGCTGAATCGGCGCGGCTCGCCTCCGGCTTCACATGGCGAACCTTGGCGAAGTCCTTTTTCAGCCGGTCGAGCAGCGACCGTTCGGTGCCGCCGCGCAGCACCTTGGCGACGAAGGTCCCGCCCGGCTTCAGCACCTGGCGGGCAAAGTCGTGCGCGGCCTCGGCCAGCCCCATGATGCGCAGATGGTCGGTCTGGGGATCGCCGGTGGCGGACGCCGCCATGTCGCTCAATACGATGTCGGCCGGCCCGGCCAGCAGCGCGGTCAGCACCGCGGGGGCATCGTCGTCGTAGAAGTCCTTGGCCAACACCGTCGCACCGGCAATGGGTTCGACCGGCGTCAGGTCCATGCCGATGACGATCCCGCCGGCGCGTCCGGGCTTCGTCCGCTCCACGGCCACCTGCGTCCAGCCGCCAGGGGCGGCACCGAGGTCGACGACGCGTGCGCCGGGCTTCAGGAAGCGGAACTGGTCGTCGATCTGCAGCAGCTTGAAAGCGGCACGCGAGCGATAGCCGCGCTTCTTTGCTTCGGCGACATAGGGGTCGTTGAGCTGGCGCTGCAGCCAACGCTGCGAGGAGACTGTGCGCCCACGTGCCGTCTTCACCCGCACCGTGGCCCGCCGTCCGGTCGGCAGGCTTCCCGGCGGCCGCCCGCCCTTCGTATCCCTCGCCATGGGTTTCAGCCGCCCGGTCGGCAGAGAGGATCGGCGTCGCGATCGGCCTGGCGCATCAGGTCCATCAGCACGCCCTCGCGCAGGCCGCGATCGGCCACCCGCACCGTGGGCGCCGGCCACTGCCGGCATACGGCTTCGAGGATCGCCCCGCCGGCCAAGGCAAGATCGGCACGATCGTCGCCGATGCACGGAAGATGCGTCAGCTCGGCGACCGACAGACCCGACAGCTGGTCGCAAATCCGCAAGATCGAATCGCGGCCGATGCGCGAGCCGTCGACCAGTGTGCGGTTGTAGCGCTTGAGGCCGAGATTGTGGGCGCTGACGGTCGTCACGGTTCCCGACGCACCGACCATCTGGACCTCGCCGCGCGCGATCGCGGGGCCGATGCCGTGCCTGGCACAGAACGGGCGGAGATCGCTGCGGATGCGCTCGACCATGTCGTCATAGCAGGCACGGCTCACCGCCCGCTCGCGCGGCTGGCCGCCGACGCAGGACTCTGTGAGGGTCACGACGCCCCATGGCACCGATGTCATGTCGATCAATTCCGTCGCCACGCAGCCTTGGCGCCCGTCGCGAGGCACGACCCGGAGCCAGCTCACTTCGGTCGAGCCGCCACCGATGTCGATCAGCAGGCCGTAGGGAATCTCCGGATCGAGCAGGTCTTCGCAGCTCGCCAATGCGAGCCTCGCCTCCTCCGACGGCGGGATGACATCGAAGCGAAGGCCGGTGCGCTGTTCCACCATCGCCAGGAAGTTCTCACCGTTGCAGGCCCGGCGGCAGGCCTCGGTGGCGATATGGCGCGCGCGCGTCACACGGTTGCGCCCGATCTTGGCTGCGCAAACGTCGAGAGCGCTCAAAGTGCGCTCGATCGCGTCTCCGCACAAAACGCCGCTCAACGCCACGCCTTCCCCCAGCCTGACTGGCCGGGAATAGGCATCGATCACGTCAAATCCATCGACCGACGCCCGGGCCACCAGAAGCCGGCAGTTGTTGGTGCCGAGATCGATGGCCGCGAAAGTGTGCGCGAAACGACCGCTGTGCCAGCCTCCCCTTGGCGTGGATTCCCCGGCCATTTTCAACTCTTTCTTTGGCCGGATGGTAACCGACGCCGGGCCCGGAGGCGAGCCCGCTTGCCAAGTCGTCCCGCCGCCGTTAAATCGACCCGTCGGCCCGTTTGGGGGATAGTTTAACGGTAGAACAATCGGCTCTGACCCGGTTAGTCTTGGTTCGAATCCAGGTCCCCCAGCCAGCCTGTGACGTTGACGCAGCAAGGCTTATCCACCGCCGCTCTCGTGCCGATACTCTGGATGGACGCCTGTACCCGCCCCTTCGGCCCGGCCTTGATTTTCCCCCAAATACCCAACCAATGTCGGCTCAGGATGCCGATTGTCGTGTGTACGGCGACGAAATTTTCCCACCGGCCCCGACGCTCGTTGTAAGAGCAGTTCGTTTCTTGAGACCTGCCGAGAGAGCCCGACTGCGATGATCATCGAGTATTTTCAATGAAGCTTGCGCTGAAGAATGCCTTGCTGGTCTTGAGTATCTGCCTTGGGTGCCTGCTTGCCTTCGAAGGCATGACCCGCCTCATTCTCGATGACGGCATGCTGTATGAACTCGAAATGTGGAAGTATGCACGCGAGGTAAAGGTACGCGATTTTCAGGCGGACCTCGGCCACCGTCATCGCAACAATTCCGAGGCCCAGCTCATGGGCGTCCCCGTCCGGACCAATGCGTTCGGGTTTCGATCGTCGGAAATCAACGAGGCCGCCGACGCGGGCGTTGCCCGTATCGCCTTCGTCGGTGATTCGACCACCTTCGGTTGGGGTGTGGCCGAACAGGAGACCTTCGCCCATCGGGTCGTCGCCGCCCTTGCCGCCGCGGGACGCAAAGTCGACGGTTTCAATATGGGCGTCGGGAACTACAACACCGCGCAGGAACTCGCGCTGTTCCGAAACGCTGGGGCGCGCATGAAGCCCGACATCATTGTCCTCTCATATTTCATTAACGACGCCGAACCGATGCCGCACTACGCGGCGAGCGATTGGCTGGACGAACATTCGGCGGCGTGGGTCGTTCTGCGCTACAGGCTGGATTCGCTTGCCCGACAGTTCGGCCAGTCACCCGACTGGAAGCGTTACTATCGAGAGCTCTACGAACCGGATGCCGCAGGATGGGCGCAAACACAGAAGGCAATCTCCGGATTCGCGGATGCGGCGCACGACCTCGGCGCACGACTCGTCGTTTTTCACATTCCCGAATTGCGCGAGCTGAAGCCTTATCCGTTCGACGACGTCACGTCGAAGGTCCGGAACGTTGTCGAAAGCCGCGGTGTGATCTTCGTCGACCTCCTGCCCGCGGTCGAAGATGCCGATCCCGCTAGCCTGTGGGTGACCGTGCCCGATCCCCACCCCAACGCAAGGGCTGCTGCTGCTTTCGCCCGCCACATGGTCCCCGAGATCCAGAACATGCTGGACGATCTGTGCCGCAATAAAGGAAAAGGATGCCGCGGCGAATAGCGCCTGAGACCTGACTCCGACTCACAACTTGCACCGAACTCCCACCAGAGCCGGCCTCCCCGGAAATGCTCCAACAGATCAAGAACGTCCTGCTTGTATTCACTTCGATCGCACTCAGCGTTCTCGCAGCCGAGGCGGTCGTCCGCTACGTCGACGGATACGCGATGTTCGCGATGCCGCTGAGTGCACCCTCGGGCTCGGCTACGGTCGGACCGGAAGCACTGGATCAGATCCCTCGCGCCGCAGGCGTCGACCGGGAGTGGTTCTTCACCGATCCGCCGCCTTTGCCCAACCGGCGCAGCGTCCCAGATCAATGGGACCGCCTTTATCGCTTCGTTCAGGATAATCCCTCGGGCGGCATGGACTTCCGACCCTCGGATCTTTTCAAGGCCTGGAACTCGGTTTTCACCGGCGATCCCTGCAAGCATCGGCAGCTTCGCCACGCGCCCGGCCAACTGTACGTCTACGACCCACCCGACGGCGCCGGCTCGCCACCCTATCGATTCCTGCCGGATGTCACGATCCCCAGCGGCCTGGTGACCAACCAGATCGGTTGGCGCGGTGCGCCGATCGAAGACCCCCGCGCCGAAAAGACGATCCGCATCGTGTTCGTCGGCTCGTCGACGACCGTGGATTCCCACCATCTCCCCTTCTCCTGGCCGGAATTCGCGGGACACTGGCTCAACCATTGGGCGAAGGCGAAGCGCCTGCCGGTTCGTTTCGAGGTCCTGAATGCCGGACGGGAAAGCATCACCTCGACGGACATCGCCGCCGTGGTGCGCACCGAAGTCCTGCCGCTCAGGCCGGACCTGGTCGTGTACTACGAGGGCGGCAACCAGTTTCGGCCGGCCTCTATCGTGGACGAGGTCCCGAAAGGATCGGCCGTCCGCCCGCTGCAGGCCGACGCTTCGCCGCCGTGGCTGCAGACCGCCGCGCGGTACTCCGCCGTGATTGCCCGCGTCCGGGCGGCTGTCGGCGCCGCCGCGTCGAACCTCGATGGTCACGAATGGCCGAAGCCCGACTACCGGGTCGTCTGGCCGGAGGGCCTGGACGAACGCGACCCGGATCTCGCGTACCCGCACCTCCCCGTCAACCTGAACGCCATTCAGCGAGACCTCGATAGAATCCGCACCGACCTCGCCACGGTGGGCAGCGACTTCGCCGTAAGCTCGTTCATGTGGATGGTGAAGGACGGTTTGGTGCTCAACCCCATCCGGCACAAGTACATCCTCGAACAGCTGAATGTTGGCAACTACCCCTTTCGCTACCGTGAACTCGAGCGATTGGCGGTGTTCCAAAACCGGCTGCTCGCCAAGTATGCGGCGGCTCATGGATTGACCTTCGTCGACATCGCCCGCTACACGCCGTTCGAGCCCGACCACTTCACCGACGCCGTCCATACCAACCATGCCGGCACGCGCCTTCGGGGCTGGATCGTCTTCAATCAGCTCCTGCCGGCGGTCGAGAAGCACCTTGCCGATGGATCATGGCCCAGACCATGGCCTGTCGGTGCCCCGGTCACCCTGCCGACCTTCAGTCCGCGCCGGATCACCTTGACCTGCGAATGACCGGCGGCCTGCGCCTGGCGCGGCGAGTTCGACGACGCTCAGGGCTTTCGCGCCACGGCTATGATGTTCGAGCACAAGCTCGGCAGCTTGTCGGCGAGCAGCGCGCTCAGCCTGCTTTCTCCGAAGGGCGACGAAAATGGGAGAAAGGCAACACCCCGGACCGAGATGCGCTCAAAGCCGGTGTCGCGAAGATGCTTCGTCAGGATCTCCACATTGTAGAGCCGAACATGGTGAATCACTGTTCGGTACTCCAGCCCGGTCGGATAACGACCGAGAGGCACGGTCACCCGGTTGCGCAGGCTGTTGATGTTGGGCGTGGATATCAAAACCCAACCACCCTTCTCCAGCCGGTCGAAGATGCGCCTCAGAAATCCATCTGTGTCGATCATGTGCTCGAGCACCTCGAAGGCCGAAATGAACGGCACCGGCGTCTCCCAAGGCAGCTCGCGCTCGAGATCGGCCTTGCGGTACTCCCAGACGGGGCCCGGCTCCGGGGTCCGTAACGCCGGATCCCAGTCGTCGAAGCCAATGGCGCGCACCACATGCCGGCGCACCAGCATTCTGAGAAACTGCCCCTGGTGGCAACCCAGATCCAACCACGTGGAGTTCGGCGCTATTTCCACCCCTTGCGCCGAGAGAAAGTCGAGGCACCGCTCGAAGCGGAAAAGATCGTTCCCCACTGGCAATCCGCCGTCGCCACCATCCATGCTCGTTACCTGCCCATGTACGCGTCTACAGACGCCAGAGGGTGACGTCCACCGGCGTCGTCGCCCGGTCGAGCACGGCGGGGATGTCGGCCACGAAGCCGCCGGTCGGCTTGAGCAGCGACCTCACCAGAGCCCAGCCGCCCTCGCGATAGCTGCTGTGGGCAACCGACAGTACCACCGCATCGGCAGGTCGAAGCTCGTCGAGCGAAGTCAGCGACAGGCCGTACTCCCGCTTCAGCAGGTCACCGTCGGCCATCGGATCGTGCAGTTGGACGGCGATTCCGAAATCCTTCAGCTCACTTGCAATGTCGACCACCCGCGTGTTGCGGATGTCGGGAACGTTCTCCTTAAAGGTGACGCCGAGCAAGGTCACCAGCGGCCGGCCGTTGCCGGTATTTCGCATGACGTTGCGCGCCACCCGATTGGCGACATAGAAGCCCATGCTGTCGTTCACCCGCCGTCCGGATTGGATCACGTGCGGGTGGTAGCCGACTTCCTCGGCCTTGTGGGCGATATAGAAGGGATCGACTCCGATGCAGTGGCCACCGACCAGTCCGGGCCGGAAGGGGAGGAAATTCCATTTTGTGCCGGCCGCCTGCAGCACGTCCTGCGTGTCGACACCAAGGCGATCGCATATCAGGGCGACCTCGTTGATCAGCGCGATGTTGACGTCGCGTTGCGTGTTCTCGAGCACCTTGGCGAATTCCGCAACCCTCATCGAGGGCGCCCGGTAGGTGCCGGCCTGCACGACGCTGCGGTAAGTGCTGTCGACGACATCCAGTGTCTTGGGCGTGTCGGCCGAGACGATCTTCAGGATGTTGGCGAAGCGGCGTTCGCGATCGCCGGGATTGATGCGCTCCGGCGAGTAGCCGACATTGAAGTCGGTTTTCCACTTGAGCCCGGAGGCCGCCTCGAGCACGGGAATGCAGACATCCTCGGTGACACCGGGATAGACGGTCGATTCGTAGACCACGATGTCGCCACGCTTGAGCACTCTGCCGATCGTCGTCGACGCGCGTTTCAGGGGTTCGAGATCGGGCGTCTTGCTGGCGTCGATCGGTGTCGGCACGGTGACGATGTGGAAGTCGGCTGCGCGCAGGTCTTCCGGCGTGGACGAGAAGCGAAGCCCGGACGCGCGCAGCGCTTCGCTCTCGACCTCGCGGGTCCGATCGTGCCCCTGCGAGAGTTCAGCGACGCGCCTGGCGTCGATGTCGAAGGCGACCACCTGGAAACCCGCCTGGCCGAACGCCGTTGCGACCGGCAGGCCGACATAGCCCAGACCCAGGACGGAGATTCGTCGAAGCATGATGCCCACTTCTGACAGGTCATCCGGAAATTGGCATTCATTTTCTCGTCAGCGACCGAGCACGGGCAACCGCGGCGCCAGTCTCGCAGCGCCGGCAAGGAGCATCCGGCACCGATCCCTGAACGACAGGTCATAGACGCTGGTCTCGACGATCCAGCGGCCGGACAACAACCGGCCAATGCCCAGAAGGCGCCACTTGGCGCGAACGAGAAGATACCTCATCGTGCTTCCGCGGGCGTACTGAGGCAGAAAATGCAGCTTGGCCATCAAGTTGTCCGAGCGATGCTCGCCACCGTGGCGAAGCTTCCCGATGGCCGCATGTTCGGGGTTGGGGAGCCCGCCATGCTCGCCATAGTGCCGCCATGGCATGTAGGCGGCGCCTCCCTTGCCCGTGACGAACCACTGCAGGAAGGCCTCGAACGAAAAGTAGTGCGTCAGGCCGTACGTGGCCGATAAATGGTCGAAAAACTCGAGCAGGATTTTTGCCGTCGTTGCGTTGATGACGTAGGCGACCATCGCCGATACATGGGCCCGAAGGTAGACCGGCCGGCCTTCAGACAAGGCGAGCAGACGGGGGCTGCCTTGATAGAGATAGCCCCAGGCGCGCGCGTTGGTCACCGGCCAGAAGACCGGGAAATCCCCCATACCGCGGCACGGCACGAAATCCGACTCGCAGATCAGGGTGTAGCCCGGCAGCGCAGCCGCCTTCTCCCAGGCGAGGCGATGATTCAGGAGCAATCGCGAACTGCGAGGGTATGCAAGTTCTTCGCTCGAATACTCGATGCGCTGCACGGAGGCCGGCAGACGTTCCTCCTCCAGTGCCGTCAGCAGAGGCCGCACGTCCTCCTTGTAGGCGAGCACAAGGACCTGCCCGACGACCTCACGAATGGTGCTCCTACCGGGCATCTGGCGATCCTGCCTTCGGAAAAGGGCGAAGCTCAGTCGCCACGACGGCCCGCAAGGTCCGCCGACCGACCGTCCCCGGCTCGCTGTTCCCGCAAGCGGCCTATTTCTTCGAGGCCAGCTTCAGCGCCGGGCGCGTCGCATCGCTCTTCGCCGAGCTTTTCTCGCCCTGGCTATAGTAGCCGCGGTAGCGCGAATAGTAGTCGCCATGGTCGCCGTAGCCGTAACGCCCGTGCTTGTAGAGATTGACCCGGTTGATGACGATGCCGATGTGGGAGGTCACCTCCAGCAGGGAAGCGACCGCGGTCTTGACCACTTCGCGGTGGGTCTTCGCCCACTGGATGATGAAGACGGTGTAATCGGCCAGACGGGCGACGATGCGCGCATCGGACACGGCCAGCACCGGCGGAGCGTCGAGAATCACCAGGTCGTAGTTGTCCGAGAACACGTCGACCGCGGCCTTCATGGCGTGCGACTCGAGGATTTCCGGGGCATTCGGCGTGTTGGGCCGGGCGCAGATGTAGTAGACGCCGGATTGCTCATGGCGCCGCGTGCACTCCGCCAGCGTCTTGGTCCCCATCAGGTATTCGTCGATCGTCCCGCCCCGTTCGCCGATGCCGAGGGCCACTGAAAGCTTGGCCTGGCGCAGATCGAGATCGACGATCAGCACCCGGCGCGAGGTGTTCATTTTGGTCAGGAGCCCACCCAGCGCCGCGACGAAGGTGGTCTTGCCTTCGCTCGGCGTCGAGGACGTAACCGCGACCACACGCGGCAGCCGGTCGAGGCTGGCAAGGCTGATCGCGGTAAACACGGCGCGTACCGCCTCGGCCGCCGGTGAGGTCGTATTCTCGAGGATGGTGGTGACGACATTGGACCGCGTGGTTGTCGTGCCTTTGACCTCCGGCACCATCGCCAGGACGCTGACACCCGTTGCTTCCTCGACCTGGGGCGCGGAGCGGAAGACCCGATCCAGCTTCTCGGCGGCGATCGCCCCCGCCATGCCCAGGAGGCAGCCGATCACGAAGGCGCCCATCAGGCCTGACTTGAAGTTGGGCGACGACGGCGCCCCGGAAGGACGGGCGTACGCCAGGATGCGCGCGTCGGCGCGCTGGATGTCCTGTTGCTCGCGCAGTTCCTTGAAGCGGTTCAGGAAACTCTCGTAGAGCGCGCGGTTGGACTGCGCCTCGCGCTCGAGTTGCTTCTGCTCGGCCTCGAACTGGCTTGCCGCCCCGGAAACGACCGAGGCCTTGTCGACCAGTTCCTTGAGCTCTTCTTCCTCCGACGTCGCCGCGTCGAGTTCGGCCCGGACTGCGAGCGTGATGCGCTGGGTTTCGACGATAAAGCGGGCCCGGACAGCGGAAAGTTCGTTGCGCACCTGGATCAGCTTGGGATGGCTGTCGCCCAGTTGCGATGCCAATTCCGCCGACTTGCGGCTCAGATCCACGTCCTGGATGCGCAGCGCCGCCAGAGTCGTATTGCCCGCAACCTCGGGGATGTTGGCAAGTTCGCCGGGGTTGAGGCTCGCCTTGCTGAGCGCCACCAGACGCCCTTCCTTCTCGATGCGGCGGCCGCGCGCGGCGGTGTATCGGGAGTTGAGTTCCGTGAGCGTCTGGGTCGAGATCGCGCCCTCGGGGCTACCCGCCAGGCCCTTGTCGCGGCGGTAGCTGGCCACTGCCTCCTCGGCGACCTGGAGATTTCGACGCAGTTCCGCCAGACGCTGCTCGAGCCACTCCGTCGCCCGCCGGTTCGCCTCGTTCTTGGTGTCGATCTGATCGGCCAGATAGGCCTCCGCGACGGCGTTGGCGATCCGCGCCGACATGGCGCCGTCGGGACTCTCGGCGGTAATGAGGATGACGAAGGTGCGTCCCACCAGGTTGACGTTCAGGTGCCCCGACACATAGCCGATGGCGGCCTGACGGCGCGGGTCGCTGGCGTCGGTCGACCGGTCGGCGCGCGGCGATGGCGACGCCGCAGCCTTCGGCACCTGAGCCGGTGTCGGCGGCGGCGGCGGAGCGAGCAAAGACGAAATGCCCGTGCTCCAGAGCTCGCGAATCGGGTCCAGCGCCGAGTCGAGCACGCCCGGCGGCTTGGTGCCGTTGAAGTCGGGATTGCTGGCCAGTCCGAGCTTGTCGACGACGCGGCCAACGACGAATTCCGACCCGATAACCTCGAGTTCGCTCTGGATGGCACCCATGTTGAGCGTGTCGACGCCCGACAGGGCGCCTTCGGTGCTCAGGACCTTGAAGGTGCGGGTGTCGAGAATGAGACGCGACGACGCCTTGTACATGGGCGTTTGCTGCGCAATCACCAGGGCCATCAGCACGGCCGCAACAAGACCGCACCCGATGATCAGGGTCTTGTGGCGATTGAGCAGCCGCAGCCAGCCCCAGAGTTCGCTCGACGCGTCTTCCGGGCCGGCCGCGCCCTGACGCGGCAAGGCCGTCAGCGCCGGACTACGGCTGATCGCGGGTTCATCTGCGATCTCACTGGCTCTAGACATCGATCCCATCCAACCACACTCCGCACCTTACGTGCTCCGGAGGACACCCAACGACGCTCGCCGGCCCATCCCACGGCCGGTCGGCGCAAACCACTCCACTCAACACGCGGTCCCACACCGCGAGTTCCCCAATACGCTTACGCGACGCTACTAAAACCATCGCTCGGGAACGCGGATCACGTCTCCCGGGCCGATTGGACTATCCTCGGTGACCGTCTCCTCTTCGCCCGCCGTCGAATTGAACCGCTTCACGGTGATCCGCGTCTTGGAGGCCCGGCGCGTGTATCCGCCGGCGATGGCAACGGCCTGCAGGACGTTGATCCCGTTCACGTACGGAAACGCCCCCGGCTTCGTAATTTCGCCCACGATGTAGAACGGCCGGCGAGCGATCAGGTCGACGCTCAGCTTCGGGTCCCGCAGATAACCATCCGCACGGTAGCGGTTCCTCAGCATCGCCTCGATCTCGACCGTCGTCATGCCCACCACCGACACCCGGCCGGCCATGCGCGGGGAGATCAATCCTGTCGAATCGACCTCGTAGTCACCGGAGAGCTCGGTGTCCGACAGGACCACCACGCGTATCTTGTCGCCCGGCGCGACACGGTACTCGCCCATCCGGATCGTCTGCGTCAGCTGCGAGGGTTGCTGCAGCGTCTTCGTGGTCATCGGCGGCTGCGTTTCGCAGGCGCCGAGCGCAAGAGCGGCGCCGAAGACACAGGCCCAGAGGGCCAGTGACCGGCGCGAGGCCGCCTGTTGGCATCGGGAGAGAACGCTTCGGATGTTCACGACGTCACCGCTTCGCGACCAGGCGGATGGAGAACATGTTGCGGGTGTACGATGGCCCACCCGCTGCGACGTCGGTCGACCAGCCCGTTGTATATTCGTACAGCGGCCCGATCTGAACCTGTGGACGGAGCGAATACATCACGCCGATCGAGCCCTTCAGAAAGTAATCCGTGCGCGGGTTCACGTTCGCAACGCCCGCGGCGGGCGTATAGTCCGCCGAATTGAAGGCCGCGCCGCCGACGGCCTGCCACGGCCCATGCACGTCATAGGTGAAATCGACGCCGATCGTGGTCGAAACATAGTTCTGGTAGTTCGTGAGCGCGGATTCGTTGATGCTGCGAAGGATCTGCGGTCGCAGGACCAGCGGCTCGTAGCCATTCCAGCTTCCCGTGAGGCCGAATGTCGTCGCTCCCGTGGAGGTGCCGTCGGCGATGTACGACAGGGATTGGTAGCCGATGAAGCCTTCGAGCTTGCTTTTCGGACCCAGGTCCGTGGTCGCCCCGACGTTGAAGAACCAGCTGTTCGAATCGCGCTGCTGGCCGGCGGCGTTGATGAACTGGGTATAGACGCGCTGCTGGAGGCCGGGCGCGATGAAGAACGACGTTCCGTCGAAGAGCTCGTAGCCGAGGCGAATCCGCTCCTCGTAGTCGGTGCGATCGCGGCTGGTTCCCGGCAGACCCGTCGCCGTGATGGTGCTGAAGTCGTAGTACCAGTAGCGCACTGCGGCGCCAGTCAACTGGTAGAAGAACCGGTTGAACTTCTGGTAGAGCGAGACCTCGACCGGGATCGAATCGACGACGGTCGGCGCCTGGGCGAACGACACGTCCGGCGTGCCCAGCGCTTCGGTAGCCCGCATCGCCGCGACCTTGCCCGTGACGTAGAAGTCCTGCCTGATCTCCAGCTTGCCCTCGGCCAGCAGCGTGTAGTTCTCGAAGTTTTGCGTGGGCGCGCTGGCATAGAAACCGAACCCGCCCGAGGCAAGAAGGCGAATGGAGTGATTCAGCCACTCCGACCTCAGGTCGAGCTGCGGCTTGATCACCGTGAACAGCGAACCGGTTGTCGGCGCACTGGTGGCGAAGACGTTGCTGTCGTAGCCGCCCAGGATCTCGATCGACGGGAAGAGCGTGAAAGCCCCCATCGTGATTCCCAACTCCTCGCGCGTCGCCGAGCCGCCGCCGGGCAATGGCAACAGCTCGATGATGGGGTCGTCGGGCGACTGCTGCTCGATCGTCTGCAGCGCCGGTGTCGAGGTCTCCTCCTGGGCCTGGGCCCCCGAGGCAAGACACGACAGCAGCGCCCAGCCGAGGACGGGCGACCAAAAGAGCTGCGAGCGATTCGCATTGATAGCCATGGGAGCAGCGGTCCATCCCGGCAAAGGTCCGAGTGTGGGCTGATAGAAGTCCCGACGCTGCCCCAGGCTACTAGCTTGGGCTGACAGGGGTTTGCTTCGTCGGGTCATAGGTCGGCGGCGGAAGGACGACTGGCGTCGGTGTCGGTGTCGGCGTCGGTGTCGGCGGAGGCGTAAACACGACCGGCGGCGCGGGCGGCACCGGCGGCGCCACAGGCGGAGTAGGCGGCGTCGGAGGAGTCGGCGGCGTCAGCGTGTTGACGAGCACGGCGAGGATCTGCGGGCTCGGCGGATTCGGACCGGCCATGATCTGCGACAGCAGCTGGTTGAGCGAGCCAACAGTCGTGGGAACCGGGCCGCCGGGAGGCGGCGCCACGGGACCGCCCGCGAATGCAGGCGGCGGCCCGGCCGGTGGCGGCGCGGTGTTCAGGGCATTGAGCCCATCCGGGCCCGCGGCTGGGCCGATATTCTGAACCGGCGCCGCGCTTTGCAGCGGGCTGGCGCCCTGGAGCGGCCCCGCCCCCTGGAGCGGACCGGCACCTTGCAACGGACCCGCACCCTGCAACGGGCCGGCACCTTGCAACGGACCGGCGCCCTGAAGCGGACCCGCGCCCTGCAACGGACCTGCCCCCTGAAGGGGGCCGGCACCCTGAAGAGGGCCGGCACCTTGCAGCGGGCCACCGCCCTGCTGCGGTCCACCACCCTCCTGCTGCTGGCCTTGGCCCTGCTGAGCCTCCTGCTGCTGAGCGAGTTGCTGTCCCTGTTCCTGCGCCGGCGGAGTTTGCGCGCCGGCAGCACCAATGACGACGAACGATGACGCCACAGCAAGACACTGCGCTCGAAATGCAATTTTAGCCATCAAACCCAACCCGACCGCCACGGTAAGCACCATCGCAGTCAATTTTGAAGATTTCACACCCACTTGGCCCGGCCGGCAGAGCTCGGAACGGTCCCACCCAAGTTGATGGGCAAGTTACTGAATTGTGCTCACGAAGCCAAGCCCCTGCCCGCCCGCTGCATCCGATGGAGACTCCGGTCGAAGACATCTCGCGGCAACTCCAATAAGCCCAATAAATACGGCTAATATACGCCCTTGGCGTCGCCAAGGCAGAGTCGGCTTTGGTCGACTCTGGATATTTCTTGAGTGGAAAAGACTGCAGCGCCACCGCAGACAGTAAACATCACTGACCACGCAGAATGTCAATATCATTAAATTTCAATCAGATAAAGACTTTTTCTGATCTGAATTCCCAGCAGAATTCTAGCCCTTTGAAACAACCGCAATGGAGGCGATTTCCCCACCCGGTCTGCGAATTCCTCGAGGGCCCTGGCGAAGCCTGCGGCATTTCCGCACTCTGCGTGCCGACATTTGGAGCTGGCACTCAGCCGCCTCTCTCCTGGCTGCCTGCGCCTTGCTCATCTCGTCCATCTCCCGTTTGGGCCGGCGTCAGAGGCCTGGAATATGAACGACGAGCGGAGTTTTCCGGCGGCATTTTCCGGTCGTCTGCCCCAGTCCGCGGCCCGCCCTGCGTTTTTGTCCCGCCAGATATGCATTCCTAGATTTGCAAGTTCGACAGGATTATGCTAGGAAAAAGACTATTCTGGCGGGAGTGCGCTTCCGCCGCCCATCTGCCCATTCGGCCCGCCCGCGCCCTGCTTGGAGGCGCTTCGGCGGGCTTTTTCATGCCCAGGGAGTTGCCTCATGTCTTCCATCGTGTTCGCCATTGTTCGCCGCCGCCGCCTCGCTGCCGCTTCGCCCACGGGTGCGATAAGTGGACACGGTCGGGAGACAGGGAGAGGTGACAGGTCCTGTGTCCCGCTTTGCCGCGCAAGGGACTGCGATGCCTTGGCTTTCGGTCTGTCGGCACGCGTCCGCGCGCCGCGCCGTGTCCACTGTCGTGTCCACCAAAGCTGGCGGCAGAATTTTCAGACAGGCCCGCCGTTTCAGCCGTCGTTTAAAAGAATCGCCCGGTCCAGGCGGGCCGGCGCTTCGGGAATTTCCGGACAGACACATTCCGGACAACTCGTGTCCGAAAAATCGGCCGTCGATGGTCCACGCCGGCCGATCGACGCCGAACAACTTGTGACAACTCAGGACAACTTCTGACAACGCCGCACAGTCGGTGTCCTTTCTGGCGTGCGCAAAACGCCCGGTTTACCGGCGTTTTTCAAAGGCCGATTTTGAAAGAACGCGATTCGGAGCGATTGAACGCGAAAAGCGCTCGTTTGCCCGACCCGATGCCCGCACAAATCCTGGAAGGCATGACGAAACCGATGAATGCGTCCTTCAGCGTTACGAGATGGGCGTCGGGTGAACGCAACAGGCCGGCCAGTCGGCTCAAGGGCACAGGCACCGATTTGCGGAGCGGGAAGTCCCTGCTGGCGACACCGACCCCACGCACTCGATGCGGGCGCGCACTTTGCCCCGGTCGTGGGGTGATTCGCGCTCTCGAAATGGTACTACTCGGGAGGAATCAAACCGATGGCGTCTTTTCGCTCGACAGGCGATTGGCTGACGGGGTGTCGATGCGCCGTTCAGCGGTTCTTTCGGGGAAGTCTTCTCCTGTTGCCCTTACCGCCGCCCACTGGAGACCGGTCCACGAGGACTCTTTGCAACACATGCGAACATTTCAATTTCGAACGTCAACGCCGAAGGCCTGGATGCGGATCGTTGCGCGCGCCCGTCGAGCCGCTACCGAAGACGGGGCGATCGAGGGTTGGGCGACCGAGAGTTGGGCGGTCGAGAGGTGGTGGTCTGGCCCTACCACGGAGCCGTCTCCGGGACGAGAAGCACGGGCATGCTGATCACCGTTGCCCTGCCCATTTACAACGGCAATCCGTATCTGGAGAAGGCTATCACGTCCATCCTGGCGCAGGATGTGAATCTCGAACTGATCATATCCGATGACAGGTCGAGTGACGGCTCTCTGGATGTGGCGGAGAGCTTCGCCGATTCCCGCATCCGCATCCTGCGCAATGACCGGAACGGGGGAATATTCGGCAATCTGAACCGATGCATCTCGGCGGCTCGAGGCGATCCGATCCAGGTGTTCTCCCAGGATGATGTGATGCTGCCGGGGTATCTGGCGTCGCAAGTCGCGCTGCTGGCCAAGCACACCGACGCGGGCCTCGTCTATGGCATGCCTGAACGTATCGACGAACAGGGTCGCTTGCTCGGCACAGACGACTCCGACGTCACGCCGGAGCGGATCGAGTGGCCGCTCTATCTCTGGATCTCGTCGCATTATGGTTCCCTGCCTTCATCAATCTCGTCGATCATGATCCCCCGCAGCACATTCGACGCCGTGGGTCTATTCGATCCGGGCTATCCCTTGGCGGGCGACCTCGAATTCTACAACCGGGTGGCGGAGCGGTTTCCAATACTGTTCAACAGGGAAGTGAGGCATGCCGTCCGAACCCATCAACTCATGACCTCTGCGTTGCCGACGTCTGGTGCGAGGTATTTGCGCGAGGAATTGAGGCTCGCGGATTGGTACCGCAAGCATTGGAGCGAGCCGGAGTTGGAAAAGGTCCGCTATTTCAGGGCCGATATGCGCGGCCGATATCATCTCGGTTGGATCAGGCGCATGGCAATGCGAGGTCATATCGCCCAGGCCGCCCACGCACTGCGGGACTTGAACCGTCTCTATCCGCTTCATTGGGTCATAGGCCTGCAACTGCAGCGCCTGCTTGGATGGCGGGGGCTGGCGCGGCCAAGCATCCCGCCGCCAAAGGCCACGGCCGTCGCGTAATCGCTCGACACCGATCCCCGAGCCGGGATTCCGCGCTTAGGACTCCACAGCTCTGATGTTTTTGTGCGTACCGCCCGCTGAGCCGTTGAACAGCGGCAGCAAGGCGTCCTTTTCCGACAGGACGATTTCGCTGTAGATCAGCGGCCACCGCACATTGAGTTCCGGATCGTTCCACCTGATCCCCGCTTCGCACTCACGCGAGTAAGGGGCATCCACCTTGTATGACACAATGGTCTCGCTCGACAGCGTGAGGAAGCCATGCGCGAACCCGCGCGGGATGTATAGTTGCTCGCCTTCGTCGGCGCTGAGGGCCGTACCGAGCCATCGCCCGTAGCTCGGAGAATTCGGCCTGATATCGACGACGACATCGTAGATCGCGCCCTTCAGCACGCGGACGAGCTTTGCCTGCTCGAAGGGCGCGCGTTGGAAATGCAACCCGCGCAATGTACCCCGGGCCGTCGAAAGCGACTGGTTGTCCTGTACGAAATCGGCATTGATGCCAATTTCCAAGTACGCAGCTCTCGACCAGACTTCCATGAAGTGTCCGCGCCCGTCGACAAATCGCTTGGAGCGGACCAGTAGTACGCCACTGCCCTTTTCCAGCTCTTGTGCGGAGAAATTCATGAATGCCCCAGCCCGAATCAAAGCACCGTCCTCGACCACACACTGCTGCCCGCCGCGCGTCGGCAGCCTCTGTGGAATTCGAGACCAAGGGCCACAGCCTATATTAGAATAGCAATGTTCTCAATGTTGCGGTTAGCGTCGTTCACCGTTCCAAAAGCAGCCGCGCTTGCAACCAATATCCCACTTGATAACGCGAAGAAGTCGACATGAAATTGCTCGTCTTGGGTGCTCATGGTCAACTGGGCAGGGAATTGGGGGCCTTGTGCGCCGTACGCGGCATCGCGACCAAGCTGATGACGCGGCTGGAATGCGATATTTCCAACTTCAGCCAGATCCGGACAGCGATTGAAGACGCAAGCCCATCGGTAGTCGTCAATGCCGCCGCCTATACGAAAGTGGATCAGGCAGAGAAGGAAGCCAGTCTGGCGCAACTGGTGAATTGCGACGGTCCAGCAATGTTGGCGCAGGCTTCAGCGGACCGTGGCATACCGTTGATCCATGTCTCCACCGACTACGTTTTCGATGGCAGCAAGCCTTCGGCTTACATCGAAACGGATCCCGTCATGCCGCTGGGCGTTTACGGCCTCTCCAAGGAAGCTGGTGAAAGCGCCATCCGGAGCATTCAGGATCGCCACATCATCGTCAGGACGGCGTGGGTCTACGGCATCTACGGACGCAACTTCCTCAAGACCATGCTGGACCTCGCCGCAACCCGGGAAGGCTGGGGAGTGGTAAGCGATCAGGTGGGCAATCCGACAGCCACGGCCGACTTGGCGGAGGCGCTCCTGACAGCCGCCGAAAAAACGTCCGGGGGCGACGCCTGCTGGGGGACCTACCACTTCGCTGGGCAAGACGATGCGAGCTGGTTCGAGTTCGCAGAAGAAATCGTCGCGTCGCAGGTCGCCTTCACCGGGAAACGTCCCACCTTGAAGGCCATTACGACGGAAGAATTTCCGACACCGGCGCGCCGTCCCCGCAACTCCCGGCTGAACAGCGACCTTTTCGCATCGGTCTTCGGTGTTCGGGCTCTTCCATGGCGTACGAGGACGCGCAGCGTCGTGGAAACAATCTTCGCACAGCGTCGGCGACAAGCTTGAGAACGCCGCGAAGAACAGGCTACTGACGAGGCTCCGACGGCCGATCCGCAAGCTGCTCCAGCGCGGCGGCAAAACCCGTGGCGTCGCCACACGCGACACGCCAATAGCGGTCCGGCCCCATGGCGTGCGCCAGAAAATCGACGTCGGAAGCTGCGCTGCCCACGAAAAGCACCGGCTTGTCCGACTCGATACAGGCGTAAATCTTGGACGGCATCACGAAGCCGACGAACGCATCCTTCAAGGTCACGAGATGCGCGTCCGGCGTGCGCAATAGTCCGGCCAACCGGTCCAGTGAAACGGGATGGGAATTGTGGAAAGGAAGCCCCTGCTCGGTGAAGCGCGCGACAAGGTCGTCGGCGCCGGCGCCAGTCGCGCTCAGCCACAACCGAACCCTGCCCGTTCCCGCGCGATGATGAAGCCTGTAGCCCTCGGCGACCGTCTCGACGTCATGCGCCACGCCAAAGTTTCCGGCGTACAGCAGCACGCATGACCCCTTGAGAACGGCCGGCAGCGGTTCCGCCACGACATCGTCGGCGAACGCCACAGGCGAGCCGTCTCGTACCAGGCTGATCCGCTCCTCGCGAACACCGGTCTCGCGCAGGCGCTTGAGCTGGTCCTGTCCGAGAACCTCGAAACCGTCGATCCGGCGGCGCCAGAAATTCGTCAGGCCGAGCAGCAGACCGAGCGCGCGCGACGGGCGGTCGCGTGCCGCGATCAGACACTCGGGATGGAAATCGGTGATGCGGTAGACGAGGCGACCGCGCCACAGGGGTTTGAGCGGCGCCAGCAGATGAATGAGCAGCGGCGGCGATCCGGTAAACAGGATCCCATCCGCCGCCCTCAGGGATCGATAGCCGGCGACAACCAGGCGCATGTTTGTCGCCGCGGTCCACGCAAGACGCGCCAGGAATGAATGGCGCGGTACCGGACGGGTCGACAGCCGGACCTCGGTCAATGTCCCCTTCCCTCGCGCTTCCTGCCGGACCGACCCTTCGCCCGAGGAAAGACCGAGCAGGGTCACGTCGTGGCCCTGCTCGGCCAGGGCGCGGGCGCGCATCTGCATGTACTGGCCGACCGCACCGAAATCCGGCGGCAGCCAGTCGGCAATGATGACCACCCGGCGCTCCGATGCTAGATCGAACGGACTGCGTTCCAGCAGGTCGCTCATGCGCCGGCCGCCCCGGCATGGCACTTGTGACCGACCGAGCGATAGAGCTCTTCCATCCGGCGCGCGATCGTCGGCCAGCCGTATTGCTCGACGACAAGGGCTCTGCCGCGCTCGCCCATGGCGCGGCTCCGGGCGACATCCGCCAACAAGGCGTCGAGTCCCTCCGCAATCGCCGCCGGCGTGGTGTCGACGACCAGTCCGGCGCACGCCGCGCGCACGATCTCCGACATGCCGACATCGGCCGTCGTCAGGACCGGCACGCCGCGGCGCATCGCCTCGAAGGCCGCCAGGCCGAAATTCTCCGACAGCGACGTCATCGCGAACACGCGCGCGGCGGCGAACAGCGCTTCCTTGTCGGGGCCGGCGACGTGACGGGCGAGAATGGTCACCCTTCCGGAAACCCCGACACGTCGGGCCTCGCTCGCGAGGAACGCGGCATGTCCATCGGCATCGTCGCCGGCAACGACGAGGCGCGCCGCAGGAGTGAGCGGCAGGGCCGCGATCAACCGGTCGAGTCCTTTTTCCCAGCTGATGCGGCCAAGGGCCAGAACCGGCGCGCTGCCGTCGATGGCGGTCGTCACGTCGGGTGACAGCGTCCCGCCGAACGGTGCGGGTGGGTCGTCGACACCATGGGGAATCGTGACGATGGGCGGCAATTTCCAGCCCAGTCCCGCGACGTGCCCCGCCTCCACCGCCGACGTCGCGTGAATGGCGGCGGCACGTTCGAGGTTGGCGCGCTCGATCAGGGCGATCCACGCCGCCTTTGCCCATCGGCTCTTGCGGCGCATCAGCTCGGGCACGAGCATGCCTCGCGGCGATATCACGTAGGGTACCTGGTGGGCCCGCGCAGCCCTGGCTGCGGCCCAGATCGGCCACAGATAGACAGCGTGCAGATGAACGGCGTCGAAGTCCGCGATGACCCGCGACAACGCGCGTGCCATGGGCGGCGACCAATACAGGCGGCGCAGCAGTTGACTGGGGAAGTACGTCACCTTGACGCCCTCGAGATCGACCGGCCGCAGCAGCGGCACGGCGCTGTCGCGCTCGCCGTCGACATTCGTCGTGAAGACGTGGACGTCATGACCGAGCGCGGCAAGCGCGCGGCAGAGGGCATGAACCGTGCGGATCGGACCGCCGTACCGAAGCGCGGGCAGATACGTTGGTACGACGTGAAGCAGGCGCAAGGAGAGACCGGCGGCGGTCAGGACTGCTGCGGCTGGTTCCCGCCGGCGCGGGCGTAGAGCCACTTGAGGCCGGTCGGCAGCACGAACTTCACCAGCAGGGCGTAAACCAGGAAAAACATAATCATCGCGCCGAACAACTTGGGCAGGGACATTTCGACGCCAGAGCCCGCCACGTTGTAGATGAACGCAAGCACGATGCCCTGACGTACCATCCATGGCAGCCGTGATCGCATGAAATAGCGGATGATGCCGGCCATCATCAGGCCCAGCGCCGCGATGCCCAGCAGCATTCCCGGAAATCCCAGGTCGACGTAATTCTCCGCCATGTATCCGACACTGATCGACGTGGAGGCGCGAATCGCCTCCATCGGATCGCCGCCGGTCAGGCGGACATAGGTCGCGGAATCGGAGAGCGCTGGCTTGTCGGGAAACAGGAAGCGCGGCCTGAAGACGTGATCGAAGGCCCCCTGCCATTGTTGGGCCGGCGCGGCTTCGCGCGCGGTCTGCTGATAGTCGATCACCGATCCGAAGATGTCGACGTAGGCGAAGCGAACGAGTAACTCATAGGAGGCGTAGCCCCAGTCGATCTGTCCCGGCGAGGTCGCCATATTCCCGAGATAGGCCAGGCGTTCGGACAGCGGCATGCTCACATGCTGCGTTTCCTCGCCTCCGGTCGCGAACTCGCGATAGTCCATCTTCACCGCGGTCCAGAACAGGGCCAGCGTCATCACGATGGTGAGCCACACGACGCCCCCGAGAATCGACGCGACGCCCAATGCCACGCGCGCCGCGATTGCAGCGATCAGCAAATAAACGAACACGCCGCGAAAATCCGCCAGCAAGCCGCTGAAGCCGATCAGAATCTCGGCCAGCACCGCGGCCAGCATGAACTTGCCGCCGCGGCCGGTCGCCAGGACGGTGACGAACAGCAGGAACTCAGCCACGATCTTGAGCCGCGACACCGCCTCGAACTGTTGGCTCAAAGCCGGGATCAGCCGAGTCGCGTAGCCGCAGGCGACCGCCAGGACCAGCGTCCCGCAATAGAGGAAGAAAAGATCCAGCGGACGCCATTCGAGATGGGCGCTCTCCTCCACCGCCGTCGGTGCAGGCAGCCCGCCCAGCACCACGCGAAACACGCACGCCAGGACCACGAGGCTCGCGAGCATGTACCAGTAGGCATTGACGACACCAGGACCATAAAGGCCCGAGCCCAAGGCCTCGCCATCGGCCATCGACTGCAGAACGCGGCAAAAGACCTGGGCCCACTGCCAGAGGAAAACGTAGACCACTGCAGCCGGCATCGTCGGCTTGGCCACGATGCTGATGGTGAGCCAGGGCACGAAACCACCCACCGCCAGCTCCAGCGGATTGCGCGAAAATGGCGAGATCAGCAGCAGGAAGAGGCCGATGATGAGGAACGTCCTGCGCATGAAGCCGGCGTCGAGCACCATGCGCGGCGGCGCGACCCGTCCTCCGAGACGAGAGTTTACGGTCACCACGAGAGGTCTCGAACTGGATGGCGCTTCATACTGTCCTGCTTCGGGACTTTAAGGCACTTGCCGCGCCTGCAATACCTTGGGCCGCCCGCGCTGGCGAGTAGGTTTCCATCCGTTCCGCCAGGGCCTTTCGGGTCCGGTCCGGGTCGAGGGACAGGACCATCTCGATCCCGCCGGCCAGGGCGCCGACATCGCCGAGTGGAAATGTCACGCCGGTGACGCCCGGTTCGACCAGATCCGGGCTGCAGCCCACCGCGTCCGACACGACCGCCGGCACACCGCTGGCCATGGCTTCGTTGACGACAAGCCCCCAGGTCTCACGCCCGTCGGACGGCAGGACAAGGACGTCGGCGGCCGCGTAGACCGCGGGCAACTCGCTCTGGTTGACGAAGCCGTGAAACAGCGAACGGAGGCCGGCGGCGGCGGCAGCGGCGGTCAGGGCCACCTGCAGATCGCCCGATCCGGCAAATGCCACCTCGATGGAAGCGCCGCGCGCCGCCAGTTGCGACGCCGCGTGCAGGACGTCGAACGGACGTTTGCGCTCGATCAGCTTGCCCGCGAACAGGATGCGCCGGGGCCGCGAAGGATCGCGACCGCCGGCCTCGATCTGCCGCCGTGCTGCCTCGCTGGCCATCCTGAAGGCAGCGTTGTCGACGCAGTGCGGCGAGAAGAACAGCCGGTCGGACGTCGCGCCATAGTGCAGGAGATAGTCCCGGTTCCTCTGCCCGACGTAGAGGAAGCCATCGAAGCGCCGCAGGACGGCGCTGAAGGCCAGGGCCTTGGCAAGCCGGACCGCGCCGCTGCGCGGTCCCGCGAGCTGGGAATCGCCACGCGCAAACACCGGGACTCCGGCATGCCGGCAGGCCTGCACGGCTTGCCAGTAGGTGCGAAGCGCCCAGCCCGGCACGACGAAACCGTCGAAGGCTCCGCCGGCGATTTCCGCCGCGATCTCAGGCGTGTCGCAGCCGAAGAACCGGTCGGTCGAGGGCGCGCGCGCCACGTTGCGCAAGAACTTGCTATGGTAGCCCGACAGGAGATCGACGTCCCACTGGAAGGCGACGTCGAACCCGGCGCGGGCCTGCTGTTCGGCCGTCTGGCGATGGGCATAGAACACAGTCAGGTCGCAGTGCTTCGCGAGTTCGCGAAAGAGCGGCGCGAAGTACTGGATCGGATGACTAATCAGGAACCCGATGCGCAAGGCCGTCTCAGCCCGATACGGGGGCCGAGCGCGCGCGATGGCGCTCGCAGGCCCGGTCCATCGCCTCGGCCAGAACACGGGTCGAATGGCGCGCGGAAAAAGCCTCGAAGCCTGACCGGTCGACCATATCGGGATCGAAAGTGGCGCTTTCTTCGATGAAGGCGCGGAGCGCTGCCGCAATGATCTCCGGGGCCGGCAGCTCCTCCTCCGTGAGGGTCGTTACTCGGCCCGCATGCGCCGTGCGGATAATGGCTACAGCCGTGCTCTGCTCGTGCAGGAGTGCGAAAACCGGCCGGCGTGACAGCATTCCCTGAAACACCTTCGACGGCGAGTAGTGAGGCTCCGTCGAGCCCAGTACCAGGACCGCATTGCTCCGCATCAGATGGTTGAGCATGTCGACATAGCCGATGCGATGTGGATTCTCGCTGACCATCTCCTCCACGCCCAGACGTCGCGCCCGCGGAAGCACCTGGTAGCCCTTCGGGTCGTCCGGCGAGGTGCCGGTGCCGGTGAAATGCACGCGCAATCGTTTCGCCAGGCCGGGCGTAGTTTCGCGCAGTACGCGCAATCCGGACAGGAAGGCATCGAGAACGACCAGGCCTGCGGGCAGCAAGGCACCGCCGTAGATCATGTGAAAGCAGCCGTCATCCGGGTCGAACAGAAAGGGAGCACGATGCATGTCGCGGACCGGCGCGAAATCCTCGGGCGCGATGCCGAACGGCATGTAGGCAAGCTCGGCGTTCTTCGCCACCTCGGGATTGCGTTCCAGCATACCCGAGACGTAGCCCGGCGCGACGCCGGTGATCAGCGCCGCATCTCGTACCGCCCATGGCTCGAGCCAGTGGGCGAGATGATACGAGCCCCAGGCGCGGCTGAAGGGGCGCTCGACGCCGGGCCAGCGATTGACCCAGGGATCGACGTAATCGATGCCATAGGGGAGGCCGTAGCGCCGATGGACGAGGCGGCCGACCGGGCCCAGGAAGTTGGACGGAATAATGACATGAATGAAGTCGATCTCGCGGGCGGCCGCCAATGCCGAAATGGCCCGATAGCAGCCCCAAAAGGAGCGTACGCCGATGTCGCCGACCAGGCGGATCGGCCGCGTCGACAGGGTTGCGGCGTGAATGACCCGCAATTGCGGCGCAAGCAGCCGCATGAGCTCGGGATCGGGCCGTTCCTCGTAGCTCTCCGGGTGCCCCGCAACCACGATCGGTTCCCAGCCGAACTCAGGCAGATATTGCGCCCACAGCCGCGCGCGTTGGGCGCCGACCAGATTACTGGGAAAGAAGTGACCGCTCACCAGGGCAACGCGGCGGGTCATCGGCGCTCCATTCTCAGGCGCATATCCGCGTAAAGCTTCAGATAGCACGCCACCACAGCGCGTGCCGAAAAGTGCTCCTCCGCTCGGCGGCGACAGACCGCTCGATCGATCGTGCCGAGCTTGGCCACCGCCTCGCAGCCTTCCTCGATGCTCCGGATCAGGAAGCCGTCGACGCCCGGCCGGACGATTTCGGGCAGCGCCCCGCGCGGGCAGGAGATCACCGGCGTGCCGCAGGCCAGCGCTTCGGCGAAGACGATGCCGAACGGCTCGTCCCACTGGATGGGCACCACCATGGCTTCGGCCTGTCCCAGCAGGGCGTTCTTTTGCACGTCGTCGACCGGCCCGATGTATTCGATGCCGTCCCGCCCGATCCACGGTTCGATCTCCTGCCGCCAGTAGGCTCCCTCGTGCCCTGCCTCGGCGTGGTTGCCGGCGATCACCAGGCGGCGCCGGGTGCGGCGGGCGATCTCGATTGCCCAATGCGCGCCCTTGATGCTTTCGACGCGGCTCAGGAACACCAGCGGTGCGTTGGCGCCGACGCTCGGGCTGAAGGTTAGCGCGTCGGTGTCGGCGAAGTTCGGGATGCCGTACCACAAGCCGCCGGAGGGGCGCCCGCAGTTGGCGATGTACTCACTGCAGCCCGTGAAGGTGAGCACATGCGGCGCCGCCAGGCGCGCCGCCAGCCCGACCGTGCGCGGCGTCGGATCGCGCTGGAAGGACATGACGACGGGAATCGGCCCGCGCAGATGCGGCAGCAGATAGGCGATGCGCGAAAAGCTGTGGATCACGTCGGGACGGAAATCGCTCACCACCCGGCGCAGCGTCCACATGTTGGCGAGCGTGTCGGTGACCGACTGCGACACCTGTCCGGGCCAGGCGAAGGTCTCGTCGGCCGGGCACTCCGAGCCCGCCTTGGCGACCAGGCCGACGTGATGCCCTTCGGCATGCAGCCGGCGCACCAGCACATCGACAATGCGCTCGATGCCGCCGTAGGTCCTGGGTGGCACCTCGATCTCCGGATCCACAGTCATCAGCAGGCGCACTATCGCACCGCCTTGCCGGTGTCGTGGCCATGAGCGGCAAAAGCGTGGCCGACCGCCTTCAACAGCACATTCTTCTCGATGTCCCAATTGTAGCGCTCGCGGCCAAGCCGCCAGGCCGTTCTTTTCGCTTCCGCCAACTGGGCCGGCGACCCGGCGAGGCGATCGAGCGCGGCCGCGATAGCGGCCGGATCGGCCAGCGACACCAAGACCGCCGCGTCGCCGAGGTCGGGAGCAAGGGCACGCTGCGCCGGCGTATCGCTCATCACGGCGGGAATGCCGGCGAGCAGATAGGTGAAGATCTTGTTGGTGAGACAAAGCCCGCGGTTCTCGCTGACGTCGGTCTCCAGCGACAGGCCGAGGTCGTAGGCCGCCGCCAGGGTCACCATCCGCTCGGGTGGCGCCTTGGGCAGGACCGAGACGCGGTCGGCGATGCCCAGTTCGCGGGCCAGAGCCGTCAGCTGGTCGCCACCGCCCCACTGGTTGCCGCCGCGAATGTCGAGCGTGACGCGGCTCTTTGCGCGAGCCATCGCCTGCAGGAACGGCTGTAGTCCGCGGTCGAGGCCGATGGTTTGCGAGAACCAGTAGGCCCTGAGAGGCGCCGCCGCAGCGGCCGAAGGCACGGCCGGCGCCATGGCGAGAGGGAAGACATTGAGCACCGTGGTCGGCGCGATCCCGTAGCGTGCGGCATAGGCCTTGGCGATCAGCGGCGCCGCGGCCGTGGCATAGACACACGACGACAGCGCCGTCCGCTCGATCGTTTCAACCATCTTCATGCGGAAGGCCTCGGCCGCGCCGCCGGTGCCCTCGCCAGAATGAAAGTCCTCGGCGTCGAAGCCCAGCATCGCACCGCGGCGCCGCGCCACCGGCGCTGCGGCCGCGAGGCCCGCGACGTAATGAGCGATGTAGAGGTCGGCCGGCACCTCGCGCGCAGCCCGCCGCAGGGTGGCAACCGGCCCGCCGCTGGCGTACGCGGCCAGTCCGGACGGAATATGCGCACCGGCGATCGCGACCAGCCGCGCCAGCCGGTCGGCCGCCATCGCAGCGACGCGTTCGCCGAACGGCCGAGGCACGCGCACCACCTTCCATGCAGCGCCGGCCGCGATCTCGTCATCGACGCTGCGGAGTTCTTCGGTGTAGTCGCAGACGACAGTGGTGACGCCGTAGCCCGCCTCATGCAGGGCCCCCGCTTCCTTCAGCACGCGGGGATTCGACGCCAGATTGCCGGGGCTGACAATGCAGACCGTCTTGGACATGCCGCGGCGCTCAGCCCGGATCAGGCGTCGGGAGGGCAGCGAATCGCAGCGGCGCCTCCAGCCTCATGGCGAGCGTCCCCTGCCCCGATCCCTGCTTGAAATTGTAGGGGATGCCACCCGGACTGCAGTTGTCGACGACGAACCGCAACGCGTTGTCGACGCGATGGTCCTCGCCGATGTTGGTGTAGGTCGTCTTGAGATCGAAGCAGTATTCGCCGGCCGCCAGATAGTAGGGCTGCAGGGAGAGAGAGCATTCATAGCGTCCGGCCGCCGAGGGCAACGACACCTGATTGAAGACCGCCGACGAATAGAACGCGACCGGCAGGTTGAGTTCGTCGCGCAGCAGCAATTCCAGAGACATGCCGGGCATGCCGTCCGTCTCGAAGACGATGTGAAGGCGCAACGGTTCGCCTGGTTCGTACCGGTCGGTCGGCCTATCCTGATCGTCGAGTAAGGTCGCCGATATCAGGGTCGCGTTCCGACCCCGGCCCCAGTTCCTGTCATCGCTCGTCTTGCTGAGCGACGCGGCATAGTGGGTGACCGCCGCCTCGATAGGGCCGTCGAAATAGAGCTGGCCGCCTCCTAAGACGAGCGCCCGCCGCGTAAGCGCCATGACCGCCGCGAGATTGTGGCTGACGAACAGCACCGTGCGGCCGGCCTTCGCCACCTTGGACATACGATCGAGGCAGCGCGCCTGGAACTCCGCGTCGCCGACCGCCAGCACCTCGTCGATGACCAGGATCTCGGCCTCGAGGTGGGCTGCCACGGCAAAGGCGAGCCTCGCATACATGCCGACCGAATAGCGCTTGACCGGCGTGTCGATGAACTTCTCGACGCCGGAGAAGTCGACGATCTCGTCGAAGCGACGACGCACCTCGGCGCGGGTCATGCCGAGGATCGCGCCGTTGAGGAAGATGTTCTCCCGGCCGCTCAGCTCGGGATGGAAGCCGGTGCCGACCTCGAGCAGGCTGGCGACGCGCCCCCGGATCTCGACCCTGCCCTCGGTCGGTTCGGTGATCCGGGACAGTATCTTGAGCAGCGTGGTCTTGCCGGCGCCGTTGCGTCCGATGATGCCGACGGCCTCGCCGCTCCTGATCTGGAAGTCGACGTCTCGCAGCGCCCAGAACTCCTCGATCGTGTCGCCGGCGATCACCGAGCGACCCTTGAGCATGTCGACCGCGCCACGCAGCAGGTTGCGCGGGCCGCGCATCATCGCCTCGCGGAAGTTCTCCTGGCGCGCGGTGTGATGGCCGATCTGGAATTTCTTGCCGAGCTTCTCGGCGTGGATGACGACGTCGCCCATCTTCAGATCAGGTCCGCAAAGGCGCGTTCGGTACGGCGGAAGCTGCGGATGCCCCACCAGAGCAGGATGAAAGTAATGACCACACTGAGGGCGAATCCCGGTCCGTTGATCGGATTTTCACCGCCCAGGATGCACCAGCGGAACCCGTCGATGATGCCCACCATCGGGTTGAGGCTGTACAGCAGCGACCATTGCTCCGGCACGATCTTGCCCGAGAACCCGACCGGCGAGATGTAGAGGCCGATCTGCGTCACGAAGGGAATGATGAAGCGGAAGTCGCGATACTTCACGAGCACGGCAGCCGCCCACAGCGCCGGACCGATGCTGCACAAGAGGGCCAGCATCACGAACACCGGCAGCAACAGGATCTGCCAGCCCGGCATGATGCCATACCAGAGCATCAGGCCGGCCAGGATCACGAGACTCACAAGGAAGTCGATCAACGCCACCAAGACAGTCGAGAGCGGCACGATCAGCCGGGGGAAATAGACTTTGCTGATCAGGTTGGCGCTGCCGACGATGCTGGTCGAGGCCTCACTCAGCACGGAGGCGAAAAGGGTCCACGGCAGCAGCCCGGCGAAGACCATCACCGCGTAGGGCGCAGTTCCCTCGGAGGGCAGTTTGGCGATCTTGCCGAAGACGATAGTGAAGACGACCATCGTCATGAACGGCCTGACGAACGCCCAGGCGACACCGATCACGGTCTGCTTGTAGCGCACCGCCACGTCGCGCCACGCCAGAATGAAGAACAGTTCGCGATAGCGCCACAGATCGCGCCAGTACTGCCGGTCAGCGCGGCCCGCCTCGAGAACGAGGTGGCGCGGAGAGTGCGGGGCGGAGGCGGTCATGGCGCCCCCCTCTTACGACGTGGCCGGGCCTGAAGGCGAGCGAGGAGTAGGCGGGCGGCGACGGCAAAATGCGGCCGCCGGTAGGCCTCGATCGCAGCCGGATCGACCCTGCCCTGCCCCAGCAGTCGCTGAATGGCACAAATCAACGCACTTCGGTCGTGCGGATCGACCGTGAGGCCCACGCGCGCATCGGGAATCGCATCGCCGGCACCGCCCCCGGCGCCGCCAATCACGCGCAACCCGCAAGCGGCGGCCTCGAGATAGACGATACCGAACCCTTCCTCCGAACTCGGCATGACGAAGAGATCGGCCAGCCGGTAGAGATCGGGCAAATCCTCGTCGGGAACATAGCCCAGGAAGCGAACTGCGCCAGGGGCCGGCGCAAGCTCGGCAGCGCGCGCTTCCAAACGCGCGCGGTCGTCGCCGTCGCCGGCGACGACGTGAACCAGGGTCGGGAATGCGGCACGCAAGACCGACACGCAGGCAAAGACCTGCTCGTGGCCCTTGTAGCGCTCGCTCGCAGCCAGCCGGCCCACCGTCAGCAGGATGGGACCGGGACCGAGCGCAAGGCGCTCGCGCAGGGACGCCGACGGCGGTCCCGGCACGAACTGATCGCCGACGGTGTTGGGCAGGACGCGCACGCGTTCCGGCGCAAGGTCGGCCCAGCCAAGCAGGATCCGGCGCGTCGCCCGGCTGACGGTGGTGACCTGGTCGGCCGCTTCGATCGCCGCCCTGACGATTCCGCGCCGGTCTCCCCAGACGTCGGTGCCATGCGCCTGCAGCCAGCAATGGGCGCCCAACAGGCGGGCGATGATGAAGGCCAACGGCGCCATGAAGACATGGCCGCAAAAGACGACGTCGATGGGGCGATGGCGCCAGGCCGTCCATATCGCCGAGATCGAGAACTTCAATTGACCGAACACGGCCGGCCGCTGGCTTATGCCCGATGGCAACGACAAGCCGCCGGCATCGCCCAGCCGAGGCAACACCAGGATCTCGGCTTCCCCGCCCGCCAGCGCCTCGAACAGATCGCGGTTGTAGCGGGCGATTCCGCCGCGAGCGCCATAACAGTCACCGACCAGCGCGAGAATGCGAGCCGTCATCGCGGGTTCACGGCACGACGGGGCCGGTCCAGCCGGCCTGCCAGACGCGCAACGCCCAGTCGCGCGAGGCGACCGAGAAATTCACCTTGCCGTCCGCGGCTTTGGCTGCGTCCTGCAGCCAGCGACCGACCGGCGTGACAAAGCCGGTCTTGCGCCTGGTGCGACTCGCGGCCGGCAACGGCGGGTCCGGGATGTCGGCAACCGCCGCCTTGGCATCCGCCGCCGCCAGCGCGGCGCCCGGCGGAAGTGCTGCCAGGAAGAAGGGATCGACATAAGGCACGCGAATTTCAACCGAATGCGCCATGCCCGCCCAGTCGGCATCGCGCAGGAGCTGGCTGCGCATGTAGAGCGACGTCTCCAGTGCCGCGACACGATCGAAATCGCCGAGCGCACCGCCATCCTTCAGGACGGCGCCGATCCGCTGCAACGGCGCCAAACGGCGCAGGCCTTCCTTGAGCAGGGCGGGATCGAGCAGATCGCCCAGTTCCCAGGGCATGTAGACGCTGCGGCGAAGAAGATAGGCACCCGCCCAGCTGCCACCGTACTGGAGCAGGCCCGCCGCCTTCGGATGGATGCCAAGTCCCGCGTGGATCGCCGCCGACATGCCCCGGCGGACGAGCGCACCCAGCCCGGGCAGCCAGTCCATCGAACGCAGCCAATGGACGCTTCGCGGCACATCGACGAACGATGGATAGCCGCCGAAGCACTCATCGGCGCCGAGTCCGCTCAGCGCCACCTTGATGCCAGCCTCGTGCGCCGCCTTGGCGACGAACCAGGTATTGATGCCGTCGATACTCGGCAGGTCCATTGCGTCGAGGATGGCCGGCAGGTCGCGTTCGAACTCGGCGCGATCGACGGTGCGCACGATATGGCGCGCCCCGTAACGGGCGGCGACTTCGGCCGCGAGCGGCGCCTCGTCGAGATTGGCGCCGCGGAATTCCTCGAAGGCGAGCGTGACGGCCGAGATGTCGCGCACGCCCAGCTGCGCCATCGAGCCGAGCAGCGCCCCCGAATCGAGTCCGGCGGAAAGGAAGACAGCGACCGGAACGTCGGCCACCAGATGATGTCGCACGGAATCGTGCACAGCGGCGGCGAGCTGACGGCGCGCCGCTGCCGGATCGACCATCCTGCCGGTCGCCCGCGCGGCGAGCGCACCCGCGACATCATAATAGTGCTGCGGCGCCCCGGGTCCTGACGCATCGACCAGCAGCGTCGTTCCGGCCGGCAGCGTGTGCACGCTGCGCCAGACCGTGAAGGGCTCTGGCACGCTGCCCAGGAGATGGAAGCCCACGATACCGGCGGGATCGGGGTCGTTCGACACCGCGCCGCCGGCCAGCAGGGCCTTGGCCTGGGAGGCGAAGCGCAGCGTCCAACCGTCGTCGGCCCAGTAGAGCGGCTTGATTCCCAGCGGGTCGCGCGCCAGCAGCAGCCGGCGCTGTCGCGAGTCCCAGAGGCCGAACGCGAACATGCCGCGCAACCGCCGGACCATTTCCGGGCCGCAATCGGCATAGAGCTGGAGCAGCACCTCGGTGTCGGAGTCGGTACGGAACTCGTATCCCTTGGCCTGCAGCTCCGACCGCAGTTCGCGGTAGTTGTAGATCTCGCCGTTGAACGTGATCATGAGCGCGCCATCGAGGCTCGCCTTCGGCTGGGCACCGCCTTCGGACAAGTCGATGATCGCCAGCCGCTGATGGGCAAACCCGATGCGTCCGTCGGCGCCGATCCATTGGCCGCTGCCGTCGGGCCCGCGCGCCGCCATGCGGTCGTTTATGCGCCCCAGTTCGACGCGATCGACCGGCGGCGCGACGTCGAGATAGGCGAATATGCCGGCAATTCCGCACATGTTGAGGGGTGCCGCGACGAGTACGGCTGTCAGCGCGCGCCGGTGCCGCGGAACACCACGGCAAAGGTGCGTAGTATGATCACGAGGTCAAGCCACAGCGAACAATGCTTGAGGTAGTACAGGTCGTACTCCAGTTTCGAGCGCATGGCGTCAGGATCGTGGGCGTAGCCCTGGTTGATCTGCGCCCACCCGGTGACTCCGGGACGAACGATGCTGCGCAGTGCGAAGTGCTGGATATCGCGCACATAGCCCTTTTCCAACGACAGCGCCTCGGGCCGCGGACCGACCCAGCTCATCTCGCCACGCAGGATGTTGATCACCTGCGGCAACTCGTCGAGCCGGCAGCGCCGCAGGAAACCACCGACGCGGGTGACGCGGGGATCGGCCGCCGCCGTGAAGCTCGGTCCCTCGGCGCCGTGATGCATGGTGCGGAACTTGATCATGCGGAACACGCGCCCGCGGCGACCGACACGGCTCTGGATGAACAACACCGGGCCCGGGCTGTCGTAACGGACGAAAGCGGCGACGACGGCGAGGATCGGCAACAACAGCGGCAGCACCGCCACCGTCAAGACGAGTTCGACAAGGCGACGGACGACGAGGTATTGCCGCGACGGCAGTAGGGAACCGAATTCGTTGGGTGTCAGGCCGCCAAGGGGCGTGCGACCGGTCAGGGCCTCGACGATATAGCGGCGGTCGAGGACCGGCACACCCGCGATCGCGGCGTCGGCGAGCGCCTCGAGTTGAATCTCGGGAAGGTCGGTACTGAGATCCGCCACGATGGCATCGACCCGCGTCTGCCGACGCTGGACTTCGTCGAAGTCGAGCCATCGGCAGGCGTGCAGTTCCGGCATCGTCGCAATCGATGTCTTGGGAATCACCGCGTAGTTGCGAATCAGGTAGCGCGCCCGCAACTGGGCAGCCACCGCCATCCAGAGTATTGTTAGGATGCCGCTGCCGAAGAGCTGGAAGCGCGAATAATCCAGACGAAGCAACAGGAGGAGCGCGGCCACCAGGGCATAGGTAAGGACGGCGATCGGCGCGACATAGCCCATGTTGCCTTGCAGGGTGGTGCGCGGAAAGGCGTCGAGCCGGCGCCCGCAATACCACACGATTCCATAGGCAACGGCCGTTGCGACGATGGTGAGTTCGGCTGCGCCGAAGTCCTTCGCGAATGGACCGGCGGTCGCATACAGGGGAATCGGCAGGACGACGCAGAAGACGAATCCCAGGGACGCGTCGATCCACGCCTCGAGGAACCGCTGCGGCGCCGACGGCATGGCCGGCGTCCGTTCGGACAGCGAGTCGACAGGGGCAGGCTCGACCGGAATGGCCCTCCGCAAGATTGTCTCCGTCTTCACCGGGCGACATGCAACACGTCGCATTGTCAGTGATACAATATCAAGGCCCGAACGGAAACCGGCAATCTCGCAGCCGGCTACGAAGGGGCGATCCGGCAAGGTTTGCTTGCCTTTTTTCCCCGTCGAACGGACAACGGGCCGGCGACAATTGTTTTGACCCTCTTCGAGATCGGATAGGCGAAATGTGGACGTTGCGTTCGTGGGCCCATCGGATCCTGGGTCGCCGCCTCCATGTTCCCGAAATTCCGGTCTCCCTGGCGAGGCTGGCCAGGCGCGGAACCAGCCCCCTGTGCGACGAAGGGTGTTGCGTCCGATGATCGACATTTCGATCGTCATCCCGACCTACAACCGGCTTTGGTCGCTGCCCAATGCCGTCGAGTCGTGCCTCTCCACGACGGCCAAAGTCGAGGTGATCGTGGTCGACAACGGCAGCACGGACGGCACGTGGGAGTGGCTTCAGAAGCAGACCGGCGTCCGGGCGATCCGCATGGACAATTGGGGCAAGGACTGGGCCATCGTGGAGGCGCTCAAGGTCGCGCAAGGGGAGTATGTCCGCTTCCTCGACTCGGACGATTGGTTGTCCGACGGAGCGAACGACGCGCAGCTCCTGCTGGCGCGCGACTGCGGAGCCGACGTCGTCGTCGCCGGCTACCAGGACTGCGACGACGATGTCGGCAGCCTTCACGTGAACCCCTGGAGGGCGTGCGACGATTTCATTGCCCAGCAGCTCGGCGAAGGCTGGAGTTCTCACTATTCGGCGTTCCTGTTCCGCCGCGACTTCATCCTCGATATCCCGCATCGTCAGGATTTCGCGTTCATCGACGACAGGATGTTCATGATCGAGGTCGCGCTGCGCAAGCCGCGCCTGGCCGTCTACGACAAGCCGGCCTTTGTTCATCGCCGTCACTCGCGCGGGCGGCTGCAGATCTCGGGCGGTATCGTGAAGACCGTGGGCACATGGCAGCACATCATGGTGTACCGCAAGGCGCTGGCCATGCTCGCCGAGGCTGGCGAGTTGTCCCTGCGCCGCAAGCAGGCCGGGCTTCGCTTTCTGTGGTCGGCGACCCGCGAGCTCGCGAAGACCCATCCGGCGGACGCCGGCGTTGTCTACGACTGGATCTACGAACTCGACCCCGGCTTCTCGCCCCCCATCCGCCCGAGCCTGGCCCTCGCCTACCGACTGCTCGGCTTCCGCGCGACCGAACGGCTGGTCCACCTGAGAACGTCCATCTGGCCGCTCGGAAAGCTTCGAGCGTGACCATGCTGCCAGCACCATGACCTTGCGCGTCATCCACTGCGTCGGCTTCTACTTTCCCGGCCCGGTCGGCGGAACGGAAGTCTATGTCCGCGATCTCGCCGCCGCCCTGCTCGAGCATCGGATCGACAGCTCGGTCGTCGCAGCGACCGACGATTCCGAACGGCAGTATCTCTGGGAGGGAGTTCCCGTGTTCCGCTATCCGGCCGACTCCGGCCAAGCGGCGTTCCAGCAACTCATGCGGCGGCTTCAGCCCGATGTCTTCCACCTCCACTCCTGGACGACGGGCGCCGGCCTCCATCATCTTCGTTACGCCGCCGAGCTGGGAATCCCCAGCGTCGCGACATTGCACGTTCCCGGGCCCCTCTGCATGCGGGGCACGATGGTGCTCGAGGGCAAGACGCCGTGCGACGGCCGGATCGACGAGCGCCGGTGTGCGCGTTGCTGGGCGCTCGACCGTGGCGTTCCGGCGCCGGCCGCGAGCCTGATCTCGCGCTTGCCGACATGGACGCCCCCGCCATGGCTGACGCGTTCTCCGGCGAGGCGGCTCGCGACGCTGTTGTCGGCCCGAGCGATGGCCGCGGATCAGGCGGCGCGGCTGCGCGAACTTGCCCGGCATTGCGCGAAAATCGTGGTGCCCAGCGAGTGGGTGCGTTCAGCGCTTCGGGAGAACGCGATCCCCGACGGCAAGATCCTGCTCAACCGTCAGGCCGCCAGCGCGGCCTTCAGCGGCAGCGGGGCGCGGCGGCGAAGCGGGCGCGAGCTCACCATTGGCTTCGTCGGTCGGCTGGAGACCTACAAGGGAGCGCAGACCCTGATCGAGGCGATGTCGCTCACGCCGCCGCAGACGCCGCTGCGGCTGATCATCGCCGGCACCAGCGATGACCGGGACAATCTCCGGGCGATCGAGGCGGCGGCGGCGATGGATTCCCGCATCGAGCTTGCCGGACCGCTGCCGCATGAACGCATTTCGGCGTTTCTCGAAAGCCTGGATGTGTTGGCGGTTCCCTCGCGCTGGATGGAGACGGGGCCCATCGTCGTCCTCGAAGCCCAGGCGATGGGCGTGCCGGTCATGGGGGCCGATCTGGGGGGCATCTCCGAGCGTGTGCGCGACGGCATCGACGGCTGGCTGCTGCCCTTCGACGAGCCCCGGGCGTGGGCCGCGGCGATGCGCCAGGCGGCCACCGATCGCAGCCAGGTCACCATTCGCGCGGCCAACAGCAAGCGCACCCGAACGGCCGACGATGTCGCGGCGGAAATGGCCGCTCTCTACGGCGAGCTTAAGGGCCGTTCGACGTAGGGCGGCCGGCTCCGCGGATTTGATCTCCTAGTCGGCAGCGGCACGTTGCATCGGTCTGCCGTGGCTGAAGGCCTGCGCCCAGCCCATGCCGAGCAGTGCGCTGACGACGAATCCGATCGCCGGTATCTGCAGGCTGAAGTCCACCATCGAATGGAGGATCGCCACGGCCGAGATGGCGAAGGCGGCCGCCGGCAGGACGCGGTGCCGGTACTCGCGCCGGAGCGCGCCGCGCAGGCTTACCCACCAGGGCAACAGCACCACGGCGAAGGCGGGCACGGCGGCCAGGACGCCCAGTTCGACGACGGTCTCGAGCGGCGTGGAGTGGGCGAGGTCGTTCGGCTGCACGACCGATGCCGGCTGCAGGATCGTGTAGATGTCGCCGAAGCCGCCCAGCCCCCAGCCCAGCCACGGCGACAGGGCGATGGCGTCAAGGGCGGTCAGCCAGATGATGATGCGGGTGCCGCTCTGGTCGGCTCGCACCGCCTTGGTGAGGAGCGCGCCGCCCGCGATCGCGCCGACCACGAGCACGATCACCGCCCCGACCACGAACCATCGCACGAGGTCCGGGCGCTCGCGCCACTGGCCGCGCATCAGCAGCAACGCGAGCGCAAGCGCTCCGGCCATGCCCGCGGCGAAGCCGGCGCGCGACGCCGACAGCAGGAGACCTCCCAGGAGAAAAAAGGCGAGCGCCAGCAGAACGACCCGCGAGCCCGTCAGCAGGGACTCGAAAGTCTGGAGGTCGTGGCCGTCGAACCCGGCGGCGGGTCCGCGACGACGGGCGGCGAAGATCAGGGCCATGGCCGCGACCATGCCCATGGCGGCGTAGCAGGCGAACGAATTGCTGTTCACGAACGTGCCGGACATCAGGCATTGCCCCTGCGGATCGTAGGTACCCTGCTTCTTGAGATAGCCGCCGAGGTAGCAGGAGTGCGTCGTCACCTGCATGATCAGGGCGTAGGTCACGACCAGCGCAGCGCTGGCAACGAGCAGCACCAGCATCATCCGCGCCGGACCGCGATCCCTGCAGATGGCGCGGGCCACCAGGAAGATCAGCCCGCAGGTGATGCACTTCAGCAGCGTATTGCGCGCCGCGTCGATGGCGATATCGGGTACGGCGGCATGGGCGATGCCCAGAATGCGGAGCGCGGCGGCATAGAGCCAGGCGGTTCCCGACGCCGGCGCGATCGACGAGCCTTGCAGCAGCGCGAAGGCGACGAAGAGGCCGAAGCAGGCGATCAGCACCAGCAGCGGCCGGCGTTCGCGTTCGCCGACCTCGAATCCCCTGCCCGCGCCGAAACCGAGCGCCACCAAAACGGCCACCAGGCCGATCGCCACGGCGATCGGCGCCCACGCCCAGTCGCGGTTGGCGCCCATCGGCAGCGCAGCCAGCATGACCGGCGCGAAGAACAGCGCGATGACGAGAGTGTCGGCCAGCCTCAGCACGAGCGCCCGCGGACGCTCCTCGGTGGCCCCCTCGCCGGCGTCGCGCGAGGTCATTTGCCGTCCCTCTTCACTTCGAACAGCCATTTCGCGAGTTCCGCCTGCGCATTGGGCTCGTTGCGCAGGAAGTAGCGCACGAACAGTTCGTCGACCGGGGAGCGGATGGCCGCGGCAAACCAGCGTCGCTCCGCGCTGAGTCGCCATGTCATGACGACGTAGGCCGCGAGCCGCTCGCGCTCCTGTGGCGTGAAGGTCACCCAGTTGTCGAGGATCAGCTGCAGTCTGGCCGGCCAGATCGGGCTCAGCAGCGGCGAGGTGTCGATCGACATTAGCAACGCATCGACGACACCGCGCGAGGTTCCCTGCAGTCCCTGCCGCACCGAGGCGAGTCGCGCCCAGGCGACGCCGCGGGCGGGCGCGCTGCCGAGGCCGGCGACGAGGTCGCTCTCCGCGCTGCGCAGCCAGGCGACGCGCTGGTCCAGCGTCACGTTGAGCGAGGGCGTGAGGGCGGCGCCCACCACCAGTTCCGAGCGCTGCAGATAGCGGCTGGCAACGGGATCGGCGGCGACGGCACGGTCGAGGGCGACAATCCCGGCGGCAACGGCGGCAAGCTCGACGGGCTGTCCGGTGCGCAGCCGCTGGGCGACGGCGTCGGCCTTCTGGGCCTGCCACGCACCGCGAGCGATCGGCCACGCCTGATAGGCGAGGAGCACGCCGCCCAGTCCCAGCAGACCGCGCAACAGCCAATTGAGTGATTTCACGACAAGGTCATCCTGAAGACAAGTCGAATGCGCGGACTGCTCGGCCAACTCAACCGTCCCAGCGCACGAATGTCAAAGATATTGCCGATCGCCGGTGCCCGGTTGCCGTCCCCGCGCGCGCGCGCCTATCGTCGACGGCAAACAAAAGGGGAAACGCGATGCTCTATTCCTGCCGTCCCGCGCCCGCTCGTCCCGTCTCCGCCCGCCGCGCCGCCGCTCGCCGCGACGCACGCAGAACCGCTTCGCCGGTGATCGACATCCACTGCCATATCGTCTCGCCAGCGGCGGCCGAGCTCGTGCGACGCGCCGGCCTCACGGCCCACGAGCCGACCGCCCGGTTTTCCAACGAGCCGACGCGCGCCGTGAACAAGGCGCAGGGCGAGACGGTCTATCCGATGCTGACGTCGGTCGAGCGGCGGCTGGCCGACATGGACCGGATGGGTGTCGACATCCAGGCGATCTCGCCCGCCCCGCCGCAGTACTTCTACTGGACACCGCCCGAGGTCGGCCGCGACGCGACGCGGCTCATCAACGACAACATCGCCGCCACCGTGGCCCAGCATCCCGACCGGCTGGTCGGCATCGGCACGGTGCCGATGCAGGCGCCGGAGTTCGCCGTGGCCGAACTCGAGCGCCTGGTGAGGAAGCTCGGCCTGCGCGGCGTCGAGCTCTGCACCAATGTCGACGGCGCCGAACTGTCGGAGGAGAAATTCCGTCCCGTGTTCGCCAAGGCCGAGGAACTCGGCATCCTGGTGTTCCTGCACCCCAGCGGCTTCACCGAGGGCCGCCGCCTCTCCGACCACTACTTCATCAACGTCATCGGCAATCCGCTCGATTCCACCGTTGCCGTCAGCCACCTGATCTTCGGCGGCGTGATGGACGCCTATCCCAAGCTGAAGGTCTGCGTCGCCCACGGCGGCGGATTCCTGCCCGCCTATGCCGGCCGCATGGACCACGCCCATGGTGCGCGCAGCGATTGCCGTCTCTGCATCAAGAGGAAGCCGAGCTGGTATCTCAAGAAAATGTACTTCGACACCATCGTGTTCGAGCCTGGCCAGCTCGAATACCTGGTCGAGACCTACGGCGGCGATCACATTTTGATGGGCACCGACTATCCCTTCGACATGGGCATGTACGAGCCCCTCGAGTTCGTGCGCGGCGCCAAGCTCACCGCCGGCGACAAGCAGGCGATCCTGGGCGGCAACGCAGCAAGGTTGTTGAAGCTGAAGAAGAGGTAGCCGCCGGCGCCCCTACCGCTGAAACATCTCCAGCCCCTGCCGCCCCTTGGGCGTCACGCCATAGAGGCCGCGCTCGATGCGTTCGAACCAGCCGTAGACGTCCTGCTGCAGGATCCTGGCAGCATCGGGCACGTCGGCCGCCGCGCGCATGGTCTTGAGCTTCATCGGCCCATTCGCCACCAGCAGCTCGGCGCAGCGCAGCGCTTGCTGGCGGTAGGCGGTCATCAGCGGCGCGCGCATCGCCTGGCCGCCCAGGTTGGGGTCGCCGACGCGGCGCGCGTGCTCGCCCAGCAGCCGGCCGGCCTTGCGTTTGTTCTTGCGCGGCAGGTAAGGCGCCGGATCGAGCACGACGTCGGCCTTGCCGCTCCCCACCACGATGAAGCCCAGCCCCAGACGGCGGCAAAGCTTCCTTACGTTCTTCATCTGCTTGGGCCACTGGCCGACCGCGAGATAAACCAGATCGGTGAGCGCCAGGCGATCGACCCCCTGCAGCACCAGGCCCAGTCCGAAGGCGCGCTTGAGCTCGATCACGACCGGCGGCTCGGCACCGCGCACCGCCACGACGTCGCAGCCGCGCACCTCGCCCTTGACGACATAGCCTTGTCCTTCGAGCAGCGCCTTCACCGGCGCATAGAGGTCACTCTCCAACGGCATGGCGGCGCACCGTATCATGCTGGTAAGAACGTATCGGGGGAAAACACATGACTGAGTTGCTGGATCAGGGCGCCGCCGCCATCGCCGCGGCCGTGCGCGGCGGCAAGACCACGGCGCGCGATGTCGCCGAGGCGGCGATCGCCCGCGTCGAGGCACGTAACAAGGCGCTGACCGCCATCGTCGATTTCAACCCGGCCGAGGCGCGCACCGCGGCCGACGCCGTCGATGTCAGGCGCAAGCAGGGCTTCGATGGCGCGATCCTGGGCGTGCCCTACACCGTGAAGGACACGACCTGGGTCGCCGGCCGCCGCGTCACCAACGGCTCGTTGCTCTACAAGGATTTCATCCCGCCGCGCGACGCTCTCGCCGTCGAGCGCCTGAGGAATGCCGGCGGCGTCTTCCTCGGCATGACCAACACGCCGGAGATGGCGGCCAAGGGCCACACCGAGAACAAGGTCTACGGCCCCACGCGCCATCCCATGAACACCGCCATGACGCCGGGCGGATCGTCGGGCGGCGCCGCGGCCGCCCTCGCCGCCGGCTTCACGCCGATCGCGCTCGGCACCGACGGCGGCGGCTCGGGAAGGCGGCCGGCGTCGCATTGCGGCGTCGTCGGCCTGAAGACATCGGCCGGCGCCATCCCCACGCCGTTCGGCTTCGGCGGCGCCTACGGCCCGCTCTACGGCGTCGTGGCGCCGATGGGCCGCACGGTCGCGGACGCAAGAGTGGCGTTCGAGGTGATGGCCGGCCCCGATCCACGCGATCCCCATTCGGTGGCGTTGCTCGACGTGCCGCCGCCTGCCAACCCGCGCATCGCCGCGAGCCCGCGCCTCGGCCTCGACGTCGCCGTAGATCCCGACGTCATGGCCGCGTTCGACGCGGCGATCGGCAGGCTGCGTGCCGCGGGCTGGCGCATCGAAGAGGCCGATGTCGCCTGGCCTGACAACACGACCGAGACCGCCTTCACTGCCGTCAATGCCGCAGCGAGCGCACTGCTCTACGGCGAGCGGCACGCGAGGGAGAAGGATCTGTTCGGCGACAATGTCGCCAGCCTGATCGAGCGCGGCCGTTCCGTGCCCGGCACCGACGTGGTGGCCTCGTTCCGCTTCGCCGACGCCTGTGCGCGATCGGTCGCCGCCTTCTTCACCGACTACGACTATCTGCTCACCCCCACGACCGCTTGCGTGTCGTGGCCCGTCGAGCAGGTCTATCCCAGGGTGATCGAGAACCGACAGGTGGGCCCGCGCGGCCATGCCGCCTTCACGCCGCTGTTCAACCTGGCGCTGGTGCCCGGCATCTCGGTGCCCTGCGGCACCGGCCGCGACGGCCTGCCGGTCGGGCTGCAGATCGTGGCGCCCCGCCTGCACGACCGGCCGCTGCTGGCGATGGCGCAGCGCGCCGAGACGGCGCTTCGCCCATGATCACCATTCCCTCGCTGACGGAGATCCTCATCGCCGGGGGCATCGGCCTCGCCGCCGCCCTCACGATCAGGATCTTCCGGGCGCGATCGGCGAAACGCCGCAACACGCCCGTCTACGTCCACGATGCGCTGATGAAACGCGCCGAGGCCTACACGGAACGCAGCTCCTTTCTCAAGACCGTGTGCCGGCAATACCAGGCGAACGGCCGCATCTCGGACCGTCAGGCCGACGCCGTCGCCAAGGCCATCGCCCGCCTCGAGGCGGCGCGATCGGATCTCAAACGCGGCGGGTGATCCGCGAGCCGCACCAATCGCCCCTCACTGCACGATGCGGACGTTGTAGCCGAGCGGTGCGCTGTAGCCGCCGGCGGCGGGTTCCCAGCCGCTCGACCGCATGCACGACTTGAAGCGGCTGGCACTGACCGCCGGCATCGGCTGTTCCCGTCCGGCGGCATCGCGGGTGACCACGCTGGCGGTCTGGACGCAGTTGTTGCGGTCGTTGACGAACGCCTCGTAGCCCCGGCCGAGCTTCCCCCAGGTCAGCTTGAAGATATCTTCGTCCGGGGCTGCCGGCGCACAGCCCGCCGCCAGCAGCACCAGGCAAAATGTTGTGATCGCGCGGCGATTTCCGCGCAGCCCTCTCGACATCATGATTTCTCCCCCGATTGCCACGCGGCGAAATGGAGCCTGCCGCCGCGGGTCCGTCAATGCCGGCCTTCAGCGCCCACCGTTCACCGCGCCGATCACCCGGCGCATCTCCCGCAGCAGGCGGCGTCGGCTGCGGTCGTCCGGCGCCATCTGCAGGGCGCCGCGCAGGTCGAGCAGGATCTGGGCATAGTCGTTGTGCCAGTCGCGGCGGGCGCTTGCTTCCTCGGGCGGCAGTCGCGGCGCCTCGGGCTCGCCGGCCATCGCCACCGCCGTCCAGCGCCTGTCGCGCTGCACCAGATCAAAGCCCTGGTCGAGCGCCGGCACGGCGACGCGCTCGCGCGGCAATCCCGCCGCCGCCAGGCCTTCGGCGAGACCGGTAATCGAGTCGGGCTCGCCGTGGACCAGGATCGCCGTCGCGAGACCCTCGAGCATCGGCCGCGCCCAGCTCACCAGCTCTTCGCGGTCGGCGTGCCCCGAATAGGAACTGATGGTGCGGATCCGCGCCTTCACCCTCACCTCCTCGCCGTGGATCCGCACCTGCTTCAGGCCGCTGCGGACCAGCGCCCCCAGCGTGCCGGGCGCCTGGTAGCCGACGAACAGGACGGTCGAGTCGTGGCGCCACAGATGGTCTTTCAGGTGATGCTTGACCCGACCGGCATCGCACATGCCCGATCCCGCCAGCACCACCGCGCCGCCATGCAGCCGGCCGATCGCCTTGCTCTGCTCGATCGTCTCGGTGAGGCGGAAGTCGCCGGTGGAAAAGGGATGGCCGTCGCTCGAGCGCTCCAACGCGGCATGGTGACGAAGGAACACCTCGGTCGTGCGCCCCGCCAGCGGCGAATCGAGAAACACCGGAACCGACGCGAACTCGCCCGCGCGCTTCAGCGCCGCGATGTCGTCCAGGATCTCCTGGGTGCGTTCGACGGCGAACACCGGCACGATGATGTTGCCGCCGGCCTGCAAGCCCTCCTTGAGTTCGCGGCCCAGCAGCGCGCGGCGCTCCGCTTCGGTGAACCGTTCGCGCACCGTGTCGCCATAGGTCGATTCGATCACGGCGATGTCCGCCGGCGCCGGTGGCGTGGGGTCGGGCTGAAGCGCCTTTTCCAGCGGACCGAGGTCGCCGGAGAAGACCAGCCGGATCGGCGCCGGCTTGGCGTCGACCTCCAGTTCGATGAAGGCGCTGCCCAGGATGTGCCCAGCGTTGCGCATGCGGGCGCGCACCCCGGGGATCGGCTTGAACCAGCGCTCGTAGGCGACCGGGCGCAGAAGATCGAGCGAGGCTTCGGCGTCGGCCTTGGTGTAGATCGCCGTCACACCGGCTTCGGCGCGGCGCGCATTGCGCCGGTTCAGCCGCTCGACATCGTTCTCCTGGATGGCGCCGGCATCGGGCAGCAACCAGCGCAACAGGTCGCGGGTCGCGGGCGTCGTCCAGGCCCGCCCGCGAAAGCCGGCCAGCGCCAGCTTGGGAAAGAGGCCGCTATGGTCGATGTGTGCATGCGTCAGCAGCACGGCGCCGATGCGGGCGGCCTCGAACGGAAACGGCCGGTAGTTGAGGGTGCGCAGCGACTTCGGTCCCTGGAACATGCCGCAGTCGACCAGCAGTTCGCCATGCGGCGTGACCAGGCGGAAGCACGAGCCGGTCACGGTTCCGGCCGCGCCGTGGATATGCAGGGATGCTGTCATGCCGGACCTGAAAGGGTGACGCCGTCGCCGTCGGACGCGAATTTCAACGAAAAACGGAAGTCGGCCTCGAATGCGGCGTGGATGCGGTAGAGCGGCTCGCCCTTCTCGACCGGGTCGCCGATCTTCTTGAACAGGTCGACGCCGGCCCCCTTGTCGATGGGCGCGCCGGCGAGCCGCGCGACGCGCGCCAGCCGGAGGCAATCGATCGCCGTGACCACGCCGTCACGCGACGCCACGATATCGTGCCGCAAGGTGCCGAGCGTCGAGGCCTCCGGCGGCGGACCCTGCGCCTTCATGAGCTGTCGCATCTTCCGTGCCGCCGCACCGCTCTCCAGCAACTCGCGCGCCCGCACGATGCCGCGGCCGCCGCGCAGCGCCGGATCGAACTCCAGCACGTGGCCCGCCAGCAGCAATGCCCGCTCCTCGAGATCGCGCGGCGCCGCCGGGTCGCGCTCGAGAACCTGCATCGCGTCGCGCGCCTCGAGCCAGGGGCCGATGCCGCGGCCGACCGGCTGGCTGCCGTCGGTGCCGACCACGATGGCGTTCAGCCCGACCTCGTCGGCGATATATTCGAACAGCTTGCGCAGCCGCACGAAGGACTCGCGGCTGCGCAGCTTGGCGGTCGGGCCGACCGGCAGGTCGAGTACCAGGTGGGTCGAGCCGGCGGCCAGCTTCTTCGACAGAATCGAGGCCACCATCTGCTCCGGCGTGTCGATCGCCAGCGGGCGCTCGACCGAGATCAGCACGTCGTCGGCCGGCGAGAGATTGGCGTGACCGCCCCATACCAAGCAGCCGCTCTCGGCCGCCACGATCTCGCGCATCTCGTCCGGTCCGAGGTCGACACGGGCCAGGACCTCCATCGTATCGGCGGTTCCCGCCGGCGAGGTGATGGCGCGCGAGGATGTCTTCGGGATCTTGAGCCCGTGCGCGGCCACGATCGGCACCACGATCATCGATGTGCGGTTGCCCGGAATGCCGCCGATGCAGTGCTTGTCGACGATCATGTCGCCGTTCCAGGCGAGCTTGCCGCCGACCGAGGCCATCGCCCGGGTGAGCGACAGCACTTCCGGCGCGGTGGTGAAGCGCGCGCTGGCGATCAGGAAGGCCGCGATCTCCATCTTGGAATAGCGATGCGCCGCCAGGTCCTGGGCGATCGCCTGATAGGCCTCGGGCGACAGCACGGCACCGTCGATCTTGGCCCGTACATGGTCGAGGCTGGAGGGAGGTGCCGCCTGGGCGATCTCGACCGGCGTGCCGTCGGGCAGCCCGAGATGGCGATGGGCGAGCAGGGAAAGCCCCAGCTCGTCGGCGGCCATGATCGACTCGTCGTCGACGATGTTCAGGGTGGCGACGATCCGCCGCCCGCCGCCGGTGATCTCGATGCGGGCCAGCGCCACGAATTCCTCGGCCCGATAGAGCGGGCAGCGTCGCGCCAGGAAGGCGACCGTCTCGTGGCAGGTGTCTATTCCCAGTTTTTTGAGGCGCAGCATATTGGAATGACTATGGCACAGGCCGGGCACCGGCGTTTGACCTGCATCATTCCCATGACTGCCCTCAGGCAAGCCTGTTAGCGTGGCGGGTGTCCCGCAAACGTGAGTCCCTGTCGGCATCGGCCGCCCGTCGCATCGCCTTGGCCGCCCAGGGCTTCGGCGTCCCGCGTCCCGATGGCGCCACCAACGCCGGCCACGTCAAACGCGCCGTCGATCGCCTCGGCCTGCTGCAGATCGATTCGGTCAATGTTCTGGCGCGCGCGCACTATCTGCCGCTGTTCTCGCGCCTGGGAAACTACGACTCGGACCATCTCGATCGTCTCGCCTGGGGACGCAAGAGCCAGCGCGGCCTGTTCGAATTCTGGGCGCACGAGGCCTCGCTGCTGCCGGTGGCGAGCCATCCGTTGTGGCGCTGGCGCATGGCGCGCGCGGCGGCGGCCCACGCCGGCGACATCAAGAACAAGCTGCATGTCTTTCGCCGCGAGAAGGGCGCCTTCATCGACGAGGTGCGGCGCCAGCTCGTCGATCGCGGCCCTCTCGCCGCCTCCGACCTCGAAGCGGGCACCGCCAAGACCGGACCGTGGTGGGGTTGGAGCGACGCCAAGTACGCCATGGAGTGGCTGTTCTTCGCCGGCGAAGTGACGACGGCCACGCGACGTGGCGCCTTCGAGCGCGTCTACGACCTCACCGAGCGCGTGCTGCCGGCTACGGTGCGGGCGCTGCCGACGCCGGAGCCCGCCGCGGCGCAGCGCGAACTCGTGCGCATCGCCTCGCGTGCACTGGGCGTCGCCACCGCACGCGACCTCCGAGACTACTTCCGCTTGCCGGTGGACGACTTCAAGGCGCGGCTCGCCGAGCTGGTCGAGGCCGGCGATCTGCTGCCCGTGTCGGTCGAGGGCTGGAGTTATCCCGCCTATCTCGATCCCAACGCGCGCCAGCCGCGCAGGATCGAGGCGCGTGCTCTGCTGGCGCCGTTCGATCCGCTGATCTGGGAGCGCGACCGCACCGAGCGGATCTTCAACTTCTTCTATCGCATCGAAATCTACACGCCGGTCGCCAAGCGCACGCACGGCTACTACGTGCTGCCCTTCCTGCTGGACGACAAACTGGTGGCCCGCGTCGACCTGAAATCCGATCGGGCCAACTCACGCCTGCTCGCCCACGCCGCCCACCTCGAACCCGGCAGCGACGCGGCGAAGGTCGCCGGCCCGCTCCGGGAGGAGCTGCGTCTGATGGCCGATTGGCTGGGGCTGGAAGGCGTGTCGCTGCCGCGCGCGGGGGCGCTGGGAAAGGCCATGGGTGCTCACACGCGGCGGCGCTGAGTTTCTGAGCGCGCCTTAAAAGAGGCGAATTGTAAGGCTTGAGAGGACAGCCTTTGCCGTTGACAGTTTCGACGGCGCTTTGTGGTCCGCCATTTGATGCGTGAAGCCCCGAATCGTCGGCAGTCGAGACGGCCCTGGCCGACGCCGAGCGCAAGGGCTTCCGCCTGGCCGTGCTCGGCCGGACCGGCGCACTTGTTGCCATCGCTGCCTTCTACCTCGTGGCCTTCCAGTGGCCGAACAACCTCGTCCCTGTGGCGCTGATCCTGACGGTCGCGGCCGCAGGTCTCGCCCCGCTGGCACTGGTCGGCAGCCGCTGGGAGCGCAGCGGACGCTACGCCTTCTTCGCCTTCGACATGGCGGCGATCAGCGCCCTGCTGGCCTTCGCGCCGCTCAGCGGCGGCGACGACATTCCCCAGAACTTCGTCTTCCTGTCCGGCCGCAGCGAATACTACTACGTCGTCGTGGCGCTCTCGGTCCTGACCCTGTCGCCGGCGCTCGTCCTCTGGACGGGCCTTTGCGCCGTGGTCGGGCTCGCCGGTGCGACGGCCTGGATTCTTTCCGGCATGGAGCGTGTCGTGAGCTTCGGCGACCTGCCGCGATCGCCCTTACGCGAGGAGTTCATGGCGGTCGTGTTCAGTCCGGACTTCCTCGCCATCCCGGTCCGGGTGAACGCGGGCCTCATGATCGCGCTCTCGACCGCCATCGCGGCGTTGGCGGTGCATCGTGCCCGCAACGTGGTCCGCACCCACGCCGCCGTCGAGGAAAAGCGCAGCCGGGTCCAGCAGCTTCTCGGCCGCTACGTCCCGGCCCAGGTGGCCCAGCAACTCGTGGACGAAGGCCGGCTCGCGCCCCGCAGCTCCGCCAGGCCACCATCCTGTTCGCCGACATCGAGGGCTTCACGCGGCTCTCCGAGCGCCTGACGGCAGCGCAGGTGATCGGTCTGCTGAACGGCTTCTTCGGCGCGGCGGCGACGCGCGTCGCGGCCGAGGGCGGCATCGTCGTCAACCATGTCGGCGATGCGCTGATCGCGGCCTTCAACGCGCCGCTGCCCGTCGAGGACCATGCGGCGCGCGCGGTGAATGCCGCCCGTGCCCTCCAGGCACTCGTGTCCGGCCGCGACTTCGAAGGCCACCGGCTGCGGCTGCGCATCGGTATCGCCTCCGGCCCGGTCGCCGCCGGCACCGTGGGCGGGACGACGAGCCAGACCTACACGGTCTACGGCGACACGGTGAACGTGGCACAGCGGCTGGAACGGCTGAACAAGGAACTCGAGACCGACTGCCTGATCTGCGGCGCGACCTATGAGGCGGCGCGTTCGACCTGCGCCGATGCCTCGGCAGTGGGCTCGGTGCAGGTGCGTGGTCGCGAGGCCGCCGTTGAGGTTTTTTGCCCTCGGCAGCACCATGGATAGGATTCAATAGGTTGACATTCTCCCTACTTCCTACTACACAAGAAACATGACAATTCCTCGCCACCCGTTCGCGTCCCACCCAAGCTTTCGACGCAGAGCCCCGCCGGCGACGAACCGACGTGAAACGAGTCAGTTGGCGTCCCACGCCCCATGCCGGGACAGCGATCCATTCCCTTGCGAAATCAACCGGTTGGCAGGACACGCATAACCCGGCAAACGACGTAGACCGGTGTCCCAGTGACTCGGGCCTAGGAATGCGCATCAGCGGTGGACGGTGACATGAACGATCTGGTTCTGAAAGGCGGGCGGGTCGTCGATCCCTCGCAAGGGCTCGACAAGGTGACCGACATCGCCTTCGCCGGCGGCAAGGTCTCGGTGGTCGGCGATGGGCTCACGGCCAAGGACACGCGCGACGTCGCGGGCAAGATCGTCTCGCCCGGCCTGATCGACCTGCACACCCACGTCTACTGGGGCGGCACGTCACTCGGCGTCGAGGCCGAGCTGCTGGCACGCACCGGCGGCGTCACCACCTCGATCGATGCCGGCAGCGCCGGCCCCGGCAACTTCCATGGCTTCCGCAGGCATGTGATCGAGCCCTCGCCCGTCCGCATCCTGCCTTTCCTCAACGTCTCCTTCCCCGGCATCTTCGCCTTCTCCAAGACCGTGATGGTGGGCGAGAGCGCCGACATGCGCCTGCTCGATCCGCGCGAGGCCGTGCGCGTGGCGCGCGAGCACAAGGACCTCGTGCTGGGCATCAAGGTGCGGGTCGGCAAGTCGGCCAGCGGCGATTCGGGTATCATGCCGCTCGACATCGCCCTCGACGTCGCCGAGGAGACGGGCCTGCCGCTGATGGCCCATCTCGACGCGCCGCCGCCCGCGCGCCACGAAGTCGTGAGCCGGCTCCGGCCGGGCGACATCCTCACCCACTGCTTCCGCCCCTTTCCCAACGCGCCGGTCCGCGCCGATGGCAGGGTGCGCGACGAGATCATCGCGGCCCGCGGCCGCGGCGTGATCTTCGACATCGGCCACGGCGGCGGTTCGTTCGGCTTCGGCACGACCCGCGGTATGCTGGCGGCGGGTTTCCTGCCCGACGTCATCTCCTCGGACGTACACGTGATCTCGATCGAGGGCCCGGCCTTCGATCTCCTCACCACCATGTCGAAGTTCCTCTGTCTCGGCGTCGACCTGCCGACGGTGATCAAGCTCGCGACCTCGAACGCGGCCGCGGCGATCAACCGGCCAGACCTCGGCACGCTGAAAGTCGGCAGCATCGGCGAGGCCACCGTAATCGATATCGCAAAGGGCAAGTTCGACTATGCCGATTCGATCGGCGAGCACATGATGGGGACCGAGCGGCTGCTCTCGGCCGGCGTGGTGCTGGCGGGCCGCTGGTGGCATCCGGCGTGATCGACGATCCGAAGGAAACGACCTCCCCCGCCTGCAGCGCCCACGAAGCCGACGACGCCTATATGGGCTTCGCGACCCGGGCGGAAATCGTGGCCTTCCTGGCAGGGCTCGACAACGCTGACGCGGACGCGATCCGGAAAATGCTGCCCCGGATCCGCGACGATGCCCTGCACAAGGAACTCCGCGCCCGGCTGGCGGCCATTGAGTCCGTGAAATCAGGCACTTAGCGAATCGCGAATTTTGTCATCGGAAATCGCAACTTCCCCAGGGACGTCGTCGTTATCGACAACATGGCCGGGTATATCCGGCGTCGCCCCTGCTCCCCCGCTCAGCGACGCTCAACTCTCCCCGCCCGGTCATCCAAGCCCGCTCCCGGGGAAACCCGGGGGCGGGCTGCCTGTTTGAGACACGCGCTTCAGGGTGCTGCTTCCAGGTAGACGACGGCGAACAGACGGGCCGGGTCGGTCCAGGTCCGGTCGATGGTGAAGCCGGCACTGCGCGCCAGCGCCGCGATGCCGGCATCATCGTACTTGTAGGAATACTCGGTGTGCACCCGCTCGCCCTCGGCGAAGGTGAAGGCCCGGCCGGCCACTGTCACCGTCTGCGGTCGCAGGCTGCGGAAATAGATCTCGATGCGGCCCTCGACCGGATCGTACCCGGCGTCGTGGGCAAAGCCCGTCAGGTCGAACGTGGCACCCAACTCGCGGTTCATGCGGCGCAGCAGGTTGAGCGTGAAGGCGGCGGTGACGCCGGCGGAGTCGTTGTAGGCATCGTGCAGGCGCTGCGGATCCTTCTTGAGGTCGACACCCAGCACCAGGGCGCCGCGATCACCCAGCAGGGTGCGGGCGCGGCGCAGGAACGACGTCGCCTCCTCGGGTTCGAGGTTGCCGATCGTCGAGCCGGGAAAGAAGCCGAGACGCGGCACGCCGTTCACGTCGCCCCCATTCAAGTCGACTGGCAACGCATCGAGCGCCATGTAGTCGGCGCACACCGGTTCGACCCGCAGTCTTGGATAGTCGCGCCGCAACCGAGCCGCGGTGGCGTCGAGATGCTGGCGCGAGATGTCGATCGGCACGTAGGCCGCCAGGTCGGGCATCGCATCGAGCAGCAGCCGTGTCTTCACGCTCGAGCCGCTGCCGAACTCGATCAGGGTGCAGCCCGGCCCGGCCAGCCGCGCCAGCTCCGCCGTGCACTCCGTCAGGATGCCGGTCTCGGTGCGGGTGAGGTAATATTCCGGCAGCTCACAGATGGCGTCGAACAGCTCGGAGCCGCGCGCGTCGTAGAGGAACTTCGGTGGAATGGCGCGTGGCGTCCGCGCGAGACCGGCCACCACGGCGCGCTCGAACTCCTCCCGATCGCCGGTTTCAGCGCGATCCGGAACGAGCAGGGAAACATTCATCAAAGGTCCTCCGCCAGGCGAATGCCGCCGAACATCCATCGCGCATCCGGTGGGAAGAAGTTGCGATAGGTGGTGCGAATATGGCCCGGCGGCGTGACACTGCAACCGCCGCGCAGGACCATCTGGTTGGCCATGAACTTGCCGTTGTATTCGCCGATCGCTCCCGGCGGCTCGCGATAGCCGGGATAGGCGACGTAGGGACTGGCCGTCCACTCCCAGACCTCGCCGATGCCCTGCACGGCAAGGGCGCCCGTCTCCCATTCGGCCTCGCGCGGCAGGCGCTTGCCCGCCCACTTGGCGAAAGCCGCCGCCTCGTAGGCGCTCGCGTGACACACCGGCTCCGACGGCTGCAGCGCGCGCAGGCCCGAGAGCGTGAACACGTGCCAGTGCCCGTCCCTCTTCTCCCAGTAGAGCGGCGCTTCCCAGCCCTGCTGTCTGATGCAGTCCCATCCCGCCGACAGCCAGAACTCCGGCCGGCGATAGCCGCCGTCCTCGATGAAGGCGAGATACTCGGCGCAATTGATCGGACGCGACGCCAGGGCATAGGGTTCGAGCCAGACGCGATGGCGCGGGCCTTCGTTGTCGAAGGCGAAGCCCTGGCCCCCCTGCTGGCCCTCGTGCCCGATCTCGAACAGCCCGCCCTCGATCTCGGTCCATGCAAGTGGCGCGGCATCGGCGACGACGGCGTGCGGCGCCGGCCGGTAGGCCGGTCGCAGGGGATTGAGCGACAGCATGTGCTTGGCATCCATCAGGATCAGCTCCTGATGCTGCTGCTCGTGATGGAGGCCGAGCTCGACCAGCGTCTCGACGTCGTCATCGCCGCGGCCGAGCAGCTCGACCATGGCGTCGGAGACGTGGCGGCGATAGGCCATGATCTCGCCGACGCCCGGCCGCGAGATCAGGCCGCGCTGCGGACGCGGATGACGCGGGCCGACGGCTTCGTAGTAGGAGTTGAAGAGGTATCCACAGGCCGGATCGAAGACCCGGTAGCCTGGCGCGTGGGGGCGCAGCACGAAGGTCTCGAAGAACCATGTGGTGTGGGCGAGGTGCCATTTGGTCGGACTGGCATCGGGCATCGACTGGACGGTCTGGTCTTCGGGCGACAGTGGTGCTGCCAGCTGCTCGGTCAGGCCGCGAACGGCCAGGAAGCGTGCGGCTGAATCCGATCCCTCGGCCTCGACGGCTTGCGCTACCTGGTTCGACACGACACCTCCGCACCGCTCGCAACGCCACCGACGATAGCCGGTTGCAATACGCCCGTCGCGCACTCACTGTTCGTAGCCTCCACTTGTCGACCAGAGGGATGCAAGTGCCGATTTGCGAGATCGACCCGTGGCGCACTCAATATTTCGAGAGTGCGGCGTGTCCCGACGACATCTTCATTCCGACTGAGGACAGCGACGCCTGGACGTGGAATCCCGCGCACCGCTGGGTCTATGACAAGCTCGCAGTGGCGGCGAGCCAGGGCCTCGACGCCGCGCCGCATGGCGTCCCGCCCCCGCGCTACCCCATGTTCTCCAAGCCGATCTACAATCTCAAGGGCATGGGCGTCGGCAGCCGCGTGCTGCGCTCGGACGCCGACTACGCCGCCGCCTACCGGCCCGGCCACATGTGGTCGACCCTGCTCGAGGGCGATCACATCAGCAGCGACGTGGCCGTCGTCGATGGCCACCCGCGCTGGTGGCGCCACGCCAGCGGCCTGGCCAGCGGCGACGGCACCTTCGACCATTGGGAAATCCATGCCGGTGCCGTGCCCGCGGTCGAAGGTTGGTGCGGCGCCTGGTGCCGCCGCCACCTCGCGGGCTACACCGGCATGGTGAACCTCGAGACCATCGGCGGGCGCATCATCGAGGTCCATCTGCGCTTCGCCGACCAGTGGCCGGACCTCTACGGCGCGGGCTGGGTCGAGGCCCTGGTCCGTCTCTATGTCATGGGCGAGTGGCGCTTCGACGACTCGCATCGCCGTACCGGCTACAGCGTCGTGCTGTTCGTGCCGCACGGACCGCGCTACCGCCATCCGCCGGTCGCCCTGCGACAAACGATCGCCCGGATGCCTGGCGTGTCCAGCCTGCAAATCACCTTTCATGAGGACGTCGCCGCCGACCGCCATGCCATGCCGCCCGGTGGCTTTCGCGTGGCCATTATCAATTGCTGGGACCGCACCGCCGGCAACGCGGCGCGCGAACGGCTCCTCGACCACTTCGAAGCGACGCGCTTGCGCGCCTAGAAGTTCCGCCGGATGAGACCCGCAAACAGGCTGACCACGATCCATCGGTAGCCCACTACGTAGAGGCTGATGGGGCAACGTCCCGGCAACCTCGGGGGTTGCGGCGCGTTCATTCAACGAACGGCCCAAGCAACCATCGGAGCCGCCATGGAACTCGAACGGACGCCCGTTGAGGCGCGCGGCGGCGTCATCAGCGGCCGCATCATCCGCATTCTGATCATCTCCACCACGGCGGCCGCCCTCGCGCTCGGCCTCGCCTGGGTCGTGGTCTACTGACGGCCGGGAGGAGCGCCGGCGCCGCAATCGGGCTACAGTACGGCCGATGAAATCGCTTCTGGTCGGCTATCTGGTGGCCCTCGCTACGTTGGCGGTCCTCGACGCCGTGTGGCTGGGTTTGGTCAGTCGTGAATTCTACAAGGCGCGCCTGGGCCAGCTCCTGCTCGACCGCCCGATCTGGTCGGTGGCGATTCTTTTCTATCTGATCCACGCCGCCGGCATCGCCGTGTTTGCCGTGCCACCCGCGGTGGCCGCCGGCACCTGGCCCGCCGCCGCGTTCTACGGCGCGCTTTTCGGCTTCTGTGTCTACGCGGCCTACGACATCACCAACCTCGCCACCTTGCGCGGCTGGCCGATGGCCGTCAGCCTGGTCGATCTGGTCTGGGGCGCCGCCGCGACGGCGGCGGCTACGCTCGCGGCGTTCCTCGTGGTGCGGTCGGTTCAGGCGTCCTGATCGCCGGAACTTTCGTATTCCGGATGTCGACACACGAAATCGGCCACGAAGCTGCAAGCCGGCACGATCTTTAGGCCGCGCTTGCGGGCATCGTCGAGGGCGAAGCGCACGAGCTGCGAACCGATGCCCCTGCCCTCGCTCTCGGGCGGCACTTCGGTGTGGCTGAAGATCAGCCGGTCGCCCTGCCGGCTGTAGACCGCGATCGCGACGCCATGCTCGGTGTCGAGCTCGTAGCGACTCCGCGCTTCGTTGTGCCTCACCGTCCCCATTAGCGGTCGACCTCCCATCGGATACGACGACTATATCAGGCTTTTCAGGCGGCAATGCGCTTGCGACCCTTGAGGGTTCCGGCCTAGGTCGGGGAAATCACGCGGCAGGTCGCCCGATCGACGAACAGATCGACGCGCGGCCCGTAGACCGGCATGCCCCATCGTTCGCCCGGACCAGCCGGAGGAACAATGACCCGCGTGTCCTCGACCTTGCGGTCGGCATTGGTAAACACGCAGCCCACGACCGTGTCGACGATGTTGGCACTGTTGTTGGTAACATAGATCACCGTCAACCAGCGCTCGCCCGGCACGGCCTGAAGAGACGCACCATCGAGGGTGACGATCGGCACGCTAGGGCCCGCCGTGACGGGGAGAACACCCATCAGGTTGGCCCGCGGCCTCTGGACCGTAACGCCCTCGACGACCACCAGTTGGCTGCGCGGATCAAACGCCTTGTCCTGCACTGACGTCGGCGCGGAAGGAACAGCCCTGTTGTACTGGCTGACGGTCTCCGGGGTCCAGACCTTCCCGGTCCGATCATCACGAAACTGGACCTGGCCCGGTGCATTCTGCGCCAGAACCGACACGCCCGACACGGCCAGCCAAGCGGCACTTGCAGTAGCGACAGCAAGACGAACTGCTGGCTTCATGACTATCCTCCTTTGATCGACAAGAAGATCGATCCGCCGATTACATGTCGCGATAGTGACGCTGTTCCCAAGTGCTCACCTGGGCCTCGGCCTCGCTCTCGCTGATGCCGTAGCGGGACTGAATCTTTCCGATGAGCTGATCGCGGCGCCCTTCGATTGCCAAGAGATCGTCGTCGGTGAGCTTGCCCCACTGCTCCTTCACCGCCCCCTTGCTCGTCGTCCAACTGCCCTTGAACTTCTCCCAGATTGTTTTGGCGTCGGTCTGCGCGGTGGTCTGGCCGGTGGTCTGGGCATGAACCGTCATCGGCAGCACCGCAGCCGCGGTGACGGCGCAGACGGCTAAGATGGCAAGTGAACGCATGATGGGGCTCCCTTTTCTTGAGTTCGATTGAATTTCCAAGTTCTGCGCATACAACGCCATGCTCGGGCGCAAGTTGCGCCGGCAGGCGGAAAATGCGGCCAGTCCGCGTGGCTAAGGCCAGAGCGATCTGAGGAACATGGCAGCCGGAACAACGATCAGGATCGCCGCATAGAGGTCCAGAAGTTCGCATTCCAACAGCCGGCGGCCCGTCCTGTCCTCAGTCACCGGACGTGCGGGTCTGGGTCGAGTGGTGACGCTCATGTCGTCGTCCTCCGCTGGATGGTGCGACCTCACCAAGGCAACGTCGCAGGGCACCCGCGGTTGCCATCCCGGTCGGAAAGTCAGGCGACGGACGCAGTCCGAGCGGCGTGATCGAGTGCCTGCTGCAGGTCGATTGAGGAGTAGGGCTTAGTGATAAACTGGTGACTATCCGCCGGCCCCTCGGGCCGGCCGTAACCGCTGGCGATGACAACGGGTAGCCTCGGGAAGCGACGACGCACCTCTCCCGCGAGTTCCTCCCCGCTCATGCCCGGCAGTCCGAGATCGGTGAGCAACAGATCGAACGACCCGTCACGAGCCAGCAGGTCGAGCGCCTGCTCCGCGCTGCCGACGCTCGCGACCGAGCAGCCCAGACGGACCAGCATGTCGGAAACAGACATGCGAAGGACGACCTCATCCTCGACCAGAAGCACGCGCCGGGCCGGACCGGTCTCGGGCGAATCCTGTTGTACGATCGCCTGCTGCTGCGGTGATACTCGCCGCGCTGCCAGCGCGCTTTGTATCTTCGCGGCCAGCGCTTCGCTGCTGTAGGGCTTGCCGATCATCGCGTAGTCCGACCGGTCAGATCCGGCGATCAGGTCCCTGGCGTAACCAGAGGTCAGCAGAACGACAATGCCAGGCCGCAGGCGCTGGGCCAGGTCCGCCATCTCCATCACCGACAAGGCCCCCGGCATCACGACATCGGTGAACAGGAGATCGAACTCCGAATCCTTGTTCAGTACGGCAGCCGCCATATCGGGATTCTCTGCAGCGACGACGCGATAGCCCCAGCCCTCGAGCAATCCGACCACTGCGTGCCGCACGTCATCTTGGTCCTCGACCACCAGAATACGCTCCCTGCCGGGCGGTGCAGCAACTGAATCCACCACCTTCTCGGCCACCGGATCGAGCGTGCGCGGAAGATAGAGCTTCACGCTGGTGCCTTGTCCGATCGCACTGTCGATACGAATGTGGCCGTTGGATTGACGGACGAAGCCATACACCATGCTGAGGCCAAGGCCCGTCCCCTTGCCGTCACGCTTGGTCGTGAAGAACGGGTCGAAGGCCTGCGCGACGATCTCCGGCGGCATGCCGGTCCCGGTATCGCTCACCGCGACGAGAACATAGGACCCAGGGACCACTTCCGGATGCAACGTCGCATAGGGACGATCAAGGACCGCATTCGACACTTCGAGCTTGACCCTGCCGCCATCCGGCATCGCGTCACGGGCATTGAGCGCCAGATTGAGGATCGCGTTCTCGAGCTGGCCTGGGTCGATCTTCGCATTCCACGAATCCTCGGCCATCGCCAGCTCGATGGCGATGCGCTCGCCGAGCGAATGACGAAGCAGATCGGCAAGATCGGACAAGAGTCGCGCGACGTTGGTCGGCTGCGGCGCCAATGGTTGCCGTCGGGCAAAGGCCAGAAGCTGTCGCGTCAATCGTGCGCCTCGCTCCGCCGCCGCTGTGGCGCTCTGCAGTCGTTCCAGCACCTCGGCATTGCCGCTCAGGTCATTCTTCATCAAGTCGAGGTTGGTCCTGATCACCTGCAGGATGTTGTTGAAGTCGTGTGCCATGCCCCCGGTAAGCTGGCCGGTCGCCTCCATTTTCTGACCCTGCCGGAGGGCCGCCTCGTCCCGCAGCTTCTCGGTAATGTCAGCGCAGCGCACCACGGCGCCGCCGCCCGACATCTCGCCGCGCGAGACCTCATACTCTCGACCGTCATAGGAGGCGCGGGCGGTCAGCGAACGGTCCGGCGCCTCGGAATCCAGATTCAGCGGCCCGAGCAAGGCGCGCGTTGCCGGAGACCGCTCTGACAGCAACAGGTCCCGTGTCAGGGCGCCGTGCCTGATGGGGTCCCAACCAGAAAGCTGGATGAAGGGTTCGTTCCACGCCACGACGAGCCCCTCGGCGTCGATCACGAAGATGGGATCTTGCAGACTTTCGAGGGTCGCCCTGAGCAAGCTCGAGCGCGCGATGAGTTCGCGCTGGGCGCGCTCCAGTCGCCCGGCGCCGCTCACGATGACGATCATGCCGGCAATAAGGCCTATGAAAGCGCCCCCCATCACCAAAAGACCGGCGATGTCGGACTTGTCCTGCTCCGAACGCAGCGTCGCGAGCCGTCGCGCCAGCAGCAGTCTCTGCCCTTCGATGAACGTGTCGCCGACATTGCGGATCTGGTCCATGGTCGCGCGGGGAGCGCCGGTGCGCGCAAGAGCCAGCGCGGCGTCCCGTCCATAGAGCTGATAGGCAGACACCGTGCCCGTGAGCCATTCGAGCTTCGCGACGGCGAGGACGCGGAACTCCCGGGCGTGCCGCGTGGCGTCCAGGTCGGCGGCGGCGGCGGCTTCGAGCTGCCGCAGGCCGGCCTCGATCCGCAATCGCGCCCGCTCGTAGGGCACCAGGTTGGCGAGGTCGCCGGTCAACAGATAGTTGCGCTGGCCGATTTCCGCGTCCTGCAGCGCAATCACGGTCTCGCGCATCAGCGACATGGTTTCGTAGTTCCCAACTATCAGGCGCTGCTGCCTGGCGGCGGAGTTGGAGTGCGTTATCGCCAGCATGGCGCCGGCCGCGATCATCACCACCATCGTCAGTCCGACGACGAGGCCGGTGGAGCGAGCGGCTTGCGGCACGCTAGCCATCGGCTGCCGGCTCCTTCGCCATCGGGAAAGTCACGACGACCCGCGTCCCGCCACCGTCGCGCGAGGCTATCGTCACTTCGCCGCCGAGTTGCATTGCCAACCCTCGGATCAGCGTCAGGCCGAACACGCCCCGGCCGCCTGGCCGGACCGACCCATCGTTCCTGTCCTGCCCGTTGTCCTCGATAACGAAAGTGACCTGCCCCTCACTTTCAACCGCCTCGATCCGAATCTCGGGCGAGGCGGTGCCACTGAAATCGTGATCCAGGGCACTGCCTACGACTTCGGTCACGATCAGACCGACGGGAATGGCGGTATCGGGTCCGACCGCCATGATCGGGGCACGGATATGAAAGCGCGGCGGTGAACGATTGCCGTCGGCGTTTCCAACCGAGATTTGACGCACCAGATCGCTGATGAATCGCTGGAAATCGACCAGGACCCAACTGGTTCTCTCATAAAGGTGCCGATGCAGGATCGAGAGGGCGAGAACCCGGTTCTGGGCATCGCTGAAGAAACGGCGGATGCGCGGCGAACGGATCTCGCCGGCCTGCAGGTTGAGCAGGCTGGAGATCATCTGCAGGTTGTTCTTCACCCTGTGGTGAATCTCGCGAAGCATGTGGTCGCGCTGCTCCAGTCCCGCTCGCAGTTCGGACTCGCGGCTGGCAATGGCCCCGGCCATGGCTGTTACCCCCTCGCCGACCGATGCCAACTCGAGGGTCCAGGGATGCAGCGGTGCGAGATTTCCCGGCTCGCCACGAGCAACCTTGCTGGCGAAGTCCCGAATGTAGTGCAGCGGCCGAACGCACCAACGGTCGGCGCCGAACCAGACTGCGATGAGCGCCACGAGAAGGGTCAGTGCAACGAACAAAGGCCCATCTGCCGCACGCGCCAGGACCGCAAGGCCATCCATTGCCGGCGCCGCGGCGACAGCAAACATGGCACTTCCAAACAAGGGCAGTATGCTGAATTCGTAGAGTGTTCCGTCCTGGCCGTAGTCCGCAAAAGTCGTCTGACCGCCGACAATGGCCGCTGCGACGCGGGTCGCAACCGGCAGCGCCTGCCCCATTCCAACGTTGCCGCTGATCGACGCACCGGAGCGATCGACCAGCGTCACCGCGATTTTGCCCTCCGCGGGCAAGGTCGATACCGTGTCCGCCAGGCTTCTGAGCGAAATGCCGATGGCGCACATGCCGCCGAACTCGGCGCCGCGCAGAATCGGCAACGCCGCCGGTACGACACTGAGCGCCGTCACCCGGCTCGCGACCTGGGTTCCAAGCGAAAATTCCTTGGTCCGCCGAACCCGCTGGAATATCTCCCGGTCGGAGAAACCCATGCCGACCGCCGTTGCGGTGATCGAGCAGCGGGCGATCCCTCCGTTGTCGGTCACGAGCGCCGAAGAGTAGTCGGTCGGAAATGCTTTCAGGACCCGGTTGAGATAGATCTCGCAGCCGGTGATATCGGACTGGGTGGCCTCGGGTCGCGCACTTTTCCATACGGCGTCATCGGAGCAGGCCGCCACCAACAGCCGTCGCGTTCCCTCGATCAGCACCAGATAGCGCCCAACGGCAAGCTCGGCCGCCGCCGCAACGGCTTCGGTGCGCTGCCGCTCGGTCTTTCGCAAGTCGCTGTCGGCCTCCCAGATTGCCAGCCCAAGAACCGGCAAAACCGCGACGGTCACAAAGAGAACCAGCTTTGTGCGCAGCGACCGCCGAGCCGACATCGGGCCGCGCCGGGTTCAGATCGAGACGGTGTGGAGTGCCTGGGCGATCGCGGCGCGAAGGAGATCAGGATCGAACGGCTTTGAAATGACAAAGGCCGGCTCGACCCGCTTGCCGGTCAGCAGCCGTTCCGGAAATCCGGTGACGAAGATGACCGGAACCGTCATCGCCCGCATGATTTCGTTGACTGCGGAGATGCCACTGTCCGCACCGCGCAGCTGGATGTCGGCAAGCACAAGGTGGGGCGAATGCGCGCGAGCAAGTTCGACCGCTGCCTTCTCCGTTGCCGCGATGCCCACGACTTCGTGCCCGGCATTGCGAACGATGTCGGCGACGTCGAGCGCGATGATGGCCTCGTCCTCGATCACCAGTACGCGAACCGACGCTACGCGTTGCAATTCCTGGCGTGCCTCCTCGAGGCCGCGTTCAGCCGCCTGGATGTCGATGCCGAGAATTTCCGCCGCATCACCCACGGTGAAGCCCTCAAGGACCGTCAGCAACAGCACTTGGCGCGGCAGGTCGGCCATGTCTGTCAGGGATTCCTTGAGACGACCGCTGACGCTGTCGGCGCCCGAGGCGCGATCCTCCAGTCCGCCGAATGGCTGCTGAAGGCTGTGGAATAGTTTGAAGACGCCCAGTTTTGTGTCTGCGGTTTGGGCGATGAGTTCCGGCTGTCGCACCGCGACTTCGGCGCAAAGTCTGACCCACTCGTCCCCTCGCCGCTGCGACCCACTGACGGCTCTTGCATAGCGCCGTAGAAACGGCAGCGTCTTGGTGATCGACTCCGACAAATTCTTCGTCACGGACTCGTCTGGCACGGTGCTCTCCCTCTATCGGCGAGTCTCAGGCAATCGCTTGAACATACCAGCTGGATACCGCTGTCTCGACCATAGGGCATGCACAGTATGGTTATCCAGAGGCGCACCCTGCCCTCTCGCGTGACCCGTAAGAGAAGCGGGTCCTCAATGCAGCCAACCCAGTGCCCACATCAGGAGCAAAACGGGAATGGGAACCCCAAGAAGCTACAGCACCGCCGCGCGTCCCATAATCGTCCCCTCACTGCTAATCCACTCACCGAATGTGGAAATACAATGGCTGCCTGGTCGGCGAGGTTCAGACTAGTCGCCCGTTTTCAGACGGATCTGTGTCCAAGTGATTTATCGCCCGGAGCCGGCACGGTCGTCCGTTCTACAGGCGGCTCATCCAGGAATTGACTTGGCGTTCGGCTTCGTCCTTCGCGATGCCATAGCGTTCCTGGATGCGTCCGACCAGTTGGTCCTGCTTGCCGCCGATCACGGTCACGTCGTCATCGGTGAGCTTGCCCCACTGCTCCTTGACCTTGCCTGCGACCTGCTTCCAGTTGCCTTCGATTCTGTCCCAGTTCATGACGCGTTCCTTTCGGATTGGGGGCGTGTTCGTCGATCCGGGAATAACGCTAGCGTGGCCGGCTGGTTGCCTGTGGGCTTTTCCTTGGCGCGGGCCGTTGTGAATGCCCACATTGAGCGACGGACGCTCGACGGAGCGCAGGATGCGAGGATTTTGCCGGCTCGATGATAACGGACGACATCGTAGCGCTACTTCCAGACTTGCGCGCCTTCGCCCGCTTCATGTGCCGCGAGCGTGAAGCCGCCGACGATCTCGTGCAGAACACCATCGTGGCTGCGCTCAACAAGCAGCATCAGTTCGAACCGGGCACGAACCTCAAGGGCTGGATGTTCACCATCATGCGCAACCGCTTCTATTCTGATTTGCGTACGCAGAGCCGTCGACCGACACCAATCGACACCGAGCAGGCGGCGCCGCTCGTAGCAATCGACAATCCGGAAGCAGCACTGGCCGTCAAGGAATTGTCCGCAGCCTTGTGGCAACTCAGCGCTCAGGCTCGCGAAGCCCTTATCCTCGTCGGCGCCAGCGGTTTCTCCTACGAGGAAGCCGCGCGATTGTGCGGCTGTACGATCGGCACACTCAAGGTTCGGGTTTCACGAGCGCGTAGGCAGTTGGCCAGGAAACTGAATGAGTGACCGGGAAAAATTTCATCAATTTCAATGTGTTATCGGAGACTGAGGGTGATGTAACCTCTTTGCCTCCTTGGGCGTTACTTCAGGACGACCACGGTCTTGCGAGGAGAAGCTCATGGCCATCGATATTTCGACGACCAGCACTGATTTCCACGAACAGCTTACCGCCGTCCTACCGCGACTGCGCATCTACGCCCTGTCGCTGACGCGCAACCGCGACTCCGCCGACGATCTGGTTCATGACACGGTGATCAAGGCGCTGGCCGGCCGCCAAAGCTTCCAGCCCGGCACCAATCTCGCCGCCTGGCTGTTCCGCATTCAACGCAACGAATTCATTTCCGGTCTGCGGCGCTTGCGCCCGACCGTGCCGGTCGACACGACGGTCGCCGAGTCGCTTTCGCATCCGCCGCATCAGGAGAGCGGCCTCATCATGCGTGAGTTCCTGGCCGCATTCTCCAAGCTGGCGCCAACGCAGCGCGAGGCTCTGCTGCTGGCCGTCGTGGAGGGCCTGCCCTACGACGTCATTGCCGAACATACCGGCGTGTCCGTGGGAACGGTGAAGAGCCGTATTTCGCGCGCGCGTGACCGCCTGGAGAGTCTGCTGATCGACGGTGACGTACAGCCGCAACCGTCCGACATCGCCGATGGCGACGAGACCCCGGCTTCCGACGCTGCTTCCGCCAACATCTGAGCCCGCGGTGGAGCATCGCTTTTACGTAGGGTTCGAAAGTGTGGCATAGTCGGCAAACGCTGTGGGGAGAGAGCAATGGACCGGAGTGGACCCCGTGGAGTGGTCTGCCTTCGAACGAAAGTGCGTCATGGCAGATGACGACAAACCGCGTGGCGGCCGGACCGCCGAGACGGCCCGGCCCCGCATGAGGGTTCCCAACGAGCGTCCGTTCGACCTTTGGCTGCAGAAGCAGCTGCACGCGATGTACGACGAGATCGCGAGCGAACCACTACCGTCCGATCTGCTCAATCTGATCGACCGCGACGCCACCAAGACGAATAAGTCGAAGAGTGACGCGCGTCGGGAACCGCTCAGCAAGAAGTAGCGTTGCGGAACCCCGGCCGGGCCCTCCCGTTGTCGGAGTTCACGAGATGAGGCCGCCATGTTGACCAGCGACGAGAAGAAGAAGGCGCTGACGAGCCCGAGCAGCGTGTTCAAGTCCCCCGGCGATGTCGTCGACAGCTCCGATCTCGACCGGGCCGAAAAGACTAAAATCCTCAAGCAGTGGGAACTCGACGCCCGTCTTCTCCAGGTCGCGAGCGAAGAAGGCATGGGCGGCGGTGAGCACAGCCTGTTCGCCGAGGTCAAGAAGGCCCAGAAGAGCCTCAACGTCGAGGATCTTCCGGAAGACGGCGCGCCCAACAAGTCCGGGCCGTAGCCATCCGCTGCTTCGTTTTCCGCCGTTGGTTCAGGCTGGACGGCGGGCCGCGACCTCGTTCTGAACGCACCGGTCGTAATGCGCTGTACCACGCGGAATGCCGTACGACACACAAGCGGCCTGCGAGTTGGCCACGATCTGCGACTCGCTGTAGCCCACAGTCATGCGACCGTAGCGTCGCTGATCGGCAACGCGCTGCTGGCAGCGTGCATAGTCCGCCGAGGATGCCGTGAATCCATAGCTCGTGCACGGATCGTCGGAAACAACCACGGTCCGATGCTCAACCGCGCACGCACCCGCGGCAAGGCTCACCAGGACAAGCACCATGGCCTGCTTCATCATGTTCAACCTCCGTCGGCGGCGAAGCGCCGCTTGGCGAATCCAACGGTCTGAGCTGTTTCGGGTTGCGTCGGTCCGCTATACAGGATGCCTATCGAAGGAGGGGGAACGACGATGAAGCTTTTCGATCTTTCCGGCCGTGTGGCCGTCGTTACCGGCGGCAATGGCGGCATCGGCCTCGGAATGGCGAAAGGCATGGCCGCAGCCGGCGCCACGATCGTCGTCGCCGGGCGCGACGCGGCCAAGAACGCCGCCGCTGTGAAGGAAATCCAAAATCTTGGCGCAACGACCAGCGCGATTGCCGTCGACGTTCTGAAGGAGGACTCGTGCCGGGCCCTGATTGCCGACACGGTCAAGCGGCACGGCCGGCTGGACATCCTGGTCAACAATGCCGGCATGAGCATCCGCAAGCAGCCGCAGGACTTCATGGCGGCGGAGTGGCACAAGGTCCTCGACAGCAATCTGACCAGCGCGTTCCTGTGCAGCCAGGCTGCGTACCCCGAAATGAAGAAGGCCGGCGCCGGCAAGGTGATCAATATCGGCTCGATGATGTCGATCTTCGGCGCGGCATTCGCCACGGCCTATGCTGCGAGCAAGGGCGGTATGGTGCAGATGACCAAGGCGATGGCTACCGCCTGGGCCAAGGACAACATCCAGGTGAACTCGATCCTGCCGGGATGGATCGACACCGCCCTCACCCGGCGCGCGCGGGAGGAGGTACAGGGTCTCCATGAATCGGTGCTGAAGCGCACGCCGGCGGGACGCTGGGGCGTGCCCGACGACTTTGCCGGCATCGCGGTCTTCCTGGCGGCACCGGCATCGGATTTCGTCACCGGAGCGGCCATCACGGTCGACGGCGGCTATGCCGTCCAGGGATGACCGACGGGCCCGCTAGGGAGATTCCACACGGCAGGTGGCGCGGTCGACGAAGAGGTTGGTCTTCGGTCCGTAGATGGTGAGGCCGACGCGCAGGCCGGCGCCGACCGGGGGGAGAAGGACACGCGTCTCTTCAACCGGCTTGCCGGCGTTGGAGAAACGGCAGTGCAGCATCGGCACGACGGTCCTGGCGCTGTTGTTGTCGAGATACAGCACCACGTGCCAGCGCTGGCCCGGCATCGCGCGCAGCGTTGCGTCGCCGATGTTCACGATCGGCACGGTCGGACCGGCCGTGATCGCCACAGCGCCCAACGGGGTGATCTTCGGCCGCTGGACGACCACGCCATCGACACGTGCGGCCTGGCCCACAGGATCGAAGGCACGGTCGACCGGCGTGTTCGGGCCGGGGACCAGCCCGACGTTCAGCGGCGTCCAGATCTGACCGGTCTTGGGATCGCGGAACTCGGGAACGCCGGCCGACGCCGGCATGTCGACGGTGCTGCGCGGGACCTGGGCCGCTACCGGCGCGGCCATCGCGAACACCACGAGACAGACCAGGGCCTTCATGCCCGAACCACGGGATCCGTACATTGTCTCCGTCCTCCTTGATTGGCTGCCTAGGCTCCGATGCCGGATTGCGGAAAGAAGTTGGGATTGCGCCGCAGTTCGGCACCGCGCACTTCCGGTGGCAGGGCCTTGAGTTGCATGAAGTAGGAAAGTTGCCGCTGGGCGCTCTGTTCGTCCAGGTCTTTGCGACTGACCTGCAGGGCATTCTCGAGATCGCCGGCCATGGCGTAGGCGAAGGCAAGGTTCTGGCGGACGCGGCCGTCGGCCAATCGGCTCGCGGCAAGCGGCGCGAGCTGGGCGATCGCCTCCTGCGGATGCCCCGAGATTGCCAGCGACAGGCCGAAGTTGTTCCGCAGCGGCAGATAATCCGGTGCCACTTCGATGCCCTGGCGATACTTCGCCTGAGCGTCGGCATGCCGCCCCTGCATGTCGAGCACGACGCCGAGTGCGTTCAACGAACGATAGTCGCGGCTGTCCGCCTGCAGTGCAGCTTCCAACTGACGTACCGCGAGATCGGGCTGGCCCATCGAGATCAGCGCCGACGCAAGCCCCCGCCGCGCCACCTGGTTGCTCTCGCGTCGTGTCAGTACGTCCCGAAACAGCGCCGCCGCCTCGTCGGGGGCGCCGATCAACAGGAACGACTGGCCAAGCCCGAGCTTGGCCTCGACGCCGTCGGGGTCAGCCTGCAAGGCCCTGCCGTACAGCGGGATCGCAGAATCGAAATCACCCATCTTGCGGGCCTGATCGGCCTGTTGAACCGATGAATCGTAGCTGTTGCCCTTGGCGCTCAAGTCAGTGACGTCAGGGCCACAGCCCGCGAGGAGGAGTGCCCCGATGAGCGCACGGCCCGCGCTGAAGATCGGCGCCAGCTTCATTCCAACCCCAATGAGGCGTCCCGCTTCTGCAGGATCTGCCAATAATCACGAAGACTATCAAAGTATTGGGGGTCGTCGCAACCAAACCCCCAATAGCTGGGGACAACTTGTTGAATTTGCGTCAGAAAGCGTCATAGCAGACGGACCGCCTGGGCCGTCGCGCGTAGCGTCCTGGCGCCAGTCCCCAAATATCCGACGAGAAAACTGAATGAATAGGTCGCGGTGATCGTCGTGCAGGTGACACTGCTGTTCGAATTGCAGTTCGTCGTGTCGGCATAGGCGACATTGACGCTGGGGCCCATGCTTCCAGGCATCTTGCTACGCAGTTGTGTCGTGATCTCTGACGTCGCGGCAGTTGGATTGAGCATGTAGTAGCGCGCGCCCTCCTCGGTCGCGTACTCAAGACCTTGCCGCACATAGAACATGCGGCCGAAATCCACCGCGCCTATCGTCATGGTCAACAAAATTGGCGCAATAAGTGCGAACTCCAGGATCGAAGTCCCCCGCTGATCGCCTGCCAGCCGGCACGGCAAACCCGCCCAGCGCCGCTTCCGACGCGTCGTCATGTCAGGGCACGATCAAGGTGACCGAGGCCGTGATCGACGTTGGTGGCGACCAGCTCCCCATGCCGGCGAAGCTGAGGGTCGACACCGACAACACAGAGCTGAACGCTTTGTTGGTGGTAACCGTCACATAGCGCTTCAACGTCTGGCCCGAGCCACAGGTCGTCGAGCAGGAGACCGCCGTGCCGGAGACACACTCGCAGAAGACGGTGTTCGTCGCCGTCACCCCCGTCAGGCCCGTGGCGTTCTGGGCGGTCGAATTGATGTTGGCAGACTCGTTATACGCCACGAGCGCGTATTGTCCGCCTGCGCGTGCGCCCTGAAGCATTGCCGATTTCTGCAAGCCGAAGCGGCCGAGATCGAGCATGCCGACGAGCAGCAGAAACAGGATCGGCATGACGAGCGCGAACTCGATCATGATGTTGCCCCGGCGATCGAGGCCGAACAGTCGAGTGTGAGGGCGGCGAAAACGGAGCATCCCCGCCTCTTACTCGTATATCTTGTTCTTACCCGTCACGATGGAGACCGGTGTGGTCCCATAGGTGGCGCAGCCACCCTTGTAGTTGTTGTTGTACGACGAGAACTTGATGTAGCGACCGACCCAGATCGTGCATCCGTTCTCACCCGAACCGACGTTGTTGACGCTCGAGACATCGATGCGATTGTTTGGGAAGTAGATGGCGCCGTTCAACGTCACCGTGTTGAGCGAACTGATGGTGAAGATCTTCGAGGTCGACGTCATCGTCCCGGTTGTCGCTCGGCGGTCCTGATAGAACAGCACGCCGGTGTAGGCACCCATATTCGTGCCCGCGTTGAGCGTAATGTTGTTGTCCGATGTGATCATGACGCCGCCGATGCCGGCATCGGTGCCGCTTGTCGTCCGGGTGAGCACAATGGCGACTCCGTTGCTGGCCGTGCAGGTCGGGCAGGTCACATTGTTCACGCTGGAGAGATAGAGGTCTCCGTTGGCGATGTAGTAGATACCAGGCGTGAAGTAGACATTGTTGTAGCTCGAGACCGCCAAGCCGCCACAATAGGTTCCCGGGCTGAGCGTGAGGGTGCTGCCGCTCGACTGGCTGAAATTGTTGTGGGCACACGAGCTCAGCGACGGCGAGGGCAGCGAGACATAGGGATCGACCACCGCGGACGTCTGGTTCGTTTGCGCCGGGCTGCCGGAGGTGAAGTTGCCATACGAAGTCTTGTAGAAGCTGCCGCGCGTCCATACCGACTTCAGCGTCGCATTGCTGAAGCTTGCCATATAGACTGACGCGTTCGAGTTGGACGACGTCGACGTCCCGTTCGAGACGATCGTGCAGTCCGAGTTGAAGTTGTTGAACGAGGTGAAACTCACGCCCTGCTCGGCCGCAGGTGTGAGTGCTACCAGGCAGCCATCGGCACTCGACGGCATTCCCGCGACAGAGCGCGACCGCATGGTGAAGTTCTGGTTGGCGACGCCCAGCATGCTGCTGAGCGCGGCGCCGAGGCTGAAACTTTGCGGCTTGGTGATGATGACTTCGACAGCGGCGGTTACCGAGACGTTGGGGCCCGAAGTCGGTGGCGCATTCACCGTGACGGCGACGCCGTTGACGCCGTTCTGGAAGCCATTGCGCTGCGCCTCGTAGCGTGCCGTCGCGGTGATCGTCGCGGCATCCTTGCCGGCGGCGCGATCGATCGAACCCGAGAGCGCCGCCGCGTCGGCTGCGCTCTGTAGCTGGCGTTTGACGCGGTACATCTCGCCGGTCTCGACGCCGAGTGCGACGGCGCCGATGAGCACCGGGACGACGACGAGGATGCTGAGGACCGAGCCGGAATCATCAAACCGAAGGCGCCGCCAGATCGCGTACGCAGAATGAATTCCGCGCGAAAAGCTACGCAGCATGTCTGCCCCCATCAATGACTGCCCAAACGGGCAAAAAATCAATTTTAACTAAACTCGTAGAAATATGGCGTAAGTCTAGGAAACTTATGCCAATTATGTCAACTTCATCGCCGACATAATTGCCGGCGCGAGCAGCACGGTGATCAGCGTGGGGAGGATGAACACCATGAGGGGGACGGTCATGAGGGCTGGCATCCGGGCCCCCTTCTCTTCGGCCTTCGAGGCCCGGGTCTGGCGAAACTCCTGGCTCAGGATGCGAAGCGAGGCGGCGAGTGGCGTGCCGTATTTTTCAGTCTGACGGAGGGCATTCACCAGGGCGGCCACGGCCGGCGACTCCGAGCGGTCCGCCATGTTCTCCAGCGCCTGCTGGCGGTCGGGTAGATACGTGAGTTCAATGGCCGTCATCTCGAACTCGACGGCCAATTCGGGCATCGATCCCTGCATTTCGCGGGAAACCCTGCGGAAGGCCGCGTCGATGCTGAGCCCGGCCTCGACGCAGATCGTCAGGAGGTCGAGGCCTTCCGGCAGTATGGAATTCAATATTTCTCGACGCTTGGCAGCGACGTTCTTGATGTAGAGGTCCGGCAACAGGAAGCCCAGCAGCACCGCCCCGATGCAGGCCGGCAAGATCAGGTCCTCCGGCAGAACCAGCACGTTCGATACCGACGTGAGGCCGATCATCAGGAAGCCCAGCAGCAACGGCAGGGCGAGCTTGACGAAGACGTAGATCACGGCGGCGTCGCGCGAATGAAAGCCGGCCTGGCGCAGCTTACGGGAGATCTGGTCGGCCGCCACGCCGCGAAGAAGATTCAGACGGTCGGCAAACTTTCGCAGGAGGCCCAGCGAAACCGCCTTCGGTGAAGCCTTGCCGGATCCGGACTGCTCGCCGCGTGTCTTCATGCGGCGCGTGCGCAGGGCCTTCAAGCGCGCTTCGATCGGTGCCTGCCATGTCAGGGCCATTCCCAGCGCCCAGAACGCGACGAACGTCGTCGCCGCAACGATCACCACAAAGCTCTTCTCGGAGAGGGCAGGTTCCATCGCAGTGTCAGACCTTGATCGTGGCGATCTTGTTCATGACGTAGATCCCCAACCCCATGCTGCAGGCGGCGCCGGCGGCAATCATCTGGCCTGTTTCGGTCGTGAACATCGGCCCGATATAGTCCGGCGAGATCAAGAACAGGCCGCCGCCGACGAGGAACGGCAGGCCGGCCATGATCAGCATCGTGGTTCGCGCCTCGGAGGTGAAAGCCCGGATCTTCAGGCGAAGCTGCTGGCGGGCCCGCAGGAGTGCGCTGAGATTGGCCAGCGTCTCGGCCAGATTGCCGCCGGTATCGCGCTGGATCGACATGGCGACGATGAGAAAATTGAACTCATCGGTCTGCACCGTCTTCGCCACCCGCCACAGTGCGGTATCGACCGGGGTGCCGAGTTGGACCTCCTGCTGGACACGACGAAACACGGCGCCGACCGGATCCTTGATGTCGCGCGCGACCGTGCCGATCGCCTCCTGAACCGGCAGGCCGGCCCGCAGGGCGCGAACGATCAGGTCGATGGCCTCCGGGAACAGGAGGTTGAACTTTTGGCCGCGGCGGCGCGCCTTCCAGCCGACCCAGACGTTGGGCAAGCCGACGCCGATCATCAATGAGCCGCCAAGCGCGACGGCAGGCGCTATATCGAGGACAACATAGAGAATGAAAGCCACAACGATGGCGAGCGCCAGTGAGGCAAAGGCGAAATCGCCCAGGGTGGCATTCATGCCCGAGGCCTGAAGCTTATGGCGGATGCTGCTGGCATTGGGAAACCAGCGCCACAGCAGCCTGTCGAGTGTCGGCAGCCGGCCGGCCTTTTCGACACGCCTCAGCGTCGCCATCTGCAACATGCGGGGGACGGCCTGTGTGCGTGCGTCGAGATCCTCGAGCCTGTCACGCAGTCGCCGCTCGGCGAAGAAACCGCCGAACACCACGCGAAGCGCCGCAAAGGTCAGGACGAACCCGGCCGAGATGAGGATTGTCACCGTGTCGAGGTCAAAGGCGTGGGCCCCGGCATCCCCGGTCATGCCATCGCCTCCATCAGCACCTTGTCGAGGCCGTAATAGGCGGCACGGGGCAGGAAATGCGGCCGCAACCCCGAGCTCTTGAAGGCACCACTCAGCCTGCCATCGGTGGTTTCGCCGTGAAATTCATAGGTGAACAGGTCCTGGGTGATGACGACTTCACCCTCCATGCCCATGACTTCGGAGATATGCGTGACCCGCCGCACGCCGTCCCGCATACGGCTGATCTGCACGATCAATTGCAGCGAACCGGCGATCTGCGAGCGGATGGCCTTGGGCGGCAGGTTCGACGCGCCCATGGTGACCATGTTTTCGAGACGCGTGAGGGCCTCTCGCGGCCGGTTGGCGTGCAGCGTCCCCATCGAACCGTCATGCCCGGTGTTCATGGCCTGCAGCAGGTCGATCGCCTCGGGGCCGCGGACCTCGCCGAGAATGATGCGGTCGGGACGCATGCGCAGGGCGTTCTTCACGAGGTCGCGCATCGTGACCTCGCCGTTGCCTTCGAGGTTCGCGGGCCGGGTCTCCAGCCGGACGACATGGGGCTGCTGCATGCGCAGCTCGGCGGCGTCCTCGATGGTCACGACGCGCTCGCCGTTGTCGATCATGCCGGACAGCGCGTTCAACATGGTCGTCTTTCCCGATCCGGTACCACCCGAAACGACGGTGTTCAGCCGGCAGCGCGCGGCGATGCGCAGCACCGTCGCCATGGCGGGCGAGATGTTGCCCTGCTGCGCCATCTGGTCAAAACCGATCTGGCGCTTGCCGAACTTGCGGATCGAAACCGATGGACCGTCGATCGCCAGCGGCGGAATGATGATGTTGACGCGGCTGCCGTCTTCCAGGCGCGCATCGCAGATCGGACTCGCCTCGTCGACGCGCCGACCGATGCGGCTGACGATTCTGTTGCAGATGTTGAGAAGATGGGTGTTGTCTTCAAACGTCACCGTGGTGAGATCGATCTTGCCGGCACGCTCCACGTAGATCTGCTTCGCGCCGTTGATCATGATGTCGGTAATGCTCTCGTCCTCCAGCAGCGGCTCGAGAGGGCCGAGCCCCATCATGTCGTTGACGAGCTGATAGACGAGGTCTGACTGCTCGGGTCGATTGAGCTGAATGCGATGCTCAGCGAGCAGTTCGGCGGCAAGCCCCTCGAGCTGACGCACCAGCTCGCTGCGCGGCAGGCTGACGGCGGCCGCGAGATCGATGCGGGTCATGACCATGGGCTGCACGGCGCGCCGTGCCTGGTCGACCTTGCTGCGGGAGAGCTTGCTGGACGACTTATCCGCAGGATCGCCCTTGACCGGGGAGCCAGCCGGATGCGAGATCGAGCGCGCTGGCGTGCCGGTCTTCGGGGTCGACGACTGCGTCGGCGATCGTTCGGAGAGATCGGGCGTCCTTGCCGCGGAAACCTCGGCGTCGCCACCGATCGGCTCCGGCGTCACCACCGCCGAAGCGTCGGGTGTCGGCTCGCCGAAGGTGGTCGCCGGAAGGATCGGGCGCAGAACATCGGCCACGTAATTGCGCAGGTCGAGGGGCGCCAGCAGGACGCCGTGGCCGCGGAAATGCGCCTGCGACAGCGATCCCGCCTGTCGCGTCACCTCGCCGGCCGGGGCGCCCGCATCGATCAGCGCCCGCAGCCGCGGAGCGACCGCCTCGCGCAAGCTGGCGGCGGCGGCGGCGACTCGTGCGTCACGGTCGACAGGGATGAGACTGGGGCGCGGCTCTACCGGGGTGCGCCGGTCGATCCGGTCGAGCGGGCCGACGGCAGGACCCTCGGCCTGTTCGGTCTTCTTGGCGCGCAAACCAAACATGGCCGTCTACTTCTTCAGGCCGCGGCCGAGACGTTCGATCAGGCTCGGCATCTTCCGCACCTTGCCCGATGTCCCTGGGTCGCCCGGCGCGTCGAGACCGGCGACGAGCGGACGCAGCGCCTTGACGATGCCGCTGGCTGGCGCCGCTTCGGACACCGACTTGCCGACATTCACGGCCGAATGCGCCGCCGCCGTATCGGCCGGGATCTGGCAATCGACCTTACGCTTGAGCGTTCGTTCGACGTCGGCCACCTTGACCGCCGAGCGTCGCGCGTCGATCGCGCCGCCGGTGGCGATGTACAATTTCGCGCCAGGCGCCACGTCGTGAACGAGCTGCTGAAGGCGCATCGCGTCGCGGACGCCAGGCAGCGACAGATCGGTCACGAGCAGAATATCGGTCGACGCCTCGATGACCTGGCGTTGGATCACGGGATCGCCGCGCGGTACGTCGGCTACGACCCAGCGGAAGCGACGATGGATCGACCTCAGGAAGTCGCCGGCGGCGTGAGGCCGGGCCTGGAATCCGTTCGTCGGCGCTTCCTCCGCGCCGATTGCGTAGAGGTAATCACTCTTTTTCTGCGCCACTTGCTGAATGAACAGGGCATCGATCCGATCGGGCTGATCCAGCGCCTCGCGCAAGGCATCGATCGCCTCGAGATCGAGCGCCAGCATGAGAGAGCCGTAGTGCAGGTCGAAGTCGATCAGCAGGACCTCTTCCTTGAGCCGGGTGCCCAGCATGGCGGCAATGGCGACCGCCACCGTTGTCGCGCCGACACCCCCACGCGCGCCGATGACCGACAGAGTTCGCGGCGCGGCATCCTTCAGCGGCGACTGGCCCAACACGACGCCATTTCCGGTCCGCTGGCGAAGCTCGAGCGCACGGTCCACCGCCCGGCTCATGGCGCCTTCGGCAAACGGAAGCGCCAAGTAGTCGTTGAATCCCACGGCGATCAGGTCCCGGAACAGGGCCACGTCGTTGATGCGGCCGACGCCAATCACGATGCAGCCGCCCGGAACGGCGGTCTTGAGGGCGGCGGCATCGGCGATCGGGTCAGCGGCGCTGGCGAGATCGACAATGAGGAGATCGAGGTCGCGCGGCCACTCGCCGATCGCCAGCGCGGCATCGATCGAGCCCTCGCGGACGTTGGCCTTGCCCAGCGTCACGCTGAACAGGTCGGCCGAGACGCGCGACAGTGTCGCCGTGTCGGAGATGAAGGCCATGGCGCTGAGACCGGGCTTGTCGTCTCGCGAAATCGACGTCAGGACTTGGGCGCTCGCCATGGCAGACATCCCTGGCGCCTCAGTTCGTACCGGACGTGGCGCCGCCGGACGCCGCGCCACCACCGAGGGTCGAAGCGCCGCTACCGGCCGAACCGAGCGGGCGGACCCTGCCCTCTCGATAACGAGCGACCGCCTCCGCGTTGACCGTGCCATCAGCCGGGCCGGGGGAACGACCCACCGCCGCGTCGCGCGGCCGAGCAAGCATCTGGCCCATGTTGTAAGCGTCGGCACAGCCAAACCCCGGCATGGCGGCTTCGTTCGGGTTCCACATGGAAGCCGGCAAATAGTTCGGGCACCTGTTGCTGGCGATCAGATATTCGGATCGCACAACGACGACCGAGTTCGGTCCCATCGCCATGGCGGGTTCCACAGCGGTGGTAACCCAGTGTGCGCCCGCCTCCGATAGGCTCTGGGCGACGCGTTGCGCGCGCATCCGCTGCGCGGGGCCACCTGAGCCGTCGAACACGACGGCAAATTCGTCGCGCTGCGCGCGCCTGCCTGCGGCAACCATGGCCTTGAGCCCGTTGATCTGCGTGGCGTCGAGCTGGCCGGCGCCGGGCGCGAAGTTGATGGCGACCATCGTGTCGGCGCGCACCGCATCGTGAACCGTATCCACGGTGGCCTGCTGCGCGACGGGATTGGCGCAGGCCACAAGGCCGCCGGCGGCGAGAAGCACGAAAATGACGGATCGCATGACGTCTCCCCTAATCCAGCTTGAAGCCCGCCGACGGGCCGGAGTACTGCGGACGACCGACCGAGACGCGCCGAGGCGGCGTCGGATGGTTGAGGCGTTGATAGACCAGACGGTCGGCATCGGTCGGCGGCACGCGATCGGTGAGAGGCGTACGCAGCTTGCCGCTCGTGGGCTCGACGAAGTACGGCGTGATGATGATGACCAGCTCCGTTTCCGAGCGCTGATAGGCGTCGGACTTGAACAGCGAGCCGAGGACGGGAATGTCGCCGAGCCAGGGCAGCTTGACCACGTCCTGCTGCGAAGACGACTGCAGCAATCCGGCGATGGCAAAGCTCTGGCCGCTGCCAAGCTCGATCGTGGTCGATGCCTTGCGTGTCTGAATGCCCGGCACGGTCACCACGGCAGTCGCCGTGAGCGGCACGCTGATCGACCCGACCGACGAAAGCTGGCTCACTTCCGGCGCGACCTTGAGATTGATGCGATCACCGATGATGGTCGGGGTGAAGGCGAGACTGACACCAACCTGCTTGTAGGCCACCGTAATCGTGGCGTTGGTGGTCCCGCCTTGCGGCGTGATGATCGGAATCTCACCACCGGCAAGAAAGCTCGCCGTCTCGCCGGACATCGCGATCAAATTTGGTTCGGCGAGGATGGTCGCCTGGTTCTGGGTGGCCAGGAAGTCGATTAAGCCATTCAGGCTGCCGTCGTTGGATTGGAAGGAGATGGCACCCGAGGCCACGCCGCCGACGGACTGAGCCGTGCGGACGGCAAATCCCGCACCGGCACCGATACCGAACGTCGCGAGGCCGAACAGGGCGACATTGTTGATGTTCTGCCAGTTGATGCCGACGCGCTTCAGCGCCTCGCGCCTGACTTCGGCCACCTTGACGCGCAATTGCACCTGCGTGGGGGCGTCGACCCTGACATTGCTGATGACCTTGGCGGCGTTTCCGGCAACGTGCTGCAGGGCCAACCGGCGTGCATCTTCGGCAACTACCGCCGAGCGGACCGTCCCGGTTATCACGATCGTCTCGCCCTGGTTGTCGTAGGAGATGCCGTTGCCGGGATGCAGCGTGTCAAGGGCGCCCTTCATGCGGCTGATCGGCGAGGTGACGCTGACGATGGTATTCAGCAGCACCCGATCCTGATCGTCGACGGCATAGAGCACCGTATCGCCGGCCTTCTTGGCGAAGACATAGACCATGGTCGGGGACCGCACCTGGACGTCGGCAATGTCGGGGGCGGCCACGAACACGGTGGCGGCGGGGCCGGGCAACTTGATTGCGGTGCCCTTGTTGATCTCGAGCCTGAGTGTCGGCGGTTCGGTCGGCACGATCTGGCTTTGACCGAAGGCACGGCTCGGTGCACCACCGATGACCTGGGGCTGTCGCGGCGCCCCGGGGGCGGTCGCGGGCGGGATCGGCACCGGCGGCGGCGCCTGCGCTTGCCGTGGTGTCGGGGTAATCTGCGGTTGGGTCGGCGTTTGTGTCTGGACGATTTGCCCGGTGCCGCGGTCGGCGGCCGGTGCACCGGCGACCGGCGGTTGAGGCATCGCCGGCGTCGCCTGAGAGGTTCCGACGTCGGGCGTGAGTGAGGCACTGACGATTGGCGTCCGGGGCGGAATGGCGGCGACCGTCGGCGGTAGCGGGCTGGTGGACCCGGCCGTGATGGGCAATACGGCAGCGGTCGGGGCCCCGATCGCCAGCGGCGCACTCGTCGCCGGTGGCGATGCCATGGCCCGCACGACCTGTTCGGCCCGCTCCGCCTCGCGGCGATTGAGGTCATCCGAGACATTGTCGGTGGGGCTCGTCTTCCGAGCCGACTTCTTGGCCACAGTGTTGGCGTTCGAGCTCTTGGTTTTCGTCTGGACCTTGGCCGTCCCGTCTGGCTGGACCGTCTGCGCCAGGGCGGGCGTGGGCTGCAGCGCAAATGACAGGGCCGCGGCAAGCGCGAGTGATGCGCTGGCGCGACGCCAGATCGATGGTTTGGGCGCAAAGGCGAACGACTGGCTCATTGCGGCACACTCGGGAGGGTACGGGTGAAGGTTGTCGTTCGTGGACCCTGCTTGGCGGGATCAGGCGTTGGCGGGGCGGACGGATCGGCGCTTGCGCTGCCGTCGAGGTCCTGTTTGGTGCGGTTGCCGCCGCGTAACAGGAAGATGGCGTTGCGCGCGATCTCGGGCGCCGGGGCGGCCGTCGGGCTCTTGATCAGGCGGCTGACCTGGCTGTCGCGGGTATAGCTGTAACCGAGTTCGGCGGAGACCTCATCGGCGACATCCGGGTCGCGATCACCGTCCTCCGGGTCCTGCAGACTGCGCAGGGCCAGGGACAGATCGCCCATCTTGACCGCGAGCGTGATGATTTCGGTCTGCTTCGGGGTAAGTTCGAGTGTCGCCGTCTTGGCGATGTCCGGCTTGTCGCCGGGCGCGAAGTCGAGCTTCTGGTCCATCGCGATCACGCGCGCATTGCGCAGGATCGTCTCGGTGGCGCTGTGCTGCCCAGTCGGGCTGTTCAATACGTGAGTCAGCAACACGTCGACGCGATCGCCGGCATAGATGAAACCGGAAACCGCGCTGGTGGCCGTGGCCGGCACGCTGACCGCGCGCATGCCGGAGCGCAGCACAGCGGCCAGGAAGCCGCGCGATCCCGGCATGACAATCTCGACTTCGACGATCGGCTCACCGACGTGGAAGGCGCTGCGCGCCACCGCTCCCACGAAGTCGGAAATAGGACGCCTGCCTTCGATGATGTAGGTCGGCGGCAATGCGCCCTGCGGCCATGCCTGCCAGCGCAGATCATCGGGCTTGATGATCTGGCCGGTGCGGATCGCCGTGCGCGCCACCAGGACCTGTACGGCCGGCTTGGCAGGCGTGACCTGTCGCTGCCCGCCGGCCTGCGCCACGATCGCCGCCCGTTCGGCCTGCAGCCAGGCACGGGCCAAGAAGGCCGTCGAACCGGCAACGATGACCGCCAGCAACAGGAAGGCAACGCGCTTGCTGTTCAAGATGCCGCCTCCAACCCGTTCATGAAGCCGCCTGCGCCGCCGCAACCCACAGGCCGCCCGCGGCGATCGCCGGGCCGTAGGGCAGGCCGCCGCGCAGACGCGCCGACAGTGAGCCGTCGCCGGCCGGCGCAGGCCCGATCCGCGCGCCAACGAGCATCGCCAAGCCCAGCAGGCCGCCCACGACTGCCGTGATCATCAGGAAATCAGCCAGCAAGGCTGGCCCGGCGAAGAGGCTGGATGCTGACAGCAGCTTGACGTCGCCGCCGCCCAGCGCGCCGATAGCGAAGGCCAGGGCGCTGATCGCGAACACTGCAATGGCGCAGCCAGCCGCGAGTCCGATCCTGGAAAGCGAGGTGTTGCCCGACGCCATGCCGCTCAGCGCCCACACGCTGAATGCCGCGACGATCGCCATGGAAAGCCCGTCGGCGATCCGCATCGAACGCAGATCCTGCCAGGCGGCCGCGACAAGCAGCAGCCCAAAGCCGATCAGACATGCGAACTGGAGAAGGACAAGCAGCGACATCCGACACCATCTGACCCGCGATGATCCAGTCGTCCTCGCGGCGAACGAAAAGCCCACCACGTCACGACCGGAGCTCCCGCCGTCCTTAGGTTTTGCTTGTACGGGTTCGCTTGTGCCCGGCCGCGTTCGGCAGCCTTGGAAATGGCGCGAAACTCAAAACTTCCAAACGAATGTACAAACGAAATGAAAACAAAGGACTGCAGATAAGAACGTTACAAAGGATATTTTGCTCAATACCTGAAGTCAAGACGTTAGTGCATTATTTATAAAGGGAAAATTGGCATCCTACACAGCTAATAGGGGGTCAATACGTCAGGCGGCCCATCGCTGGTCCGCCCTCGGAAAATGCCTCGGCGTCGACGTCTCAACTCAAGGTGTTGGAAGTATTGCCCAAGACGTTGGAGATCTTGCCGCCCACGGTGCGCATCGAAGCGATCGCGGCGACGGCAATCAGCGACGCGATCAGCGTGTATTCGACCGCCGTGGCACCCTGATTGTCTCTCATCAATCGCCGAAAGATGGACAGCATACTTGGTCTCCAAGACCTCGCACTGGGCAACGACCCGCCAACCGACGTCCCATTGAGGAATGGTAAGAATCGTACTTAATGCAGATTCTTGGGTCAATCTAATTTAGTCGAAAATATGAAGAAGTCTCTATAACATATTGAATATGTTTGATTTCCAAGATTTAATGCACGTTCACTGCAATCTTCTCACGACCCCATAGGGCGGGTCCTCAGGCCCCGTTTACTGTCGCCGAGCGATAGGCCTCGACAACCCGGGCCGCCGCCGTCCAGACGCACAAGATGGCGAATATGCCCGCCAGCCAGCCGAAGGCCGCGGGGAAGAGGCAGAACAACACGAACGCCCCTATCGTCTCGCTTCCCTCGATCAGTCCCGCCGCATGGAGGAAAGACTTCCGGCCGCGTTTGCCGTCATAGGCTTCACCATGCTCCACCGCCAGGACAGCGCGTCCCAGGAACGAAGCCCCGGTGCACACGAAGGATGCCAGCACGACAGCGGCCCAGATGGCGTTTGCCGGATTGGCGAGAGCGAAGCCGACCGGGACCGCTGCGTAGAATGCCATGTCGCACATGATGTCGAGATAGCCACCGAACGGCGTCGAGCGGCTGTGCCGCGCGATCGGCCCATCCACGCCGTCGATCAATCGATTGAGCACGATCGCGATCAGCGCCAAGTCGTATCGACCATAGGCCAGCGTCGGCACCGCCAGCAGTCCGACCGCCAGTCCGGCGAGGCTTGCGCCGTTGGCTGGTACGCCCCGACCTGCCAGCCAAGCGCCGGCGCGATTGAGCGGAGGATCGATCAGGCGCCGAAGGACGGGATCGAACATGTGCCGCAGGGACGGTCAGCCCTGCGGCGGCGGCCCGGAATCGACCGCCCGCAGGGACACGACCTCCGCCGAATTGGCCGCAGCCTGCCGGTCCTGAGCCGCCTGGCGGCGATAGGCTGCCCAGCTGAACGGGATCAACGCGACGTAGACCAGGCCGATCAGGGACCCCGCGATCCAGGGGGCGCTCGCAAGCACCCCCATGACCAGCGCCGCACCGAGCAGCGATGGCAGCACGAGATGACGGGGCACCCGCCCCTTCTTGAAGGAGTATGTCGGCAGTCGGCTCACCATCAGGCCGCCGACCACGACCAGTACCGCGCCCACCACCAACGCATGGCGCGGCCAGGCAGCCTCGATCTCGAAGCTCATCATCAAAGGGATCAGGGCGAGCAACGCCCCCGCCGGGGCCGGCACGCCGGTGAAATACGATCCGGTCCAGGCGGGGGGCGGTGGCGTGTCTGAGACCAAGGCGGTGTTGAAGCGTGCCAGACGCAAGGCCGAGCAAATGGGGAACATCAGGGTCACCACCCAGCCGAGCGCGCCGCCGTCCTTCAGCGAGGCGAGATAGAGCACAAGGGCAGGCGCGACACCGAAGCACAGGAAATCCGACAGCGAATCGAGCTCCGCGCCGAACCGGCTAGTGACCCCCAGCCGACGCGCGACGCGTCCGTCGAGAGCGTCGAAGATCGCAGCCACGATGATGGCGATGACCGCCAGGCGCATCTCGCCTTGGAGCGCGAAGCGGATCGCCGTCAGCCCCGAGCACAGGGCTGCCAGCGTCAGGACGTTGGGGATCAGGCGATTGATCGAGAAGCCGTGCAACCGGCCCCGGGGCGTTGGGGAATCGCCATCCATCGCTGCCTCCTAGAATTCGATCGCCGGGCGCGGCACGGCCGCAACGGGATCGAGTTCGGCCATGACGGTCTCGCCCCCGATCATGCGCTGTCCCGGCGCGACCAACAAACGGGCGCCGGGCGGCAGATAGAGATCCGTCCGGCTGCCAAACCGGATATGCCCAAAGCGCTCGCCGGCGGCGACCGACTGGCCCGGCTTGATGTAGCAGACGATCCGGCGGGCCACCCAGCCGGCGATCTGGACGCAGCCGATCACCCGGCCGTCGGGCCGGCGCAGCGCAATCGCCATGCGCTCGTTGTCGTCGCTCGCCTTGTCGGCCGAGGCGTTCACGAACTTGCCCGGGCGATAGGCCACGACGTCGACCGATGCCGCGCATGGTGCGCGGTTGATGTGGACATCGAAGACACTGAGAAAGATCGAGACGCGCGTCAGTGCCTCGCCGCCCAATCCGAGTTCGGGTGGTGGCACAGCATCGACGATCATCTGCACCAGCCCATCGGCCGGCGCGATCAGGACGCCGTCGTCCTGTGGCACGCCCCGCGGCGGGTCACGGAAGAAATAGATCGACCACAGGGTCAGGAGCATCAGCGGCCAGAACAGCCACGCCGCACCCGTCAGGGCACCGAGAAAGGTCGCACCGGCAAAAAGGGCGATGAATCGCCATCCGTCAGCGAGGATCGGCACGAAGAAATTGGCCAGCATGAACGCGCTCTCTGTCGCCCGACAGCCGTCAGTCGACCTTGGGCAGGCTGAAGACTTGGCCCGGGTATATCAGATCGGGGTCGCGAATCTGATCTTTGTTGGCATTGAAGATCTTGGTGTGATGCCAGCCAGTGCCGTAATGCGCGCGCGCGATGTTCCACAGATTGTCGCCCCGCACCACATACAGCCGCTTGCTGTCGTTCCCAACAGTCGGCGGCACGGCGGCCCGTTCGAACGGCAATTCGAGACGAGCGACGGGCTTGCCGTCCTTCGCCAGCCGGTCAATGCGCAGCGTGTGCTTGCCGTGGTCGATGGGGTTGGCTGGCGTAAGCCGCCAGCGACCGTCCGGCGCTGCGATACCTTCGGCAGCGATCTTGTCGTCGACATAGGCACGTACGGTCGTTCCCGGAGCCGCCTGCCCCGAAATCGTGACCTGACCCCGGTCATCGTAGTCGACCGTCGAGACGACGAGGTCGCCCGATTTCGGCACGCCCGCCGCCGACGGCGGCTGGACCAGCGTGGTGGGTCCGGCCGACGGCGCGATCATCACCAGCGTCTCGTCCTTCGGTTCCTTGGCACCCGACGCAGCGACGGACGGCGGCGAAGACGGAGGCTGCGGCGAAGACGGAGGCTGCGACGACGACGGAGGCTGCGGCGGCGACGACGGCTGTGGGACGACCACGACCACGACCTGATCCGATGTCACCGGGGCACGGCCGTCGATATGCTGGATCACCCGCAACTCGTGCGGCCCGGGCGCGAGCGGCGGCTCCTGGGCGATGATCACCCATTCACCGCGCGCATCCGCGACGCTATTGGCGATTTCCTTGCCGCCATCGAGCAGCACGACCTTGGCGCCCGGCGCGGCCCGCCCGGCAACGACGGCCCGCCCGTCGGGCCCGATGCGGGCAACGTCGAAGGTCGGAGTTGAGGAGGCTTCCGGCGCAGTCGGCGAACCTGGCGTCGCCGGCGACGCTTGGGGCGCAAGCGCAGGCGCCTGCGCCGGCGGCGCGACGACCGCGGGCTTGGTGGCCAGATCGATCACGGCCTGCTCGGTCAGCTTGCCACGCCATGCAACAGCGAGAGCAACGGCAATGACGATCGTGCCTCCCCCGACCAGCCAGAAAACAGTGCGTGACATCACCCTCCCAACGGTGCGACGACCGACCGCCCTTAGGCGTCGCGACCTCTCTCTGTGAAATGATACCATGCCAACCCGGTCCGGAAAGACATCGGATCGACTGTAAAAAGAATCCTCCGTGTCCGAACTCCCCCCTGCTTCCCTCTGCGTCTTCTGCGGCGCCCGCTTCGGCATCGACCCCGCCATGCGCGACACCGCCGTCCGGCTGGGCGCGCTGCTGGCCCGTGAGGGCGTAACGCTCGTTTACGGCGGCGGTGGCGTCGGCCTTATGGGCCTGGTGGCAAACGCCGCCCTGGCTGCCGGGGCGACCGTTGTCGGCGTCATTCCGCAGTTCCTACTGGAACGCGAGGCCGGCCACCCCGCCCTGACCGAGACCGTGGTCGTCCAAACCATGCACGAGCGAAAACTGCAGATGTTCGAGCGGTCGGATGCCTTCGTGGTCCTCCCCGGCGGTCTGGGGACGCTCGAGGAGTTCTTCGAGGTCCTGTCCTGGCGCACACTCGGCCTGCACAGCAAGCCGATCGTGATCGTCGACCAGGGCGGCTATTGGGAGCCCTTGGCGGCCCTGTTGCGCGGCGTCGTCGAAGGCGGTTTCGCCGAACGAACCCACCTCGACCATGTCGCCTTCATCAGCGACCTCGACGATCTGTTGCCGACAATTTCGGCCATGCCACGGGCTGCCGGCCCGGAAAGGACGCTCGACCGGGTCTGACTGCGCTGCCCCGTGCGCTAGTGGGCCGTCTTGCCGGTCCGCTCCTGCTTCCCCTCAAATAAATCCCTCGCAAATGCTCGGGATTGACCGCCACGGGCGGTCACTCCCACTCGATCGTCCCCGGCGGCTTGCTCGTGATGTCGTAGGTTACGCGGTTGATGCCGCGCACCTCGTTGAAGGTGCGGCTGGCGACGCGGCCGAGGAAAGCGTGGTCTAACGGCAAATATTCGACCGTCATTCCACCCGTTGAGGTAACAGCACGGAGCGCGCAGGCCTGGAAAAGATTGGCCGCGTGTCCTTCTGACATCGCCGTGCCGAAGATTGCCTTTACCTCACGGTGGTGCAACAAGACGGGCCATAATCAGCAATAGATCAACCCAGCCGAACCCAAAGCGGCGCACGGAGGTGCAGGTATGTCAGATCTCGAAATCGTCTGGACGAAGGTCGATGAAGCCCCCGGTCTTGCGACGTTTTCCCTGCTGCCGATCGTCGAGGCTTTCGTCGCGACAGCCGGCGTGAAGATGAAGCTGAAGGACATTTCGCTGACTGGTCGCATCATCGCCAACTTCCCCGACAAGCTGACGCCAGCGCAAAAAATCAACGACGAGCTCGCCGAACTCGGCAAACTTGCGATGCGCCCCGAGGCCAACATCATCAAGCTGCCCAATATCTCCGCTTCGATCCCGCAGCTGAAGGCAGCGATCAAGGAGCTGCAGGGCAAGGGTTACAACGTCCCGAACTATCCCGATAGCGACGCGACGCCCGCGGACAAGGAAATCCGCGCCCGCTACGGCAAGGTGCTCGGCAGCGCCGTCAATCCGGTGCTGCGCGAGGGCAATTCCGACCGCCGCGCCGCCGGTGCCGTGAAGCAGTACGCGCGCAAACATCCGCACAAGATGGGCCCCTGGAGCAAGGACTCGAAGACGCACGTGGCGACCATGTCGGGCGGCGACTTCTACGGTTCGGAGGTCGCGACGACCATTGCGGCGCCGACCAATGCCCGCATCGAGCTGGCCGGCAGCGACGGCGCGGTCACGGTGCTGAAGCCGAAGATTCCGCTCAAGGCCGGCGAGATCATCGACTGCTCGGTGATGAACCGTAAGGCGTTGCGCGCCTTCTACGCCGCTGCGATCGATGCCGCGAAGAAGGACGGCATCCTGTTCTCGCTGCACCTCAAGACGACCATGATGAAGATCTCCGATCCCATCCTGTTCGGTCATTGCGTTTCCGTGTTCTTCGCCGACGTCTTCGAGAAGCATGGCAACACGTTCAAGAAGCTCGGTATCGATCCCGACAACGGCCTGGGCGACCTGCTGACCCGCATCGAGACGCTGCCGGAAGCCGAGAAGGCCGTCATCAAGGCCGATGTCCAGGCTGAGTACGCGAAGCGGCCGGGCCTCGCCATGGTCAATTCCGACAAGGGAATCACCAACCTTCACGTGCCGAGCGACGTGATCATCGATGCCTCGATGCCGGCGATGATCCGCGAATCGGGTAAGATGTGGGGCTCTGACGGCAAGTTGCACGACGTCCTCGCCGCGATCCCCGATCGTTGCTACTCGACGCTGTTCCAGGCCACCATCGACGACTGCAAGGCGCATGGCGCCTTCGACCCCAAGACGATGGGCTCCGTGCCGAACGTCGGCTTGATGGCGCAGCAGGCCGAGGAGTACGGCTCGCACGACAAGACCTTCGAGGTCGCCACGGGCGGAACGGTTCGCGTGGTTGCCGAGGACGGCACGGTCCTGATGGAACAGAAGGTCGAGACCGGTGACGTCTTCCGCATGTGCCAGGTCAAGGACGAGCCGATCCAGGACTGGGTCAAGCTCGCGGTGCGCCGCGCGCGTCTGAGCAACACCCCGGCGGTGTTCTGGCTCGACGCCAAACGCGCCCACGACGCGCAGTTGATCGCCAAGGTCGAGAAGTACCTTAAGAACGAGGACACGAAGGGTCTGGACATCCGCATCCTGGCGCCGGTCGAGGCCATCAAGTTCTCGCTCGATCGCATTCGCCAGGGGCTCGACACCATCTCCGTCACGGGCAATGTGCTGCGCGACTACCTGACCGATCTTTTCCCGATCATGGAACTGGGCACGTCGGCCAAGATGCTCTCGATCGTTCCGTTGCTGGCGGGCGGCGGGTTGTTCGAGACCGGCGCCGGCGGCTCGGCGCCCAAGCATGTGGAGCAGTTCCAGCACGAAGGGTATCTGCGCTGGGACTCGCTGGGCGAATTCCTGGCGCTTGGCGCTTCGCTGGAACATCTGGCGCAAAGAACCGGGAACGAGGACGTGAAGGTCTTAGCCGAGACGCTCGATGAGGCCAACGGCAAGATCCTTGAGGACAACCGTTCGCCAGCGCGCAAGGTCGGCGAACTGGATAATCGTGGCAGCCACTTCTACCTGGCGAAGTATTGGGCAGAGGCGCTGGCCCGGCGGGACAACAGCACGGGCCTATCGGCCCGCTTCAAGCCGCTGGCGGCGGCGCTGGCGGCCAACGAGGCCAAGATTGATGCTGAGCTGATCGCCGCGCAGGGTAAGCCGGTGGATACTGGCGGCTATTATCTCCCCGATCGGAGCAAGACATCGGCAGCGATGCGGCCGAGTGCGACGTTGAACGCGGCACTCGCTGCTCTTTGACGCAACGTTGCCAATTGGTCGTCGGGGGCGCCGATGGTTGCCGCACCGGCTGGGTTGTCTGCCGGCGTGACGCCGACGGTTCCCTCGACATAAGAGTTGTGAAGACCCTCGCGGAAGCCTGCGAGGGTCTTTCCATTTTGGCCGTCGACATGCCGATCGGCCTCACCGACATCCCGCGTCCTGGCCGCGCCTGCGAGGGCGAAGCGCGCGCCCTGATGCCGGGCAAGGCGAGCTCGGTTTTCCCGACACCCTGCCGCCCGGCACTGACCTGCGCGACGCATGCTGACGCCAACGCCACCAGCAGGAAGCTGGGCGTCGGTCTCAACCAGCAGACCTTCCATCTGTTCCCCAAGCTGCGCGAGATCGACGAGCTGCTGCGCGGCAGCGCCAAGCTCCGGCGCGTCATCTACGAGGCGCATCCCGAGCTCGCCTTCACGCGCATGAACGGCGGCAAGCCGGTGCTTGCCAAGAAGCGCAAGCCGGACGGCTTCGCGGAGCGGCGCAAGCTGCTCGCCCAGCACGGCTTCAAGTGGAAGGTCGAAGCGCTGTCAGGTGCTGCCCGCGACGACGTGCTCGATGCTATGGCTGTCTGCCGAACGGCGACACTGATCGCCGACGGCGCGGCCACCCGGCTCGGGCCGGCGCGCGAGCGCGACCGCTACGGCCTGCCGATGAACATCTGGTATTAGCCATTTTCTGGCACACCTCGCTGTGCCACGGCGTGTGCCGCTGCCTGTGTCATAAATAGCCCCCAAGCCGTTGATTGCAGAAGTGAATCGCCCCCCGATCGGGTGTGCCACCGACGGCAACTGCTTTCGTGGATGAGTGTGCCGCTGCTCGACCATGAAAAACGCCCGGCGGATTGCTCCGTCGGGCGTTTGCTGGCAGCGCCCCCTACTCCGGCTTGATGCCGGCCGCCTGCAGCACCGGCACCCAGATCGGTTCCTGGATCTTGAGCCAGTCGCCGAGCTGCTGCGGCGTGCCGCCCATCGGCACGAAGCCGCGCTTCTTCAGGTCTTCCTTGCCTCCGGGCGTCGACACCGCGTCGTTCAGCGCCTTGTTCAGCTTGGCCACGACCGCGGGCGGCGTGCCGGCCGGGGCCAGCAGCGTGTAGACGATGGTGCCGTCGACGTCGCCCGCGCCCAGCTCCTTGAAGGTCGGGATGTTCGGCGCCACCGACGAGCGCTCGAGCGAGGCCATCGCGTAGGGCTTGAGTTTGCCGGCCGCGATCTGCGGCGCAACGCTGGTGATGCTCGACATGCCGAGCTTGATATGGCTGCCCAGGAGATCGGTGACCAGAGGACCGGTGCCGCGGAACGGCACGTGGGTCAGCTTGAGGCCATTCAGCATGGCGAACTGCTCAGCCGACAGATGCATCGGCGTGGTGAGTCCGGCCGTGCCGTATTGCACCGAGCCCGGCGCGGCCTTTGCGGCGGCGATGATCGCCTTCAAATCGGGCCACGGCGCATCGGCACTGCCGACCAGCACCGATTCCTGCTTGGCGATGAAGCCGATCGGGACGAAGGCGGTCTTGGCATCGAAGCCGAGCTTGGCCACGGTGTAGGGATAGAGCGGCAGGTTGTTGGCGCTGACCACCATCCAGTGGCCGTCGGCCGGCTGCTTGGCGACGAAGTCGTGGGCGATGCTGCCGCCGCCGCCGCCCTTGTTGTCGATGATGATCGTGCCGCCCAGCGAGCGTTGCATCGGCTCCTGGATCGCGCGCGCCAGCGCGTCCGTGCCGCCGCCGGGCGGGAACGGCACGACGACGTGCACGGGCTGGGTGGGAAATGTCTGGGCCCGCGCGACGGAGCCCGTTGCCGCGACCGCACCGAGCGACGCGACGAATACACGACGATGAACGCTCACTTGTTTGTTCCTCCCGAAACTTTCGGGAAGCCTAGCGTCCGGCAGCCGGCGGCGATAGGCCCGCGTAGGGCCTCAGACCATCCCGAGCGCGTGCTTGTAGACGTCGAGCAGCGTCTCCTGCTCGGCCCGGTCGGCCGCATCCATCTGCCTTAGCGAAACGACCTTTCGCATGGTCTTGACGTCGTAGCCGACGCCCTTGGCCTCGGAATAGACATCCTTGATGTCGCCGCCGATGGCCTTGCGCTCTTCCTCGAGCTTCTCGATCCGCTCGACGAAGCTCTTCAGGCGATCGGCCGAAATCGGCCCGGCCTTGGTCTTCTTGGAAACGGCGCTTCCGTCCGGCATGTCCTCAACTCCTAGGGTCCAGTCAGGCAGACCATAGGAGCGCAGGCCACGTCGGCTCAATGACGCTGTTGCGATGAAAGACGGGGATAACGGGGACGGTCCGGCAGGATGTCAGCCGTGCTTGTGCTGGCTCTTGTCGAAAGCTTTCTTCTGGTCGCCCGAGGCCTCTTTCTGGTGCTTGGCCTTCCACTCGTCGTATGGCATGCCGTAGACGATCTCGCGGGCCTTCGGGTCGGTAACCTCGATGCCCTGCTTGCCCGCTTCCTCGCGGTACCAGCGCGACAGGCAGTTGCGGCAGAAGCCAGCCAGATTCATCATATCGATGTTCTGGACGTCGGTGCGCTCCTGCAGGTGCGCGACCAGCCGGCGGAAGGCAGCGGCCTCGAGATCGGTGCGTGTCTTGTCGTCCATGGCACTCTCCTGGGCGTTGAAGCCTTGTTCGTGGATATAGGCTCAGCCCAGAGCCACTGCAACGGCAGCCCGGATCGCCGGCGCCAGGCGCGTCGCCCAAACGCGTGCCTCACCAGATGAGTCGATCAGGTCCTGGCGCACTTCCAAGGAACAATGCGGTAGCTTGCGCCGTCGCGCATGGGCATTGAGCGTGTATTCGTATGAAGCGCGCGCCGAGTAGGGTTCGTTGTCGCCCACCACCAGCGAGGGATCGCGCCGCAGCTCGGCCAGCAACGGCTCGGGTAACCGCGGATCGTCGTTCCACAACACGCCGACATGCCAGGGCCTTGGAAAGCCGTTCATCTCCGGCGTGAAGCTGTGTATCACCAGCAAGGCGATCGGACGACCGCCTGCCGTCATCCGGTCGAGATGACGATCGACCTCGCGATGGTAGGGCCAGAAGCAGGCCTCGGCGCGCGCGTCGACCTGCTCCTTGGTGAGGTCACGATTCGCCGGCACGAGAATGCCGTCACTGATCTCAGGGATCGATCCCTCGCCGCCCGGCCAGCGGTTGCAGTCGATCACCAGCCGCGAAAAGCCGGAGGACACCAGCGGTGCATCGAGCGCCGAAGCGAGTTCGATCGCCGCGTCGAGTCCGCCGATATCCCAGCCGATGTGGCGAGCGAGCTCGTCTTCGGAGATGCCGAGATCGCCCAAAGCCCTGGGGATGATCTTGCTGGCGTGATCGCAGAGCAGCAGAAGCGGCGCCTTGCCCTTTTCATTGAACAGCGAAAACGGAGGCGGATCGCCGGGAACGAGAAGCTGGCCGAGGAGTTGTTGCATCGCGCCCCTATAGTGCGAAGATTGGCCAAATGAAAGATGCTGACGCACGCGCCCTGTTGCGCGACCTGTTCGATGCCGCGCTTGCGGCCGCCCGCCCTGCCACCTGCCTCGCGCCTTACATCGCCAAGCTCGCGCCGCCGAAAGGCCGGGCGATCGTGATCGGCGCCGGCAAGGCAAGTGCAGCGATGGCGCGCGCGGTGGAAGACCAGTGGCCGCATCCGCTCGAAGGCCTCGTCGTCACCCGCTATGGCTATGGCGAGACCTGCAAGCGCATCGAAATCGTCGAGGCTGCGCATCCCGTACCCGACGAGAAGGGCCGCGCCGCCGCCGGACGCATCCTGGAAAAGGTGAAAGGCCTCTCGGCCGACGATCTCGTGCTCTGTCTCATCTCCGGCGGCGCCTCTTCGTTGCTGGCCCTTCCCGCTCCCGGTCTGTCGCTGGCCGACAAGCAGGAGGTCAATCGCGCGCTGCTGAAGTCGGGCGCCAACATTGTCGAGATGAACACGGTGCGTAAGCACCTCTCGGCGATCAAGGGCGGGAGGCTTGCCATCACCACGCAGCCGGCACGCGTTGTGTCGTGGCTGATCTCCGACGTGCCCAACGACGACCCCGGCGTGATCGGCTCGGGTCCCACGGTGGCCGATCGCACGACATTTGCCGATGCGCTGGCAGTACTGGCCAAGTATCGGATCGACCCACCGGCTTCGGTGCGGGCGCATCTCGAGTCGGGGGTTGCGGGCAAGATCGAGGAAACACCGAAGCCCGCTGATCCGCGGCTCCGGCGAATCGAGACCATTGTGGTGGCGACACCCAAGCGCTCGCTTGAGGCGGCGGCGGCGGTGGCGCGTTCGCGCGGCTGCGTCGTCGTGATGCTGGGTGACAATCTCGAAGGCGAAGCGCGAGAACTTGGCGCAGCGCACGCCCGTCGCGCCCTCGACCTCGTGGCGGGCGCGAAGAAGCCCACGGTGATCCTGTCCGGTGGCGAGACGACCGTAACAGTGCGCGGCAAGGGCCGCGGCGGTCGCAACGTTGAGTATCTGCTCGGCGAGGCAATTGAGACAAATGGTGCGCCGCAGATCTGGGGCCTCGCCGCCGATACCGACGGCGTCGATGGTGCCGAGGAGATCGCGGGCGCAATCTTCACGCCCGATTCGCTGGCTCGCGCCCTTGCCAAGGGGCTCGATCCCAAGGCCATGCTGCGCAACAACGACGGCCACAGCTTCTTCGAAAGTCTCGGCGACAGCCTGATCACAGGGCCGACCCGGACCAACGTCAACGATTTCCGCGCCACCCTGATTGTGCCAACCAAATGACGATTCATGCAGGCTCCTGCCATTGCGGCGCGATCACGATCCGCTTCGAGTCAGAGAAGAAGCCCGAGGAGATGCGGGTGGGCCGCTGTGGCTGCAGCTTCTGCCGCCGCCACGGCGCGCGGACCTTGGGCGATCCGGCGGGATCGGTCGAGTTCCGCTGCAGACCGGGCGCCCTCTCCCGCTATCGCTTCGGGCTCGGCATCACCGATTATCTGCTGTGCGTCAAATGCGGTGCCTATGTCGGCGCCGTCATGCCGGATGAAGGCGGTGCCATCGGCATCGTCAACGTCAACTCGCTCGACATTCGGGACACTTTCGACCCCGCACCGCCCCTGCATCACTACGACGGCGAGGACGAGGCCCGGCGCCGCAGCCGCCGTCGAAAGTTCTGGATGAAGGCGACCGTGATCGCCTAACGTCTCCCCATGGCTGTACTCGGAGTGATTGCCGACGATTTCACCGGCGCGACCGATATCGCGGGCATGCTGGTCAAGGGCGGCATGCGCACGATCCAGACGATCGGCGTGCCACCCAAAGGAACGATTCCCGACGATGTCGATGCCGTCGTCGTAGCGCTCAAGACGCGCTCGATCCCGGCCAAAGACGCCGTCGCCCAGTCGCTCGACGCGCTGAAGGCGCTCCAGGCGGCCGGCTGCGTCCGCTTCTTCTTCAAATACTGCTCGACGTTCGATTCGACGGATGCCGGCAACATCGGCCCGGTGGGCGATGCGCTTCTCGACGCGCTGAAGGCGAAGCAGGCGATCTATTGCCCCGCCTTCCCGGTCAACGGCCGCACGATTTTCTTCGGCCATCTGTTCGTGGGCGACGTGTTGCTGTCGGACTCCCACATGCGGCACCATCCGCTGACACCGATGACCGATGCCAGCCTGGTGCGCGTGCTGGCGCGCCAGACCGGACACAAGGTCGGACTGGTGCCGTTGAAGCAGGTGCAGTCCGGTTCCGCCGAGTTGCGCGCCGCACTCGACAAGCTCGCGGCCGCGGATGTGCGCCATGTCGTCGTCGATGCCGTGGCCGACACCGATCTCGGCATCATCGGCGAGGCCGTTGGCGATGACGTGCTGGTCACCGGCGGCTCCGGCGTGGCGCTGGGCCTGCCGGCCGCCTATCGCCGCCGCGGACTGCTCGCCCATAAGGCCAATGCCGACGCTCTACCGAAAGTGGCCGGCGCAGCGGCCGTGCTCGCGGGCTCGTGCTCGGCGGCAACGCTCGGCCAGATCGCCGCTTTCAAAGGTCCGCAACTCGCACTCGACACCGACGCCATCTGCCGCGGCGAGCCGGTCGGAGAGAAAGCGCTCGCCTGGGCCAAGGACAAGCTCGGCAATGGCCCGATCCTGTTATCTGCCAGCGACAAACTTGAAGCGGTGAAGGCGCTGCAGGCGAAATACGGCGTCGAGAAATCGAGCCAGGCGATCGAGAAGACGATGGCAGCTCTCGCGCGCGGCCTGGTGGCTTCAGGCGTCGGCCGCCTGGTCGTCGCCGGCGGCGAGACCTCGGGCGCGGTCGTGGGCGCCCTCGACGTGACGGCGCTGCGCATCGGGCCGGAGATCGACCCCGGCGTGCCGTGGACGGCGTCAATCGGAAAGAAACCGCTGTTGCTGGCGCTGAAGTCCGGCAATTTCGGCGCACCGGATTTCTTCACCAAAGCCTTCGAGCGCCTATGAGCACCAAAGAATCCAAGACCCGCGACGCAATCTGCGCGCTGGGCGCCAAGCTCGCCGCCCGTGGCCTCTGCCCCGGCACGTCGGGCAACATCAGCGCGCGCATTGACGATGGCTGGCTGATGACCCCGACCAATTCGTCGCTGGGCGAACTCGACCCTGGCCAGCTCTCCAAGCTCGACCTCTCGGGCAAACATGTAGCGGGCGATCAGCCGACCAAGGAAGCCCTGCTGCATCGGTCGGTCTATGATGTGCGGCCCAAGGACGGCGCGATCGTGCATCTTCATTGCACGCATGCGGTGGCGATCTCCTGTCTCGATCCGTCCTGCCACCACAATGCCGAGAGCACGCTGCCGCCGATCACGCCCTACTTCGTGATGCGTGTCGGCAAGCTGCCGCTGGTGCCCTACTTCAAGCCGGGCGACCCCAAGCTCGCCGACGCGATCCGCGAATATGCGACGGGCCATCGCGCCGTGCTGCTCGCCAACCACGGCCCGGTGGTCGCCGGCACCTCCCTGTCGGCGGCCTCCGCCTCGATCGAGGAGCTGGAGGAGACCGCCAAGCTTCACCTGCTGCTGCAGGGCCTCAAAGTGCGCACCCTCTCGGATGCGCAGGTACGCGACGCCGAAGAAGCTTTTCCCTCCTGATCGGACAAGACAAATGCCCAAGCTCGCCGCCAATCTGTCATGGCTCTACCAGGAGGTGCCGTTCCTGCAGCGCTTTGGCGCCGCGGCAACGCATGGCTTCAAGGCGGTGGAAATCCTGTTTCCCTACGAGGCGCCGGCGGCCGAGGTCGCGGCCGAACTCAAGAAGCACAAGCTCACGCAAGCCTTGTTCAACTTGCCGCCAGGTGACTGGAGCAAGGGCGAGCGCGGGCTTGCCGCCCTGCCCGGCCGCGAGGCCGAGTTTGCCACAGCACTCGAGAAGGCACTCGACTACGCCAAGGTGCTGGAATGTCGGACGCTTCACGTCATGTCGGGCATGATCGCCCCGGGCGCCGACACCAAGGCGATGCACCGCACCTTCGTCTCGAACCTCAAGATGGCCTGCGACCGCACGGCCAAGAGCGGGATCACGATCGTGCTGGAGCCGATCAATCACCGCGACATTCCCGGTTACTTCACCAACACCACCGACCAGGTGAAGCAGATCATCGACGACGTGGGCGCGCCGCACCTCAAGCTGCAGCTCGACCTCTATCATATGCAGGTGACCGAAGGTGACCTGCAGAAGCGGATAGAGCGCCTGTTCCCGATCACCGCGCATGTCCAGATCGCCGGCAACCCGGACCGCAACGAGCCCGACATCGGCGAGGTCAATCACCTCTACCTGCTCGATGTCCTCGACCGGCTGGGCTACCAGGGCTACGTCGGCCTCGAATACAAACCAAAGACTACGACCGCCGCCGGCCTCGGCTGGGCCACCAAATACGGCATCAAGGCCTGAGTCATGACCGACAAGAACACGCCGGTCATAGCCTTCGTCGGCCTGGGCTCGATGGGCCTCGGCATGGCGAAGAACCTTTTAAAGCACGGTCACAAGGTGATCGGCGTCGATCCGAGCACTGCCGCCCGCGAGGCCTTCACCGCCGCGGGCGGCACCATCGCCGCCACGCCGGCTGAAGCAGCCAAAGTGGCGGACGTGGTCGTCATTGCCGTCGTGAACGCGCAGCAGGTCGAGTCGGTTCTTTTTGGTGACGGCGGCGCAGTGGCGACGCTGTGCAAGGCTGGCCTGGTCATGCAATGCGCCACCGTTCCCCCGGCTTTCGCCCGCACGCTGGGCGAGCGGCTGGCCAAGAGCGGCCACGAGTTGCTCGATGCACCGATGTCCGGCGGTCGCGCCCGCGGCGAGAGTGGCGAACTCACCTTCATGGCCTCCGGGGCGCCGCAGGCTTTCGCCGCCGCCGAGTCCATCCTCTCGGCCACCGCCGCAAAAGTGTTTCGCCTGGGCGACACCGCCGGCATCGGCTCGCTGGTGAAGACGGTGAACCAGCTTCTGGCTGGCGTGCACATCGCCACCGCCGCCGAGGCCATGGCGCTCGCGGCCAAGGCCGGGGCCGATACGCGCGCCGTCTACGAAGTGATCTCGGCCAGCGCCGGCAACTCCTGGATGTTCGGCAACCGCGTACCGCACATGCTCGACGATGATTTCTCGCCGCTCTCGGCGGTCGAGATCTTCGTAAAAGACCTCGGGCTGGTGCTGAACACTGGCCACGAGCATCGCCTGCCACTGCCCATGGCGGCGGCCGCGCACCAGCTTTTCCTGGCGGCAGCAGGCGCCGGCTGGGGCCGGCTGGATGACGCCGCCGTCGTTAAGGTCTACGAGCAGGCGGGTGACTTCAAAGTGTCGTCACCGAAGAAGTAGACTGGACCCAATGCGTCGCCAGCGTTTCACCAAGATCGTCGCCACCCTCGGGCCCGCCAGCTCGACGCCCGAGCGTCTGAGCGCTCTGTTCGAGGCCGGCGCCGACGTTTTCCGCCTCAATTTCAGCCATGGTACGCCGGAAGACCACCGGCAGCGGGTCGAGCAGCTGCGGGCGCTGGAGAAGCGGTATGGCCACCCGATCGCGATCCTGATGGACCTCCAGGGGCCCAAGCTGCGGCTGGGCGTCATCGGCAAGCAGCCGATGGAACTCAAAAAGGGCAACAAGCTACGCTTCGACATGGACCCCAAGCCGGCCACCGCCAAGCGTATCCCGTTGCTGCATCCGGAAATCTTCAAGGCCGCCAAGCCGGGCGGGCTGCTGCTGATCGACGACGGCAAGGTGCGGCTCCGGATCGTCGCGCACGACAGGGACACGATCGACGCCGTGGTCGAGGTCGCGGGCCAGATCAGCGACCGCAAGGGCGTGAACCTGCCCAACCTCGTGGTGCCGCTGTCGCCGATGACGCCGAAGGACCGCAAGGACCTCGATTTCGGACTGTCGCTCGGCGTCGACTGGGTGGCGCTGTCCTTCGTGCAGCACGCCCACGACATCGCCGAGCTCAAGAAGCTGGTGGCCGGCCGCGCCGCGGTGATGGCCAAGCTCGAGAAGCCGGCGGCCATCGACCATCTCGACGAGATCATCGAGCAGAGCGACGGCATCATGGTGGCGCGCGGCGACCTCGGCGTGGAAATGCCGCCCGAGGCCGTGCCGCCGCTGCAGAAGCGAATCCTCGCCGCTTGCCGCGTGCTTGGCCGCCCGGCCATCGTCGCCACGCAGATGCTGGAATCCATGGTGCATTCGCCGACGCCGACACGCGCCGAGGCCTCCGATGTGGCGACCGCCGTGTATGACGGCACGGACGCGGTCATGCTGTCGGCCGAATCGGCGTCGGGCGACTATCCGGTCGAGGCGGTCACCATCATGGACCGCATCATCCGCGCCGCCGAAGGCGATCCGCTCTACCGCCGCCTGATGAATGCGAGCCGCCACGAGCCCGAGGCCACCACCGCCGACGCCATCAGCGCCGCCGCGCGGCAGTGCGCCCACACGCTGTCGGCGGCGGCCATCGTCACCTACACCAACACCGGCTCGACCACCTTGCGCGCCGCGCGCGAGCGGCCCGACGTCCGCATCCTCTGCCTGACGCCCAATCCCGACACGGCGCGGCGCATGACGCTCACCTGGGGTGTTCATCCGGTTCACGCAGAGGACGCGCACAATTTCGCCGACATGGTGCAGCGCGCCGTGCGGGTGGCGCGCAAGGAGCAGCTGGCCAAGGAAGGCGAGCGCCTCGTGATCACCGCCGGCGTGCCGTTCGGCACGCCCGGGGCGACCAACATCCTGCGCATCGCCTACGTCTGAGCGGCCCATTTGGTGGACACGAGTGGACAGTCGCGTGTAGCGCCCGTGTCCACCAATTCGTGTCCACCATCCCGTGCCCGCCAATCCGCCGCAGGGGATGGCCGGGCCGCTGCCACCGTATCCTTTCGTGAAGACACAACGAGAGAGCCAATGGCCCGCCACAGTTTCGCCCCGATCGACGCCCTGCTTGCCCTCGCCTGCACCGTGATCTTCGCCGGCGGCGTGCTCGCCCAGGTCGGTGGCCGCGACCACGCCGCGCCGCCGCGCATCGAGCCGCCCTACGAGAAGATCGCGACCGACCTCGGCATCCCCGCCGACCGGGTGCGCGATGCCTTCCGCGAGGTCGGACCGCCGCCGCGCACCGGGCAGCCGTCCACCGGCGCGCAACTCAAGGCCCATGCGCAGGCGCTGGCCAACGCCATGAACATATCGCCGGACAAGCTCACGCCGGTGCTTGAGAAATACCGCCCCGAACCGCCACCCCGGCGCGGCGGCAGCGAGGGCAGATCGTGAAGATGCCAAACCGTCGCCGGCTGTCGCTCACCTGGATCGATTTCCTGGTCATCGCCGCCACCGTGCTGACCTTCGGGGCCGTCGTGATGGCGAGCATTCCCAACGGCAAATCCTCGATGCGCATCAGCGCCATGACGACCGCCCTGCCGCGCGACGTGCCCGTCGAGATCAGCCAGATGCCGGACGATCCGGATCTCGTGAGGGCCCGCATCGGGCTCGCGATCGGCGGCCCCCGGTCGTAGAGGCTTCCGCCTCTAGGTCCTCGCCCGGGCGAGGTGACGATAGACCAGATCGTCGGGATCCTGCTGCGGTGCCGCGGGATCGAGCACCGCGCCCAGCCGTTCGGCCACGGCAATGGAACGGACATTTCCCGGATCGATGTAGCTGACGAGGGTGGGCAGAGCCAAGGTCGCGAAGGCCCAGTCGCGCAGCGCGCCGGCCGCCTCGGTCGCGTAGCCGTTGCCTTCGTATCCCTCGTAAATCTGCCATCCCAGCTCTTTCTCGGGAAAGCGTGGCCCGTGGTTGATTTCCACCAGCCCCACGCATTCACCCGTTGCGCCGAGATCGATCATCAGGGCGCCATGACCAAGGAGCTGCCACAGAGCGACACCATGGCAGAAAATGCCCCAGGCGGCGCGCGTGTCGAAGGGGCCGCCCATGCCCGCGGCGCGCGGCGACGCCATCAATCGCGCAACCGCCGGAAAATCGTCCATGACCGGGGCGCGAAGCGTCAGGCGCGCGGTCGCGAGCGTGGGAATGCGATGTTCGACCATCCTAGGCCTTCGGCCGCTTGTCGATCACGCGCCGCGCCTTGCCCATCGAGCGCTCGATCGTGCCAGGTGCTGCGACGTCGATCGCGGCCGAGAGTCCGCACATCCCCTTGAGCCGCCGCGCCAGCGCCGCCGACGAGCGCCCCGCCGCCTCGCTTTCGAGCGACGTCCGGGCCTCGACCCGCACCAGCAGATCGTCGAGCGCGCCGCTGCGCGAGAGCTCGATCACATAGTGGCCGCTCAAGGCCGGGTCGCGCAGGATCTGCTCCTCGACCTGGCTCGGGAACAGGTTGACGCCGCGCACGATCAGCATGTCGTCGCTGCGGCCGGTGATCTTGGCCATGCGCCGCATGACGCTGGCCGAGCCCGGCATCAGCCGCGTGAGGTCGCGGGTGCGATAGCGGATGACCGGCATCGCCTCCTTGGTGAGCGTCGTGAACACCAGCTCGCCCGGTTGGCCGTCGGGCACCGGGGTCCCTGAGTCCGGATCGACGACCTCGGGATAGAAGTGATCCTCCCAGATCGTAGGCCCGTCCTTGGTCTCGGCGAACTCGCAGGCGACGCCGGGGCCCATCACTTCGCTCAGGCCATAGAGATCGACGGCAGTGACGCCCAGCCGCCGCTCGATCTCGGCCCGCATGCCCTCGGTCCACGGTTCGGCGCCGAACAGGCCGACGCGCAGCGCCGTCGCGCGCGGATCGACGCCCTGGCGCTCGAACTCGTCGGCGATCGCCAGCATGTAGGACGGCGTCATCAGCACGACTCGGGCACCGAATTCGCGGATGAGCTGGACCTGGCGCTCGCCGAAGCCGCCCGACATCGGCACCACCGTGCAGCCCAGCCGCTCGGCGCCGTAGTGGACGCCGAGGCCACCGGTGAACAGGCCGTAGCCGAAGGCGTTGTGGATGATGTCGCCCGGCCGCGCGCCGCCGGCATGCAGCGAGCGCGCCATCAGGTCGGACCAGGTGTCGATGTCGCGCGCCGAATAGCCCACCACCGTCGGCCGGCCCGTCGTGCCGCTGGAGGCATGCAGGCGCACGCACCGCTCGCGCGGGATCGCCAGCATGCCGAAGGGATAGGCGTCGCGCAGATCGTCCTTCGAGGTGAAGGGAAAGCGCGCGAGATCGTCGAGACTCCGGAGGTCGTCGGGATGCACGCCCGCCGCCTGGCACTTGGCGCGATAGGGCGCCTGACCCTCATAGGCCAGGCGCAGCGTCTCGCGCAGGCGTTTGACCTGCAGCGCCCGCAGTTCGTCGAGCGAGATCTTTACTTCGGGAAACAGCGGCGCGGTCATGGTCTCCTGCAAGCTCCTGTCGGTACTCTATTCTCGCCGCATCATATGCGATCGTAGTCGCACATCTGATGACACCGCGACTCTCCTTTCAGGCTCCTCTCCCCCGCCAGGGGGAGAGGATGGGTGAGGGGGTTGGAGGCGATCGTGGATCACCCCCTCACCTAACCTCTTCCCCCTAGCGGGGGAGAGGAACATGAGTTTTATCCCCGATAGCGCCGCTATGAAGGTGGAGAACGATTGCTGTCGAAGCCGAATCGCCGGTAGGCGTAGCCGAGGCCGATGAGCGCCGCGCCGAGGCCGAGGAACGAGAAGACGCGCAGCAATCCTTTCAGGCCGGCCATGTCGATCAGGAACACCTTGGCCACCACGATGCAGACCAACACCATGCCGGCGTGCCGGAGCGCCGCCGTCTGGCGCAGGAAGCCCAGCGCCAGCAGGGCGACCCCGAACAGCAGCCACACGATCGAGTAGGCGTAGAGTTCCAGCCCCTCGGCGGCGAAGCCGTCGCGCTCGAAGCCGGGATCGAACAGGTGCCGGACTTCCAGCGAGACATAGACGAAGGCCAGGATCGAGGCCGCGGCCCCGATCATCAGGTCGAGGTTCCTGTGCCTGTTGACCTCGACATCGATCCAGCGCCGCGCCAGTGCCGCCATCGCCGCCGGCACCGCATAGGCCAGGAACAGGCCGTTGAAGAGCGGCAGGCGCCCGACATCGGCCGGCTCGAACACCGGATTGGCGATCAACACCTGCACCACCAGCGCGGTCGCCACCGCCAGCCCGCCGCTCAGCCGCCACGCCCAGAGCGCCACCACGTCCTGGCGGCGGCGCGCTATCCAGAGCGCCGCCAGCGCGAAGGCACCCCAGATCGCGACATAGAACGAGCGTTCGGTGAAGCCCGCGTCTTGTGTCGCCATCGAGCCCGGCTGGAAGAGGCTGCGCACTTCCAGGGTCGCCAGCACGAAGGCGAGCAGCGCGATCGTGGCCTCGACCGCCCGCACCAGCCGCTGATCGCCCGCCGGGCGCAGGAACCGGAGGCCAACGACCAGGGCCGCGATCGAGATACCGTAGCCCCACAGGATCCAGTTGAAAACCGGCGTGACGCCCAGCGGATATTCCAGCACCTCGGGGTTCAACACGAAGCGCACGACGACCACGGCCAACAGCGGCCAGCACAGGAGACGCATGGCGCGCAGCTCGAGCCGCGCCGCGATGGCCGCCACCGCCGCCAGCTCGATCGCGTAGGCCACTGTGATCCACTCGCGGCTCAACTCCATCGGAATGGCGGCGGCGATGAAGAAGGTGACGCCGGCCGCGAGATACCCCAGCGCCTCGGTGGCGCCGGTCATGCTGTCCCGCCAGCGCACGAGCCGCTCGGCGCCGACCAGGAAGGGTGCCGCAAGGCCGACGCTGATCAGGCCCCACGGCACGCCCGTCGCGGTGCCGCGCAACACGTACCAGCACAGCAGGAAATGCGTGAAGGCCGCGGCAACCGAAAGTGCTGCCCAGAATCCCGGCCGTCCGGCGTTCCACAACAGCGCGAAGGCTGCCGCCGCGTAGAAGCCGCCGAACAGGATCGTGAGCCAGGCGAAACGGTCGGCATCCCAGCTCGTGCCGACGCCGCCGGTCGCGCCCCACCACAGCGCGAGGGCGAGCAGCGACAGGCCCGGTCCCAGCGCTGCCGCATACTGGAAGCGCGGCGTCCAGCGTCCGAGCGCGAAGGCGCCGGCGCCGTGCAGCGCCAACGCCAGCCAGCCCGCCTTCTGCTGGCCGTCGTCGTCGACCACGAGACAGACCAGCAGGGCGCCCGTACCCGCGAGCGCCGTCCAGACAAGAGCCACGACATCGTTCGGCGGATTCTCGCTCTCCGCCATCCGCCGCCCCGCCATCCGTCGCCACGTCGCCCACACGAAGAGACCGGCCACCGCCACCAGGAAGAGGCCGACCCAGTGCAGCTCCTCCTGCATCCCGGCGGCATCGCGCGGCGCCAGCATCCAGATCACCGTCCAGAGCGCCGCGCCCGCCAGCACACCCCAGCCGAGCGGCCACCAGCCCCTTATGCGGATGACGCCCATCGTACCGGCGGCGATCGCCAGCAGGTAGCCGAACAGGACCGGCGTGTTGGGCGTCTCGCTGCCGATGATTGCGGGACTGGCGAAGCCGCCCACGAAGGCGAGGCCGGCGACGAAGATGCCGTGGCGCAGCGACACGCCGATGGCGAAAGCCGTCAGCGCCATCGCGCCGCCGCCCGCCGCCACCGTGGAGATCATGTCGTAGAGTGCCACGGCCGAGAACAACGCGCCGTAGAGCGCGGCGACGCCGGCCGCGGCCAGCGCCTGCGCCACGCGATCGTCACGGCTCCGCATCTTCTCGGCGCCGCCGATCAGCGCGAAGCCGAACAGCGCCGCCAGGATCACCCGCACCTCGGGCGAGAGATAGCCCTCCTCGATCGAGTAGCGGACCAGGAAGATCGCGGCCAGCGCCAAGGTGACCGCGCCGAGCCATAGGAAGGTGCGTGCGCCCAGCCGCTGTTCCCAGCCGCCCTGCACCGGCTCTACGACGAGAGGCGGCGGCAGTGCAGGTTCGGGCGCCGGCGCTTCCGCGTCGGCAACAGGCGCCGCGACAGGTTCAACGGGCGACGGCAGTTGCTCGATGACAGGCTCGGCGACCGGTTCGGCGACGAACGGCGGCGGCAGCACCTCTGTCGGCAGACTCTGTCGGCGCAGCAGCGCCACCTCGGCCGCCAGCCGCTGATTTGCCTCGCGCAGCCGCGACGTGCGCACCAGCGCCACGATCGCAACGATCGGCGTCCCCAGCGCCCAGGCGACGGCCAGAAGACCGAGAAAGATTTCTTCCACAGATGCTCCGCTGGCCTATCGGACCGTTGGACTCACATCCGTATCGGACTCGCGCCTCTGCCTCATGTTCCTCTCCCCCAACTTGTTGGGGGAGAGGCTAGGTGAGGGGGTGTTCGATCGCAATGGACGCCGGCCCTTTCGGAAGGAAGCAGCCCCCTCAACTAAACTCTACCCCAAGGGGGAGAGGTATATGTGGGGTACGGACCGGGGAGATAGGTAACAGATTGGACCGGGAGGATGGGTGACAGGTTT
>JAUXWB010000326.1 GCA_030684475.1 Reyranella sp. | reverse complement strand
GATCCGCTTGTTGCGCAGCAAAGACGGCGGCCCGTCGAACGGCGCGCCCTTCTGCGCGATGAAGGCGCCGGGCGAAAGGTAGTAGCGACGCGACAGGGCCATCCGCTTGCGCCGCTCGCTGGTCACTTCCATCGACGACATGATCATGTCGAATTTCTTGTCGAGCAGGCCGGGGATCAGCTCGTCCCACTTGAAGGCGGCGAACTCGCATTCGGCCTTCATGCGCTGGCAGGCCTCCTGCGCCACCTCCATCTCGAAGCCAGCGGGCATGCCCTTGCGGTCGAGATAGTTGAAGGGCGGGAAGGCGCCCTCGGTGGCGACCGTGATCTTGAAGGCGGGCGGCGTGAAGGGCGACTTGGGCGCGGGCTTGGCCGGCGCCGCGGCAGGCTTGGCCGGCGGCCGCGGCTGCTGCGCCGACGCCATGCCGGCGGCGGCAAGCAGCACGACGAGAAGCGCAAGCAGCCGCCTCATGCGATCAGCCGCTCCAGAAGCGCGTTGAGGCGTTGCCGTCCCGCCGCGGTGGCGCGAAAGCGATCGGGTTCGATCTCGAGGAAGCCCGCCTTTACCAAGGGCGCGAGGCGGGCTTCGTCCAACGCCGCGACGGGATCGGCGCCGGTGACGGACGCGAACGTGGCGCGGTCGATGCCGTCGGCCAGTCGCAGTCCCATCATCAACGCCTCCTCCACCATATCCTGCCCGGTAACGACCGAGCTTTCCGCCGTGCCGTGGCCCGTCCGTTCGACCGCCTCGAGCCAAGCCTCCGGCCCGCTTGCCCGCCGCGTCGCCCGCTTGGTCGCGCCACCATTCAGCGAGCCCTCGGCGAACCGGCCGTGGGCCCCAGGGCCAATGCCGACGTAATCCTGATACCGCCAATAGATCAAATTATGGCGGCAGGCAGCCCCCGGGCGGGCATGGTTGGATATTTCGTAGGCGGGCAGGCCAAAAGCCACGAGACGCGCCTGGGTGGCCTCGAACATTGCGGCCGACGCCTCCTCGTCGGGCAGGACGAAGGCGCCGCGGGCATGGTCGGTGAAGAACCGCGTGCCGCGCTCGATGGT
>JAUXWB010000322.1 GCA_030684475.1 Reyranella sp. | reverse complement strand
CGATCTGGCGGACCGACTGGCCGGCTTGGTGAAGCTGGGCAATCGTGCACCTCTCTTCGAGGGTGAGGTGGCCGTAATGTCTCCCCATGGCAACACCCTAGTCTGGTGTTGCACTTCGTTTGTGAGTTCAGGGGGACCTTTGGCGGCCGATGTACACCTACTACGTCTATATTCTTACAAACGTGAAGCGAAACGTGATGTACGTCGGCGTGACCAACAATCTCGAGAATCGAGTCGCTCAGCATCGAGATGGTAAAGGCGGTGCGTTTACGCGTCGTTACCGCGTGAACACACTCGTCTATGCAGAAGAGTACCAGCAGGTCGAAGATGCGATCGCCCGCGAGAAAGAGATCAAGGGCTGGCGGCGTTCGAAGAAGGATGCTCTCGTCAAAACCGTGAATCCTTCTTGGACCGACCTCCTTGAACACAACGTCGTCAAAGGTCCCTCGCTCCGCTCGGGATGACAGCTTTACTGTAGCTAACGCTTGTTCAAGATTTCGTTTGTGTGCTCGCCCAGCAGTGGCTCGCGGTAGAGCGGTTCGGAAGGTTCCTTTCTGAAGCGCACGACTGGGGCGAAATGCTTACGCCCCTGTTCGTCGGTGACGATCATGCCGCGTTTGACGAGGTTTGCATCGGCGATCGCCTCCGGCAGCGTGTTCACAGGGCCGTAGCAAATGTCGAGCGTGTCGAGCCACGTCATCCAGTGCGCCAGCGGCTTGGCCTTGAACGTGGCTTCAAGAAAATCCACCACAGGTTTCTGGTGGGCGCCGGGCCATTCGCAAATCTCGGCCATCTCCGGCTTGCCGAGCGCACCCAGCAGATTCTTGATGAACTTCATCTCCTGGCCGGCCAGCACGAGCTGGCGGCCGTCGGCGGTATCGTAGACGCGGTAGAAGGCCGAGCCGCCGGTGGTGCGCTGCTGCTTCACGTCGGGCTGCTTGTTCTCGGCGAAAGCCGAGCCCACGACGTTGGCGCAGGACGCCATCAAGGCCTCGTGCATGGAGACGTCGATATAGTCGCCCTTGCCCGTGGTCTGCCGGCGCAGGAGCGCCATCAGCACGCCGGAGAGGCCATGCAGGCCGCTCACCAGGTCGGCGACGGGAATGCCGGGAATGGCGGGCCGGCCATCGTCGCCCAGCGTCAGGCTCAGCACACCGGTCATCGCTTCGAGCGCCAGATCGTGCGCAGCGCGGCCGGGATAGGCGCCGTCCTGGCCGAAGGCGCTGATCGAGCAGTAGACGATGCCTGGATTCTTCGCGGCGACGGCGTCGTAGCCGATGCCGAAGCGCGCCGCGACACCCGGCCGAAACGATTCGACCAGCACGTCGGCCTCGGACGCCAAGCGAAAGAGATCGGCACGGCCCTGCTCGCTCTTGAGATCGAGCACGACGCTCTTCTTGCCGCGGCCCATGTTGCGGAAGAACACCGAGGTCCGCTGATCAGGCGGACGAATGTGCCGGCCGGGATCACCCTCGCCCGGCGGCTCGACTTTGATCACCTCAGCGCCGTGATCGGCCAGCGCCGTGGTAAGATATGGCCCCGGCAGGAACCACGAGAGGTCGACGACTTTTAGTCCTTCGAGCTTCATGAGTGCTTTCCCAGCAGCGAGTCATTGTCGGCGCCAAGCGGCGAACAGGCGGCCTGCGAAGGTCGCTCACCATCGATGCGAATCGGATTGGCGAGCACGCGGAGGTCGCCCTTCACCGGATGCGGTACTGACGACACCATGCCGGTCTCGCGCGCGAAAGAACTGTCGAGCGCCGCGTCGAGCTTATTGACCGGTGCCGCCGGCAGGAGACCGTTCAACCTCGCCAGCCATTCTGCCGTCGTGCGCGTGCGAAAGGCCGGATCGAGTTCGTCTGTCATTTCTGCGCGATTTTTTGCGCGCGTGTTGGGATCGGGGAAGCGCGAGTCGGCCAGAAGGTCGTTCCGGCCCAGCGCGTCGCAAAGCGACAGCCAGAATTTCTGGGTCATGCACATGATGAAGATCCAGCCGTCTTTGGTCGGAAAGGTCTGGACCGGTGCCAGCGAGAGATGGGCGCTCCTGGGAACGCGGGGCGAGACATCGCCCTCGTTGAGATACCAGAAGCCGGGATAGGTGAGTTGATGCATGGCGACGTCGTAGAGGCAGGTTTCGACGTCGCAGCCCTGCCCCGTCGTGCGCGCCCGCAACAGGCAGGCGAGCAGCCCGACGATGCCGGTGAGCCCGCTCATGCTGTCGATCATCGAGACGCCGACCCGCGTTGGCGGGCCTTCAGGTTCGCCGGTCAGCTCCATCAGGCCGGCTTCCGCCTGCATCAGGAAGTCGTAGCCCGGCCAATCTTTACGCGCGTTGCTGCGACCGTAAGCCGAGATGTGCAGGCAGACGATCGCGGGCTTCAGGTGCTTCAGGCTGGCATAGTCGATGCCGAGCTTGGCGGGCTGGGTGCCACGCAGGTTGTTGACGACGCAGTCGGCGCTCTTCACCAGTGCCTCGAACTGTCGCCGGCCCTCGGCCGATTTCATGTCGACGGTGACGCTCTTCTTGCCGAGGTTCCAGGCCTGGAAATATTCGCTGTCGTCCTTGCCCAATTTATAGGGACCGACCTGACGCGACGGGTCGCCCTCGGGTGCCTCGATCTTGATCACCTCGGCGCCGAGCTCGGCCAGGAACATGGTGCCGTAGGGCCCGGCGCCGAACTGTTCCAGCGTCAGGACACGAATACCCTCCAGCGGCTTGGCGAGTGGTTTCATGACACCGGATTCCGGCGCACCCACTGGCGCGCGATGATGAGGCGCTGCATCTCGTTGGTGCCTTCCCCAATGCAGGTGAGCGGCGCGTCGCGATAGAGGCGCTCGATGTCGTACTCCTTGGAGTAGCCATAGGCGCCGTGGATGCGCATCGATTCGATGCTGTTCTCCAGCGCCGCCTCCGAGGAGAAGAACTTGGCCATGCCGGCTTCCATGTCGCAGCGCTCGCCGCGATCGAAGATGTCGGCGGCGTCGAGGGTGAGGAGCCGCGCGGCGCGGGCGCGTGTCGCCATCTCGCCGATTTTTAGCGCGATCGCCTGATGCTCGCCGATCGGCTTGCCGAAAGTCCTGCGGATCTGGGCATAGCTTGTGGCCAACCGAAGCGCGCCTTCGGCGATGCCGACGCCGCGGGCGGCGACATTGATGCGGCCGAGTTCCAGCCCGCCCGCCACTTGGGCAAAGCCCTTGCCCTCGACCTCGCCGATCAGATGATCGGCCGGGATGCGGTAATCCTCGAAGATCAGCTCGCCCGAATCGATCGACTTGTAGCCCAGCTTCTCGAGCTTGCGACCGACCTTGAAGCCCGGCCCCTTGGGCGTGATGAACAGGCTCATGCCGGTGTGGCGCGGATTGGCCTGCGGGTCGGTCTTGACCAGCAT
>JAUXWB010000315.1 GCA_030684475.1 Reyranella sp. | reverse complement strand
CATCCGTGACAACGGCTTCTCTGCCTGGCAGTTCCTACTCGCCATCAACGTCATGCTGGTCGTTCTCGGCATGTTTCTCGAGGTTGCGTCGATCCTGCTGATCGCCATGCCGATCCTGATTCCCGTGCTGAAACCACTCGGTATAGACCCCGTCCATTTCGCCATCGTGGTGGTGGTCAACATGGAACTCGCGTTGATCACCGCGCCGGTCGGACTCAATCTCTACGTCCTGGCGACGGTATCGAAGACGCCGATCGGCGTCGTCATCAGGGGCGTCAACCCCTTCCTCGTCCTTCTGCTCAGCCTTCTCCTGGCGGTCACCTACATTCCAGAGCTGAGTCTCTGGTTGCCACGACTGGTCTATGGATAGTCCTCATGCCGGGCTGAGGTCCGTCCTCGTGCCCGTGGGTGCCATGCTAGGCACCCAGGTGTTGATTTCAGTCGCGGTGCTGTCGCTCAGCGTGTTGATGCCGGCGGTGGCGCGCGACCTCAAGATCGATCCCAAGCTGGTCGGCGCCTTCACAGCCGTAACCTACGCCGTGGCCTCAGCCATCGCCCTGGCGAGCGCCGGTCCGATCTCGCGGCTGGGCGCCGTGCGCGTCTGCCAGTTCGCCATGATTTTCGCGGCACTCGGCCTCGCGCTCAACGCAGCCGCCACGTTGGCCGCCACGATCGTCGCCGTGATCCTGATCGGAGTCGCTCAGGGGCCAATCAACCCCGCCTCTGCGCACATCCTGACGCAACGCGTCCCGCGTGCCTGGTACAGCCTGGTGTTCTCGGTCAAGCAGACCGGCGTACCCCTGGGTTTTGCCGCTGCCGGCATCCTCCTGCCGCTGTTGCTGCCCATGATCGGGTGGCGCGGTGCCTCGCTGGTCGCCGCCGTCATGCTGGCGGCTGGAGTCGTCGTCCTGGAGTTGCTGCGGGCGCGGCTCGACGCCACGGTCACGCCGGCAGGGCCGTCGCCCGGCATCTGGGCATCGGTCCGCTACGTGCTCGCTCACCCCGAGATGCGTGTGCTGGGTTGGTCGGCACTGCTCTTCGTCGTGGCCCAGCACACCTTCACCTTCTTTCTCGTCACTTATCTCTACGAGCATTGTCGTCTCAACATCGCCGAGGCCGGCTTCCTGCTCTTCCTGGCGCAGATCGGCGGTACGGCGCAGCGCCTCGTCCTCGGTGCGCTGGGCGACCGATTTCCACGCATGATGCTTCTGGGCTGGACGGGCGTCGGCATCGCCGCCGGCGCCATCGCCACCGGGCTGATTTCGGCGACCATGCCCTATTGGCTGATCGGCCTCATCGTCTTCACCTATGGCACGGTGGTGATCAGCTGGAATGGCGTCTCGATCGCCGAGTTCGCCCGCCTCGCGCCGGCCGGCCAGGTGGCCGCCGTTGCCGCCGTCCAGACGGCACTCGCCTTCTCCGGCGCCGTCCTCGGTCCACCCCTGTTTGGCCTCGTCGCCGCCCTGGCCGGCTACCGCAGCGCGTTCTTCCTCGTCGCGGCTTGCGTGCTGGCGGCAGCGATCTGGCAGATCACAACCTCGTCACGGTTGCGTCACGCACGTTGAGGGCGTCGTGCCGGAGGCCTAAGGTTGTCGACATCCTGAAGGGCGAGCATTACGAGCCCCCTACAGCAACCTCGATCCCAACCATCTCATCAGTACAAGTCCAAAGGCTGGCTGCAGGTTCTGAACGACCATTGGCTCGACCCTACGGGCTAGTATCTCTGCGGTAACGAGATCACCATTGCCGATTATTTTGGCGCCGCGCTGGTCACAGCCGGTGAGCTGGTGCATTGCAATCTGGCGACCTATCCCAACGTCGAACGCTGGCTCGGCAACATCAAGAAGCGGCCGAGTTACGCCAGGATCTACGAGACCTTCAACGGCTTCTGCGCCTCGACCAAGGGCCAGCCCTGGCAGGCGATCTGATAAGGAGAGCACCCATGATCAAGGGTCTGCACCACAACGCCTATCGCTGCCGCGACTCCGAGGAGACCCGCCACTTCTACGAGGATTTCCTCGGCCTGCCGCTCGTCCATACGCTGAAGATCGAGCAGACCAAGACCGGTCGCGCGACCGGTGTGCTGCACACTTTCTTTCAGCTCGACGACGGTTCGTGCCTGGCCTTCTTCGAAGCACCCGATATGCCGTTCGAGTTCAAGGAGCAGCACGATTTCGACCTGCATATCGCCCTGGAGGTCGAGCCCGCGGTCCTCGACAGGATGTTCGCCAAGGGCAAGTCCGAGGGCCGCGAGGTCCGCGGCGTCTCCGACCATCATTTCATCCGCTCGATCTATTTCCGCGATCCCAACGGCTATGTGATCGAGCTGGCAGCCAAGGTCGCCGGCCGCGAAAGCGACATGAACCCGAAGAAGAACCGCGCCCGCGAAATGCTCGACAAATGGCAGAGCACGAAGCCGGCGGCTGCACGGGCCGCCTAACCCAGACGCCGCCGATAGAGGGCGATCAGCCGTTCCCAGTGCCGCTCGGCGGCGGGCTTGTCGTAGCACCAGCGCTGCGGGAAGGCGAAACCGTGATGAACCGTCGGCTGGACCTCCAGTTCGCCGGCTGCGCCTGATTTGTCGAACAGGGCCTTGAGTTCCTTCACCATCTCCGGTGGTGCAAGCTCGTCGTGTTCGGCGCAGGAAATATAGAGTTCGCCCTTGGCCTTGCCGAGGGTGAGATGCGGGCTTTCGACCGCGTCGCTCACCAGCCAGGTGCCATAGAAGGATGCGGCGGCCGCGATCCGGTCGGGGAATCGCGCGGCGGCGGCAAGAGCATAGGGCCCGCTCATGCAGTAGCCGTGAGCACCGACCGGCCCTTTCTTCACTTCCTTTTGCTCGTCGGCGAAGGCGATCAGGGCGGCGACGTCGTCCATGACGGGCGGAATGGTCATCTTGGTTCGTACCATCCGCATGCGTTTGTGCTCCTCGCTGCCGTGGGTCAGTACATCCGGCCCATACCTGGTGTCGCGCCCCGCCCGATAGTAGAGATTCGGCAACAACACGTAGTAGCCGACTGTCGCCAGCCGGCGGGCCATGTCGTGGAGTTCCTCGCGAATGCCGGGGGCGTCCATCAGGAACAGCACTGTTGGATAAGGTCCGCCCCGTTCCGGGTGGCAAACGAAGGTTTCGACGGAGCCGTCCTTTGTGGGGATATCCAAGGTCTTCTCAATCATCTCGTGTCGTCTCCTCTTGCTTTGCGGCCATGCGAGCATCTTGCTAGGCTTCACTCAACAAGAAATCCGAGGGAGCCCCGTCATGGCCGATCAGTCGAACGTCTATGTCGGCGTCGCCGGCTATTTCGGGAAGCCCGATCACCCCGGTCGTGTCGGCGTGTTCCGGCGCACCGCAAATGGCGGCGACTGGCAACATGTGCTGGGCACCGTCCAGGCCTTCACGGTCTTCGTCCATCCCGGCGACCCTGCGACCGTGTTCGCCGGCACCAACGACGGCGTTTGGCGCAGCACCGATGCCGGCGCCACCTTCCGGCGAACCGACTTTCCCGATGCCAGGAAGGAAGTCTGGTCTTTCCTGGTCGACTCGCGCGATCCCCGGCGCATCTTCGCCGGTGCCTCACCGATCGACGTCTATCGCAGTGATGACGGCGGAGCGAGCTGGCGCAAGTTGCCGAATCCTGGCGTGGCGAGTCACTGCAAGGGCCCATTCGCCTCGCGGGTGATGCGGCTGGTGCAGCACCCGAGGCGGCCGGACGAAATCTACGCCGCACTCGAGATCAACGGCGTCATGCGCAGTACCGATTCGGGAGAGACATGGTCCGACTGCAGTGCGGGCCTGATCAAGCTCGCCGAGCTGCCACACCTCCAGAGCAAGATCGTGAGCGACACCACGGCCGAGGGCATGCTCGACAGCCACGCCGTCACCATCAATCCGGCCGAGCCCGATGCCGTGATCGCGGCCATGCGCATGGGTCTGTTCCGCAGCGTCGACCAGGGCCGCAGCTGGCAGGACATGGAAGTCGGCCGTTTCTCGCCCACCACCTACGGACGTGACGTCAAAGCCTCGGCCGTCGAACCCAACACGCTCTACTCGGCGCTGAGTGTCGCGGCATCAAGCCATGACGGCGGACTCTATCGCAGCGACGATGGCGGCCAGAGCTGGAAGCGCTTCGACAAGGTGCAAGTGCACGGCACAATCATGTCGATCGGCCTGCACCCGAGGGACGCCGCGCAGGTCTACATTGGCGCACGCTACGACGGCGAGGTGTTCGGCACCCAGGATGCCGGAAAGTCATGGCAGGCCATGCCGCTGCCCGGCGAAGTCCAGCACATCTATTCGGTGGCCTGCGGTTAGCGCCACCACGAAAAAGGCGGCCACGCGGGCCGCCCCCTTCTCTGATGAGGCAGCCGACCCTGAGGTCGGCCACCCATCGTGTTGGTTGCTACATCCGCTTCGGCAGCTGGACCTTGGAGGCCGTCAGCGACCTCTCGAGGACCGGGATGCCAGCCGCCGTGTTGCCCGCGGCGCACTGCGCGATGGCTTCCGGCTCAGGGCCCTGAGCCGGTGAAGCCGTGCTCGTCTTCCGCCACAGAGCGGACAGAGCCTGGCAATACGCCATGTCGTTCGGATTCGGCGGTGGCACCTGGACCGCGATCTCGACGCGACGATTCTGTGGCTCGCGCACACCGTCGGCCGTCTTGACGAGCAGGCCTGCTTCGCCGCGGCCAACGGCAACGATCGCCGTCGCCGGCACGCCTTCCTTGACCAGAGCGTCCTTGACGGTGTTCGCACGGCGCAGCGACAGCGCCATGTTGTAGGCTTCCGGCCCCGACGTATCGGTATGGCCCGTCGCCGTGATGCGGACGCCACCTCTGGTCTTGTAGGCAATGGCCGCCTGCTGGAGCGTGTTCAGTGCCTGGGGCGACAGGTTCCAGCGATCCCAGTCGAAGAACACCATGAATGTCGGCGGTGCGGGCGGCGGCGGCGGCGCGGCTGCCGGCGGCGGCGGCTCGTCGCAGGCACCTAACAACAGTGCTGCCGCGACAACGGCGAACAATGACTTCAACATGGATATTATCCCCCCTTTTCATGCAAGTAGCAGGGACCATGATGAAATACCCCGCAAAAAACGTAAAGCGTACGTTTTGCGCTGGCCGCATGCCATTGAAGGCCGATTGTTCGGGTTGGCGTCCCCAGCGGGATTCGAACCCGCGTCGCCGCCGTGAAAGGGCGGTGTCCTAGGCCTCTAGACGATGGGGACGAAGCCGGAGGAGCGGCTGCATGTAGCGGTTGGACGCCGCAAAATCAAGCAAGCACCGAACCCACGACCGCAGCCGCGTCGTCGATCTGCAGCCGGACGGATTCACGACCTCCAAAGCGATCGATCCGAAGTGCGCCTGCGACATGAAGGACCGGCCGGGCCCGGTCGAGGAGGGCCGGGCCCAGTGCCGTCTGGTTGGCGCGGAAGGCGATCGCATCGACCCGACCGCGCTCCGAGCCGACCAGGGTGCAGCGCACATGCCCTTCGCCCACCGTCTGGGCGTAGCTGACACGAACGCTGGTGAGAACAAATCGTGGCAGCGCATTGCCGGCCCCGAACGGGCCGACGCGCTCGATCATGGCGACCAGCTCCTGGGTCGCCGCCGCCGGCGACAGCGCCGCATCGATGCCCAGTTCGCGCACCGGCGGCGCGGCGCCGAGCTGCGGGCCGATACGCTCATCGAGAAAGCGTGCCAGACCGGGCAGTGCCTCGCGGTTCACCGTGAGGCCTGCCGCCATGGCATGGCCGCCGCCATTCACCAGCAAGCCGGCCCGGCGGGCGGCGATTACGGCTGCGCCGAGGTCGACGCCACGCACCGAACGCCCCGAGCCCTTGCCCAGATCGCCGTCGAGGCCGATCACGAAGGCTGGCCGGCCGTAACGTTCGACCAGGCGGCTGGCAACGATGCCGATCACACCCACGTGCCAACCTTCGCTCTCGATCACGAGCGCAGCCGGGAGGCTTGAGCGATCCGGGCCGTATAGCCCCTCGACCCGTGAGATGGCCTGGTCGAGAACCTCACGCTCGATGGAGCGCCGCTCGGCATTGAATTCATCCAGCCGCAGCGCCAAAGCGCCGACTTCATGCGGATCGTCGCTCGACAGCAGCCGCGCGCCGAGGTCAGCCTGCCCGACCCGGCCTCCGGCGTTGACCCTGGGCCCCAGCAGAAATCCGAGATGATAGGCACCAGGCGCCTCCTTCAGGCGGGCGACGTCGGCAAGCGCTGCGAGTCCGACATTGCTCCGCTCGATCATCACTTTGAGGCCCTGGCGCACCAACGCTCGATTGACGCCAGTCAACGGCACGACATCGCATACCGTCCCCAGCGCCACCAGATCGAGCCACTGGCGCAGATCGGGCTCGATACGCTCGGTCGTGTACCAGCCGGCGTCGCGCAGTGCGCGGTTCACGCCGACCGCCAGCAGGAAGGCCACGCCCACGGCCGCCATGTGCTTGTGTGGACTGTCGTCGTCGAGCCGATTGGGATCGACCACGGCGACGGCATCCGGCAGCGCAATCTCCGCCATGTGATGGTCGATCACGATGAGGTCGAGGCCGGCGCGCTTGGCCTCGGCCAGCGGCTCGAACGCGGTGATGCCGCAATCGACCGTGACGACGACCGAGGCGCCCTCCTCCCTGATCTTCAGCAACGCGGGTGCATTGGGCCCATAGCCTTCCCTGCGGCGGTCGGGAATGTAGACGCCGATATTGCCGCCGACGGTGCGGAAGAAGCGCAGCAACAGCGCCGAAGAGGTGGCGCCGTCGACGTCGTAGTCGCCGAACACGACGATGCGCTCGCCCTTTTGGACGGCGCTCACCAAACGCGCGACCGCGGCATCCATGTCCTTGAGATGCGAGGGATCCGGCAGGAATTTGCGGAGCGTCGGCTCGAGGAAATCGGGCACCGAGTCGAGATCGACGTCGCGCGCCGCCAGCAGCCGCGACACCGCATCGGGCAGCGCATGGCGCTGGGCGATCGCCAGCGCCGCACGCTCGTCAGCGAGTCGTGACGCCCAGCGCCGTCCGGTCAGCGACCGTTCGACACCGAGAAACGCTGCGCGCTCGATCCTTGAGTTGTCCGACATGCCCGCACCATAGCGCAGAGCGCTGTGGACGACTTACCGCATGCCGCCTGCTACCATTCCCTCTTGAGAGCTTGGGGGAAGACAATGAGAAGGTTGGCCGCCGCACTATTGGCCGTACTCATGCTCGCTGCGCCGGCGGCGGCACAGACCAGCACCGACTGGATCACCGGCTTCCCGCGCGAGCAGGTGCCGGTGAAGGCCTGGCCTGAAGGCCGCAAGGTCGCGATCTGCTTCGTCCTCTATGTGGAGGTCTGGGGCAAGGGCAAGGGCCCCAACTTCCGGCCCGACATGGTCGAGCGCAAACCCGACATCGTCGACGAATCCTTCCGGCAATACGCCATCGAATGGGGTGTACCGAGGGTCGGCCGCTTGTTCAAGGAACAGGGTGCATCGCTCAGCATCGCACTCAACGCGCAATTCCCGGAGCAGCACCCCGAGATCTGGAAGCAGTTCCGCGCCCTCGCGCCCAAGGCACCGATCGTGGCGCACGGCATCAACAACTCGACCGACCAGCTGCCGCTCGACAAAGGCGTCGAAGCGCAGATGGCCTACGTCCGCCGCACACTCGACATGATCCAGAAGAGCACGGGGATACGCCCGACCGGCTGGTCGAGCCCCAGCGTCTATTCCAACGTCGAGACTTTCCCCGCAACGGCCGCCGAGGGCATCACATACACGCTCGACGGTATGGACTCCGACGAGCTGTCGCGACTGGTCACGCCCTCGGGCAAGCTGATCATGATCCCCTACCCGGCCGTTACCGTCGACATGGGCGCCTATCTGTCGCGCTTCAAGGAACCGCTCGACCTGGAGCGCTTCTGGATAGACTACATCTCCGAACTGGCGCGCGAAGCGGAAAAGGAACCGAGCCGGCCCGCCACCGTCGTGGCGATCGGCATCCATCCGTTCGTTGTCGGCACGCCGGCGGGCTCCGCCTCGCTGCGGCGCGTGCTCGAAGCCATCAAGAAGCAGAAGCTCGTCTGGGTCACCGACGTAGAAGCCGTCGTCAGAGCAGCCGGAGACAGGCCCTAGAGCGGAGTCCACTCAAGAAGGGTCATATCCTGCAGCCCTGAAGTAGTTGGCACATTCTCGAGGGGAGTAGGTGTCGACGATCGAGCCGATGCGGTTCCAGAGTGCTTCGGTTGACCGCTCGGCGGCACGTCGCAAGC
>JAUXWB010000312.1 GCA_030684475.1 Reyranella sp. | reverse complement strand
CTGGGACTTCACCGGCACTGCACTTGGCAGTCGCAACGAGCAATACGAGCGCTTCTATCTCGGCTCGGTCGGGCGCTGCCTGACGCATGCCCACCTCCAGGCCGACCGCGCCAGGGCCAACCGGCTGGTCGACCGTTTCCTGCTGGAGGAGCTCGACGAGCCGGCCGTCCCGCAGACGGCAGTGGCGGCATCCTGAGGGGGGCGTTTCCGGCCGTTTGGTGCTAGTCTTTTCAACAACAAGGATCGGACCATTCCGGGAGAGTGAGCCATGGACAAGCCAGTCACACCGCGCGGCATCAACCACCTCGTGCTCAATGTCCGCGACCTCGAGGAGTCGCACCGCTTCTGGACGGAGATCGTGGGCTTCAAGCAGGTCGGCGAGCTGACGCCGACCGCCACGCGTCCCAACCCGCCCAAGATGCGCTTCTACTCGGGCGTCCGCGAGGACGGCACCAGCCATCACCACGATGTCGCCCTGGTCGAGAACCGCGACCTGCCGGCGCCACCCAAGGAGTGGGCGATGTTCGGCATGCCGGTGGCGGTGAACCACATCGCCATCACAATGCCGAGCCGCGAGGCCTGGCTCGAGCACCTCACCTACCTGCAGAACAAGGGCGTGAAGTTCGATCGCCGCGTCGAGCACGGCATGACCCACAGCCTCTACATCCACGATCCCAACGGCTACGGCGTCGAGTTCGTCTACGACCTGCCAAAGGAAGTCTGGCAGGGCGACATCAACGCCGCGCTCAACTTCGTCAAAATCCTGCCGACCGAGGGCGCCGAGGCGCTCGACGATCGCACCCAGGGCGTTCCGACTTTCGGCGCAGCCTCCCGCGCGACGACCTGAGATAGCACCTCACCCTGAGAAGGCGCCCCTCTCTTCGCTCGGGGCAGGCTCCACGCCGTCTCGAAGGGTGAGGCCATGACTGATCGAAGGGAGTGCTACACTCCCCGCCAATGAATCTCCGGGGGAAGAGTCTCGTCGTCGCGATGGCGGTGGGGCAGGTTGGTGGCTTGCTGCCGCACGTCGCCGTGCCGGCCACCATGCCGGCGTTCCTGATTCCCGAATGGGGCCTCTCCTATGCCGAGGCCGGCCTGATGGCGAGCGCCTATGCCATCGGCTACATGCTGGCCGCCCCCGTCCTCACCACCCTCACCGATCGCATCGACGCCCGCAGGATTCTCATCTTCGGCTCGCTGCTGAATGCGCTGGGCACGGTCGGCTTCGGCCTGCTGGCTGACGGCATGGTCTCGGCAATGCTGCTGTGGAGCCTGACGGGGCTGGGCTTCGCCGGGGCCTACATGCCGGGCCTCAAGGCGCTGACCGACCGGCTCGATCCCGGCGACAGCTCGCGCAGCGTCACCATCTACACGGGGGCCTTCTCCTTCGGTGTCGGTCTCTCGTTCCTCGCCTGCCAGCTCATCGCCGATGCTTTCGGCTGGCGCTGGGCCTTCATCCTGACCGGCCTGCCGCCGCTTGCCATGACCTTCGTCGCCTGGTCGCTGACACCGGTGACGCCGGCGCCGCGCGCCGGCCCGCTGCTCGATCTCGCGCCGGCGCTCAGCAACCGCACGGCGCTCGGCTACTCCTTCGCCTACGGCTGGCACTGTTTCGAACTCTATGGCGTGCGCACCTGGCTGGTCGCCTTCTGGGGCTTTGTCGCCGCAAGCGGCGGCGCGCCGCTCGGCGCCGTGGTGGTGAGCGCGCTCTTCACCCTGCTCGCCATGCCCGCCAGCATCCTCGGCAACGAACTGGCGCTGAAGCTCGGCCGCCACCGCGCCATCACCCTGGTGATGCTGCTCTCCGCCGCGGTGGCGCTCGCTATCGGCTTCACCGCCGGCCTCTCGCCCTGGCTGACGCTGGTCCTGATGTTCGTCTACGCCTTCACCGTGCCGGGCGATTCCGGCGCGCTGACCTCGGGCATGGCCGCCGCTGCCGATCCGAAGTTCCGCGGCGCCAGCATGGCGGTGCATTCCACGGTGGGCTTCGCCTTCACTGCCGCCGGCGGCTGGGTGATCGGCGTGGCGCTCGACATGGCGGGTGGCGTCAGCCAGCCCGGCGCCTGGGCGCTCGCCTACGCCGTGATGGCGGCCGGCGCTGCGCTGGGGCCGATGTGTTTGTGGTGGTCGCGCAGGTCGGGCCGCTCGTCGTAGAAATGGACCTGCACCCGCACCGGTCCCATCAGCTCCACCCAGTGCAACTGCTCGGGCAGGACCAGGCCCGGATTGTCGGGCGTCAGGATGGTCTCACCCTCTCCGTTGGCCAGGCTGAACCCGAGCTCGCCCTCGATCACCTGGATCACGCCCCAGACGCCGGCCTTCGTCTTGTGCTCGCCGCGCAGGGCGGCGGGGAGGGTCGTCTCGGTGAAGACCGGCGTCGAGCGATAGGGAACGGCCATGTCAGGCGGCCTGCCGGATGTCGTCGGCATGTTCGGGGTAGGGCGCGATCGGCCGCTCGTCCTTGTGCAGCCCGGCCAGCTCGTTGGCGAAGCCGTGATTGACGTCGCGGTGATGGGCCTCGTCGGCGCGGACCACCAGGACGACGTCGCGCAGCGTCGCATCCGCCGGCAGTTTCCAGTAGTGCACCGCGATCGCCGGCGCCGGCACGTTCGGCGAACGGCCTTCGTCAAGTTCGGCCAGGTAGTGCGTGTAGCTGATGACGGCCTCTTCCTCGAAGTAGCCGACGACGCGATGGGCGGTCCGGGCGCTCACGAGATAGAGCGCGAAGAAGGCGAGATAGAACACCCACTGCACGCCCAGGATCACCCAGCGCTCGAACAAGGTGGGCTTGGCGATGCAGACGAAGGTCATGAGATGCATCCGCTCGTTCTCGGCTTCCTCCATCAGCGTGCGGATCCAGCCCTTGTCGTCGGACATGCGGCGCAGGCAGCGGAGATGGGTCAGTGTGGCGCCGACCATGCCGGGCACGGCGGCGACCGTCTCGAGCACGATCGCGCGATGGCCATAGCGGCGGGCGAAGAAGGTGTCGGCGCAGAAGCGCAGGGTCTTGGTGAAGCCCAGCGCGATCCGGTCGGACACGCCGGCGGCCGGGTGGTGGACGCTGAGGTCGACCGCTGGGAGGTCGACGGCCGGGATGGCGGACGCTTTCATGGGGGCTTTAATGGGGGCTCTCCTCGGAAGTAGATCGCGGCCGAACCGGACGGATGCCGGGGCCGAAGCAGGATCGGGCAGTAGCGTGCGCGGGAAGCTCTCGTCGCAGCGCGACGGCGGCCTGTGGCCAGCTTCGATCCTGCACCTTACACCTGTTCCCGTGTTCGAATGATGTCATGATCGACCTATTCGAGATCGAATGGGTCGAGACCGAATGGGCATGGGCAAGGATACGCATGAGCACGCGCTGGCTTCTTCTGGTGATGTTCTGGGCCGTGCCCGCCTGGGTCGTACCTGCCGGGGCGCAGCAGAACGTGCGCGTGCCGGTGGAGCAGGGCGGCCGGACCGTCCAGCTCGCAGCGCAGCTCTTCAAGCCCGCGACAGCGACCGGCCGCGTCGCGGCGGTCGCGATCTTCCACGGCTGCGGTGGACCGGGCCAGAACACCGCGCGCATGGCCGGGCTCTTGGCGTCGTGGGGTTATGCGGCGCTCGTCGTCGACAGCTTTTCCACGCGCGGCCTGAAGGACGTGTGCGGCCGCAACTGGCCGACGCAGGCCGACGCCGAGGCGCGCGCGCATGATATCGACGCGGCGCTCGCCTGGCTCGGCGCGCAAAGCTTCGTCGATCCCAAGCGGCTCGTTTTCATGGGCTACTCCTACGGCGGCGGCGTCGCGATGCTGCGCGCGCTCTCGAGTAAGCCTGACGATGCGTCGCCGTCACCGGCGCGCGCGGCCGTGCTGGTCTATCCCGATTGCGCTTTGGCCGATGCGCTGGGCCCAAAACTCGCCCTGCGCCAGCCGACCCTGTTCGCCATGGGCGCGCTCGACGACTGGACGCCGCCCGCGCAATGCCGCGCCGTCATCGATCGCGTGACCAAGGGCCGCGATCTCGTCGAGACGCGCGTCTATGAAGGCGCGCACCACAGCTTCGATGCGCTCGGCCTGCCGGTGCGCTATCTCGACGGCGTCGGCAACCGCAGCAAGCCCGGCGGCTGCTGCGGCGCGCACTACGGTGCCCATGAACCGGCATGGAAGCAGTTCGTGGTCGACGTGCAGGCGTTCCTGGCGAAGAACCTGGCGCCCTAGCCTGACGCCCTAGTCGCGCGGGTTGCGGAAAACGACACAGGCGCCGCCCTGGGCCCGGAGCTTCGCGCAGAGCGCATCCGCGTCCGCACGGCTCTTTTCCGAGACCCGGACGGCGTAGGTCGGGAGGTCGGAGCGGCGTGCCGTCAGGATCAGCGGCAGCCGGTCGCCCAGAACAGCCTCGTGCTTGCGCCGCAGCCGTTCGTAGGTGGCCAGCACGCGCCCTTCCGACCAGTTGCCGGCAAGCTGGATTCCCCACGGGCCCCAGGCGGGGTCGGAGGTGAGGACGGGACGGCGGCGCGGCGTCTCGATCATCAGCTTGGCGAACTCGACGCAGCGATCGCCTGCGGGCGAGGCCATGGACTGCATCTGAGGAGTCGGCTGGGCGATCCAGGCCTCGGCGCTAAAACCCGTGACGATGCGGACATAGGCCTGCGTCTCGGCCGGAAGCTTGCCCTTGCCGGCGATCCAGGCTGCGACCTGGCCGGGGCCGGCATTGTAGGCGGCCGCGGCCAGGCCCAGGTTGCCGCGGAATGTCG
>JAUXWB010000311.1 GCA_030684475.1 Reyranella sp. | reverse complement strand
CCGGCGCCGCCTCGATCGCCTGCATCGAGCTGGTGAAGGCGATGGGCCTGCCGCACGAAAACGCCATCCTGTGCGACACCAAGGGCGTCATCTTCCAGGGCCGCACCGAGGGCATGAACCAGTGGAAGAGCGCCCACGCCGTGCGCACCAAGGCGCGCACCCTGGAAGAGGCCATGAAGGGCGCCGACGTCTTCTTCGGCCTGTCGGTGAAGGGCGCCGTGACCAAGGAGATGGTCCAGTCGATGGCGGCCAAGCCGATCATCTTCGCCATGGCCAACCCCGATCCCGAGATCACGCCGGAAGATGTTCGCTCCGTGCGCGCCGACGCCATCATCGCCACCGGCCGCAGCGACTATGCCAACCAGATCAACAACGTGCTGGGTTTCCCCTACATCTTCCGCGGCGCCCTGGACGTGCGTGCCAGCACGATCAACGAGGAGATGAAGGTGGCGGCGGCCGAAGCGCTGGCCAAGCTCGCGCGCGAGGACGTGCCCGACGAAGTCGACCGCGCCTACTCCGGCCGCCGGCTGCGCTACGGGCCGGAATATGTCGTGCCGGTGCCGTTCGACCCACGGCTGATCTCGGCGGTTTCCTCCGCCGTGGCGCAGGCCGCCATGGATTCCGGCGTGGCGCGAAAACCCATTGCCGACATGGCGGAGTATCGCCGCGACCTCTCCGGCCGCCTCGACCCCCCCAGCCACTGGCTGCAAAGCCTGTTCGACCAGGTGAAGGCCAACCCGCAGCGCATCGTGTTCGCCGAGGGCGAGGAGGAGCGCACCATCCGCGCCGCCGTCGTGTTCCGCGACAACGGCTACGGCACGCCGATCCTGATCGGCCGCGAAGAGCAGGTGCGCGAGACCATGAAAACGCTCGGCATCACCGACGATTCAAACCTCGAAATCCACAATGCCCGGCTGTCAACACGCAACACCCCCTACACCGACCTGGTCTACAGCCGCCTGCAGCGCGACGGCTACCTGCACCGTGATGTGCAGCGCATGGTCAACCAGGGCCGCAACGTGTTCGGCGCCTGCATGGTGGCGATCGGCGACGCCGACGGCATGGTGACCGGCATCACGCGGCGCTTCCCCGAGTGCTAT
>JAUXWB010000310.1 GCA_030684475.1 Reyranella sp. | reverse complement strand
AGAAGATTGCCAAGGATGCTATCGCTGTAGCGCATGCCCGGTCCTTTCTGAGTCTCGACAACCAGAAAGTAGCCGGTTCTGCCTGCTAAGCCGGGCATGCACTCCGCGTCATAGTGAATCGTTCCCCGGACAGCCCTGCCGATTACGGGGGAGGAGTCATGAACACTCTTCTCCTCCCCCGCACTTGAGCGGGGGAGGTGGCCCGCAGGGCCGGAGGGGGTAAGCTCCACCACGAGCGCACGGAGTGAGACGACAATGAACGACAAGGTCGATGTCCTCGCCCGAGACAGCCAGTGATGGCCACGACGACACGCCAATAAGCGCCATGCACCGGGGGCGCAAAGATCGGCTCGCGTCGTTCTCGAGCGGCCTCGCCATGGCGGTGCTGCTCGGAACGCTTCTCGGAATCCCCTTCTGGTTGCTCGGACTGTTCCGCATCATCAGAATCAGCGGCTACTGGCGCGCGGTGGCTTACGTGCGACGCGGCCGCGTGCTGATCGTTGCCAACCATCCATCGCTCATCGAAACGTTTCTCATTCCTCTCGTGTTCTGGCCCTGGGCGATGCTGAGGCTCAGGATGTTTCCGTGGAGTCTCCCGGACAAGAACCTCTTCAGGGATTTCACGCCGGAGCATCATGAGCGACTGCGCTGCATTCGAGTCGGTCGCGACGACACGCTGGAGTCGCGAAAGCTCAACTGGTCCGCGATGAAACGGGTGATGGAGCATTTCGAGAGACAGCAGTGCTTCGTCGCACACCTCGAAGGCGGCCGAACGAGCAAGCAGGTCGAACACGTATCGGTCGGACCGAACAGGATGGGCAGGATCAGGAACGCCCAGATCCTGAAAGCTGCCTGGAAAAAGCGCGCCTGGATAATGCCGCTGCACGTCGAGATGACGGACGCCATGCGGCAGGATCTGCCGGGATTTGGCGAGAGCCTGCGGCGCCTGCTGCTGAGTCCGAAATGCTGGCCGATCAGACTCGAGTTTCGCCGTCCCTACCGGATCGTCGGGCAGAGGTTCGACGAAGAAACTGAAAAGAGACGTCTGGAATTGGCGATTCTCTCACCCGAGATGCCGGCATGAAATCGCCGTGCCGCATTTCGCTGGTGTAGTATTTGCGTGCAGACCGGAAAGGCCGGACGAAAGGACCAACCTCATGACCCTCACCCTCGCGGATGCCAATCGCGTGATCGCCGGCGCCATCGACAAGGCAAACCAGATCGGCGCCAAGATGAATATCGCGGTATGCGACGCCGGCGGACGGCTCCTTGCCTTTCAGCGCATGGATGGCGCCATGTGGGCGGGCTCCTTCGGCAGCCAGGGCAAGGCCATGGCCTCGGCCGCTTTCGGACGCCCCAGTGGCGATCTGACGCCACGTGCCGACCATCCGACTTTGCGCGGCATCGCCGCGGCCGAAGGCAACCACATGTTCTATGGCCAAGGCGCCGTGCCGATCTTCCGCCAGGGTGTCCTGATCGGGGCCTGCGGCGTCGGCGGTGGGACCGCACAGGAAGACGAGGATTGCGCCCGCGCCGGGGCTGAAAAGCTCTGAGACGACGAGGGCCGGCCGTGATGCTACGACCTGATTTCACCAGCCAGGAATATTTCCGCGATCCGGCCGCCGGAATCGAGAGGCTGAGGGCATCCGGGCCTGTCCTTGAAGTCAGGTTCCCGATCGTCGGGAAGGTCTGGATCACGACGACGCATGAGCTGGCCGACCGCGTCCTGAAGGACAGCGAAACATTCACCCTGCGCAAGGACAGCGGAGCGATTGCCGGGCTCCGATGGTGGATGCCGGGGCTGATACGCGCGGTTGCCGACAACATGCTGACAATGGATGAGCCCGATCATACACGGCTGCGGAGTATCGTGGACGAAGCCTTTCGACGGCGGGCGGTCCTCGACATGGAACCGCGCATTCTTGCCATCGCCGACGAACTCGCCGACGCGTTGTTCGCGGACGGGAGTCCGGCCGACGTCGTCGACCGATACGCCCGCAGGCTGCCGCTTTCCGTCATTTGCGAACTGCTCGGTTTGCCGCCGGCGGACAGACCGAAATTCACGGCCTGGATGAGCGGATTCACACGCCTCACCGGTGCCTTCGGCTTCCTGGGCCTGATACCCGCCCTTGCGGCGATGAAGCGCTATCTGGAAGCGCGCCTGGAGACCACGCGCAGGCAAGGGGGCGACGGGCTGATCGCGGAACTCGTCCGCGTCGAGAAGGAACGCGGGCGCATCAGTGCCCGCGAAATGGTCGCGATGGTTTTTCTGCTGCTGGGCGCCGGTACGGAGACGACCACGCACCTGATCAGCGGATCCGTCTACGAGCTGACAAGAAACACGAAGCTTCGCGACTGGCTCGCGGAGGACTGGAGCCGCGCCGATCTCGCCGTCGAGGAATTCCTGCGGTTTGTTTCGCCCGTACAGTTTTCCAAGCCGCGCTTCGTGCGAAAGGACGTGGACCTCGGTGGCACCACGGTAAGGAAGGGCGAGAAGATCATGGTCATGCTGGCGGCCGCCAACATGGACCCGGACGCGAATGAGCATTCCGAACGGCTCGATCTCGCACGACAGCCCAATCGACATCTCGCCTTCGGGTCGGGCATCCACTTTTGCCTTGGCCACCAGCTCGCACGCATTGAAGGCAAGTGCGCGTTGCAGGCATTGTTCAGGCGCTGGCCCAACCTGGAGCTCGCCGTAGCGGACTCGCAAATTCGATGGCAGGAGCGGCCGGGTCTCCGTGCGATAGCAAGTCTGCCCGTGGTGGCGCGCTGACGCGAAGAGCCAATCCCGCCACACTTGTAACTCCCACCGGCCCGGCGTTCGGCCCCATGTATCGCGTGACCAACGACCCCTGACAGCATCGAAGGAGCACGCCATGACCACCGCCATTGCCAATACCAGCCCCCTGAGCCGTCCCGCCCCGATCGCCGATCATCCCGTCGTGTCCCGGGACCAGTGGCTTGCCGAGCGCCTGAAGCTGCTGGCGCGCGAGAAGGAGCTGACCCGGCTCGGCGACCCGATCGCGCGCGAGCGCCGCGCGCTGCCGTGGGTGCGGATGGACAAGAACTACGTCTTCGACACGCAGGAGGGCCCGCGCACCCTCGCCGAGCTGTTCGACGGCCGCCGCCAGCTCCTGATGCAGCACTTCATGCTGGCCCCCGGCTGGGAGCAGGGCTGCAAGAGCTGCTCCTACATGGCCGACCACACCGACGCCACGCGCATGCACCTGGCGGCGCGCGACGTCGCGTTCGTCGCCGTCTCGCGGGCGCCGCTGGCCGAGATCGAGCGCTTCCGCACGCGCATGGGCTGGCAGTTCAGGTGGGTGTCCTCGGGCGGCACCGACTTCAACCGCGACTTCGCCGTCACCTTCACCCCCGACGAGCTGGCCAGCGGCACCGCCCGCTACAATTACGGCGGCATGATCCCGGGCGAAGAAATGCCCGGCGTCAGCGCCTTCTGCAGGAACGACGCGGGCGAGGTGTTCCACACCTACTCGGCCTACGGACGCGGCGTGGAGGTGATGATGAACACCTACCGGCTGCTCGACCTCACGCCCAAGGGCCGCGACGAGGACGGACGGGGCATGGCATGGGTGCGCCACCACGACCGCTACGAGACGGCGCCGGCCGCCCGCTCCTGCTGCGCCGGCTGAGCCTGTCCCGCCAACCGATCGGCACCCCGAACGAGGGCGGCCCGCGGAAACCGGGCCGCTCTTGTGGCATCGGCCTTGAGTGGGGACAACAAGACCGGTCCGCACCCTCTTCGGGTGAGGCTAGTGGATTACGAGGATTGGTTCGATCGATCGCCAAAATTGTCATCCCGAGGCCGAAGGCCGAGGGACCTTTGCAGATCAGGAAAGGTCCCTTGCTACGCTCGGGATGACAACGTGCGGGGAGCGCTAGCTATGACCCAAACCCTCACCAACGCCAAAGCCCGCGACCTGCGCGCGCTGGCCGGCGTGATGATCTCCGCCAGCGCCGCCTACAAGGTGCCCGGCGCCGACGACGCGGCGATCTTCGCCGACATCCTGAAAAGCCTCGAACGCGACACCGCCGACGCCCGCACCGCCCTCGCCCACCGGGCGAAGTTCGCCGGCGGCGCCTTCGCCGACTTGGCCCCGGACCGCCGCCGCGACGTGGCCGCGACCTTCAAGCAGGACGGCGGCGCGCCGCTCAGCGCGCTCAACCGCGTGGTGCTGCTCTGCACCTACCGCGACGACCGGGTGATGCGCTCGCTCGGCCAGGAACCGCGCTCGCCGTTTCCGAAGGGGCATGTCGTCGAGCAGGGGGATTGGTCGTTGCTCGATCCGGTGCGGAAGCGGGCGCCGATGTGGCGGCGGGTGACGTAGGCCTACATTTAGGGGCTAACCCGGCCGTTTCTCATCCGATTGGAAAAGCCCCCACTTCTCACAATCTCAGGCTCTATGACGGGACTTGGAACGCGCGAGGACGCCACTAAACTGGCTCAAGAAATTTGCGTTATGGCAGGCCGCCATTTGAGAGCGAAGATCGATGTGGATCGCATTGCGCTGCAAACCTTGGACATAAGATGCAGCTGACGAAAAAGCACCGTAAGCCAATAGCAATAGACCTCTTTTCCGGGTGTGGGGGACTGACCGCAGGCCTGAAGGCCGCTGGATTTCGAGTCGTTGCTGCAGTGGAAATCGATTCTCTCTCTGTCAAGACGTACAAGGCAAACCATGGGGACGTCGCCGTATGGGAAGCGGATAGGTATCCTGCCAATCTGCGCGGAGCAGCCGTCGGAAGCGCAGCGGGCCACGACCGCCTTGATCCGATCGAGGGTAGGGTCGAGCATGGCAGAACGGTCCAGCAGAGCGACAGCGAGATAGAGGCAAGACTACTTGTTAACCTACCTTCTCCCCGCCGACCTCATCGCCCACCCCGGCCTCCGCCTCGTCCTCGTGCGCGGCGTGCCGAGCCCGTGGTCGCAGGCGGCCAAGGCGATCCTCGAGATCAAGGGCCTCCCCTATGTCGCCGCCCCGCTGGAGGTGGCCGGTGCGAACGCGGAGATCGCGGCCTGGTCGGGCCAGAACAGTGCGCCCGTCGTCGCCTGGCAGGACGAGACGCCGCTCAACCGATGGCTCGACATCCTGCTGCTGGCCGAGCGGTTGGCGCCGGAGCCCGCGCTGCTGCCGGCCGATCCGCGACAGCGGGCACTCGCCGTCGGGCTCGGCCACGAGATGCTGGGCGAGGGCGGCATCGCCTGGAACCGCCGCCTGCAGATGTTTGCCGGCGCGGCCGCAAGCGGCAACGCGGGAAGATTGGCGCCGCTGATCGACAAGTACGGCTTCGACGCCTCCGACGCCGCGGCGGCGGGCGGACGGATCGCGGCCACGCTCGGCATGCTGGCGGCCGAGCTGAAAGCGCAGCAGGCGCGCCGCGTGCCCTTCTTCGTGGGCGAGCGGCTCAGCGCCGCAGACATCTGGTGGGTGGCGACCGCCAGCCTGATCGCGCCGCTGCCGGCGGCGCAGTGCCCGATGCGCGAGGCCTCGCGGCCGGCCTTCACGGCGACGGACCCGCTGGTCGTGGCGGCGCTCGATCCGGTGCTGGTCGAACACCGCGACCGGATCTTCAAGGCGCACTTCCGCGATCCGATGGAGTTTTAGGTTCTCCTCCCCATTTCAAATGGGGAGGTGTCGGGCTCATAGCCCGACGGAGGGGTCATGAGTTACGTCCTGCGGCCTCTGACCCCTCCGTCGCCGTAAGACGGCGACACCTCCCCTTCGCGGACTCCGCGAAGGGGAGGAGAATGAGTGCCCCCGACGACTTGATTCAGATCACGCCGGCCACCCGTTCCACATGTCATCCTTCCAGCTCATGGCGACCTGCCGCCGGGAAGGACGGAACCGATGTTCGAGTCATTCGAAGTGCAGGAGGGCACACCGCGCGACATCGACTGGTTCGAGCAGCTGTGGGGCCTCGGCCTCGTCGTGAGCGTGGTGATCGCGCTCGGCATGTACGACTATTCGGCAATGATCGTCGGACACCTCCGCGCCGTGCTGGTCAATGTCGTGCTGTTCGCCATTGCCATCGGCCTGATGGGCTTTGCCGGCCGCCGCCGGAGCAACGTCGCGCGATGGCTGGTGATCCCGTTCGCGCTGCTGATCCTTTTCTACGACCTGGCCCGCTTCAACGTGATGCTGGACAGCGAATGGATCGCCTACTTCACCGTCGCCCGGGTCGGGCTGATGGTGGCCGCGATCTACTTCCTGTTCACGCCAAGGTCGCGCGCGTGGTTCGCGAGAAGGCCGCTGCCGCCCGGCGGGGCGGACGAGGACTGGAGCTGAGGGGGCGCCGAACGGAGTCGGCTTGGCTGGGAGCGCGCCCCAAAACGAAAACCGGGGCCACTGGGGCCCCGGTGTCGTCTCGAAGGTTGGCTGCGATCAGCGGATGATGGTGACCTTGATGGCCGTCTGACGGCTCCACACGGTGACGATCTGCTGGCCCGGTCCGAGCGCCGCCAGGGCTGCCTTGCCGGCGGCCGTGACGACCTGCGGCAGCTGGATGACCTCGCCGCTGTCGGGCGAGGGCTTGTCGGGCTCGCCGCCGGAGGCGTTGATCAGGAAGATCGTATTGGTCGCCTTGTCGATCTTCGTGGTCATGCCGTCCATCTGCCACAGGATGATCCGCTCCTGGGCGCCGGGAATGCCCTCGAGGCGCGCGTTCGTCTTCTTCATCTCCGCCGCACGGGCCGAGCTCGCGGGCGTCTTCGGCGCGATCAGGAAGTCCATGTAGTCGTACCAATGGACGTCGACGATCTGGCCGACCTTGAGCGAGGCCCAATTGGTGACGAGGTCGGCGGCCTTCATCTTCACCCGGCCGAGATCCTCCCAGATGATGGTGAAGCTGCGCTGGTCCGGATGCATGCTGTGGATCGTGCCGCGCTTGAAGTTCTGAAGGCTGTTCGGCACGACGAGATCAGTCTGGGCGGCGGCCGGCAGCGACAGCGCCGGCAGGGCCGAGGCCGAGAGCGCGGCGCCTCCCAGCAACTTCAGGGATGAACGGCGATTGAACTGGAACATAATGACTCCCCCTTCTGCAGAAATTTCACAATAGACGCCACTTCCACTCGGGCGGAAGCACGTGCGCGAGAATAGCCTCAAGCCTCGAAGACCGCTAGGGCCTCTTCCTCTCGACGCTTCTTATGCAGATATGCCGCCAGGGTGCTTGACGCCTTGCGCCAGATCAAGTTCGGCCAGACGCGACGCCTAGACGCCCGCATAGGGTTGGCCCCAGCGATCCTGGTAGACGATCTCCTTGAGCGGGCCGCGGCCGACCGGGCCGAAGTTCCCCATCGGCCAGCCGATCGGGAGGATGGCGTAGGAGTGCACGCCGGGCGGCAGGCCGAGCGCCGCATCGGCTTCCTTCTCGAACAGGATATGGCGGGTGGTGAGCGTGGTGCCGAGGCCGAGCGCGCGCGTCGCCAGCACCATGTTCTGCACCGCCGGATAGATCGAGGAGCCGGCCATGCGGTGGGGCGTCGGGCCGTCTTCCAGGCAGGCCACGATCCAGACCGGCGCCTCGGCGAAGTGGTCGGTGAGATACTCCACCGCGGCGACCTGGCGGAGATAGCGTTCCTTGGTGACGCCGGGCGGCGGTTCGCTGGTGCGGTAGCGCGGGCCGATCGTCTCGTCGAAGGCCTTCTTGTACCAGACCGCGACCGCGTCCTTGATCTTGCGGTCCTTGATCACCAGGAAGCGCCACTTCTGGGTGTTGCCGCCGTTCGGCGCACAGCTTCCGGCGCGCAGGATTTTCGCGATCAGCTCGTCCGGCACCGGATCGGGCTTGAGGCGCCGCATGGCGCGGCAGGATTCGATGATCTCGAACAGGTCGGGCATGGGATCCTCTGCTCTTCAGGCTTTCAGCAGGATGGGCAGCGCCTGCCGGTAGGCGATTTCGGCACGGGCTTTCAGTTCGGGCAAGGTGCAGCTGCCGATGGGATGCTGGACCGTGAGGAAGGGATAGTCGGGCAGTCCCAGCACGCGGGCGATGTTGCGGGCGGTGATCTCAAACGGCGTGGTGCAGAGCACCACCGCGCGCTTGCCGAGTTGTTCGAAGCTGATGCCGTCGTGCAGACTGCACGTTGAGCAGGAGCCTCAATCGCCGAGGCCGGTGAGCAGGAAGTCGACCTCCTGGGCGACCTTGACCAGGGTGGTGGCCGGCGCCGGGGCGCTCGCGTTCTTCTTCGAGGCGAGCGAACGGATGGTGCAGCCGTTGCGCTCGACGAAGAGCTGGGCGACCTCGTTCAGCATCTCCACGGCGTTGAGCTTGCCGTTCTCCAGGATGCCGAGCCTGAGGCCGTCAATGCTGGCAAGGACAGGCGCGCGGAAGGCCTGGCGTTTGGGAGTCGTGGAGGTGGGCGCGTAGAGCTGCATGCGAACTAACTCCTCTTGATCGGGGCGTGCTGCAGGATCGAGCCGCGGCCGCGGCTCCACGACGGGATGAAGCACGAGTGGCCGCCGGCGTCGCCGCCGCCCATGGTGATCAGAATATCCTGGGGGTTGAGGCCGCGGTGCACGAAGCCGGCCGCGGCCAGCGCATGGGCGCCGTCGCCGTGCTGGGTGTCGTACTCGCGGTCGCGGAACTTGCCGACGCCTTTCATGCCCTCGACCGAACGCTTGGCGTGGCTGAAGAGAAAGTCCTGCGCCTGCTCGCGCGTCCAGCCGGCGCCACCCACGATGGCCATGTGCTCGGGCGCCAGGATCACCACGCTTTGGCCGAGCGTGATGCAGCCATAGTTGGCCATGGCATCGGCGACCGAGCCCAGGATCTGCTCCGGCGTGTTGCCGCCGTGGTTCTCGACATTGCAGAAGCCGCCGCCGGCGAAAACGGTGACGCTGGACGTACCCTTGGGGTAACCCTCAGCCTCGCAGAGCGGCGGCCACGGATTGCCCCTGGTGCGCTCGGCGATGCAGAAACTGTATTTGCCCGGATTGCCCTGGGTCGACTTGTCGGAGATGCCGGGGATCATCTGGAAGACGTTGCGCAGGCAGAGCCGCACGGCGCGGCCGATCGTCGAGTTGGCGCGGTTGCCGGGGCCGAACAGGTTCACGTCGGAATTCATGCCGATCTCATCGGCATAGGGGCCGCTCACGACCAGCAGCGGCGCCGAGCCGCCGGTGCTGGCGGTCGAGCCGTGGAAATTGAACTCCGGCCGGTCCATCGCTTCGAAGGCCGCGACCAGCACCGGGAAATGCTCGGGCAGGCAGCCCGCCATGACGGCATTGACCGCGGCGGCATGCAGCGAAAGATCGAGCCCGGTCGCGGGTTGGTGCGCGATCACGGTCTCGGCCGGCCGGCTGTCGGCGGCCAGCATGGCTTTGACACGGGAGACTTCGGGCGGGACGACCGGCAGGCCGTCGGTCCAGCCCTGCTCGTAGCACCAGTCGATGGCGGCCAGCAGGTCGTCCGGCGCCTCGTGGATGCGGGGAGCGACCGCCGCCATTCCTACAGGTACTTGGCCGGGCGGATGATCGCCCGCCACATGTGGGCGACCGGGCTGTTGTCGAAGCCCAGTCCCTGCGAAGGCTGGCGGAAGTTGCGGCCGATGATGTCGGTGAATTCCTCGAGCTCGACATGCACGTTGGGATCGAACGAGTAGATGTCGTTCACGGTGATCATGCGGCCCGACATGTACCACTTGTGGTTCTTCATCC
>JAUXWB010000293.1 GCA_030684475.1 Reyranella sp. | reverse complement strand
TAAAACCCGACACCAGAATCATGTCTTTTTTGCGGTCGGTGATGTAGAAGTAGCCTTTTTCGTCCATGTAGGCGATGTCGCCGGTTTTCAACCAACCGTCTTGCGTCAACACTTCGGCGGTTTCCCGTGGCTTGTTCCAGTACCCACGCATCACCTGCGGGCCTTTCACGCACAGTTCGCCTTCTTGCCCAACGGGTAATTCATTGAAATCGTCGTCGCGAATGCTCACCTCAGTCGATGGCACTGGCAAGCCGATGGAACCGTTGTACTCCTCGTGCAGGGGGTTGATGCACACGGCTGGCGAGGCTTCGGTCAAGCCATACGCCTCCGACAGGCGCGTGCCAGTCACCTTTTTCCAGCTTTCGGCCACCGCTGGCTCAATGGCAGCGCCGCCTCCCAGCACCAACTTGACGTGGGAAAAATCCACCTGCTCAAACCCGGGGGTATTCAACAAGCCATTGAACAAGGTATTCACGCCAGTGAGCGCCGTGAAAGGCACAGCGGACAGGGTTTTCACGAAGGTTTGCATATTGCGCGGGTCGGTAATTAACAGGCAGTGCCCACCCACCTTGATAAACACCAGAATGTTCGCGGTAAGGCAAAAGATGTGGTACATCGGCAAAGCCGTGATGGCAATTTCCTTGCCCTCTTCGATGTCCTGATTCAGCCAGCTTGAAGCCTGCTGCAGGTTGGCCACAATATTGCCATGGGTTAGCATGGCGCCTTTGGCCACGCCTGTGGTGCCACCCGTGTATTGCAGGAAGGCAAGGTCGTCGTGCGTAATGTTGACCTTGCGCAGTTCGTTGTTGCGCCCCTGCGCCAGAGCCTTTTTGAAGGCAATTGCGCCCGCTATGTTGAAAGCAGGCACCAGCTTCTTCACGTAACGCACCACAAAATTCAGCAACAAGCGCTTGAAGAAACCATGCATTTCACCCATGGACGCCAGCACAATGTGCTCGACCGGCGTGTTCTTGATCACCTTTTCCAGCGTGTGGGCCACATTTTCAAAAATCACGATGACTTTGGCGCCCGAATCGCGCAACTGGTGCTCAAGTTCAGTGGGGGTATAAAGCGGGTTCACATTCACCGCCACAAAACCCGCCCGAATAGCGCCCAACATGGCCACAGGATA
>JAUXWB010000268.1 GCA_030684475.1 Reyranella sp. | reverse complement strand
AAATGGAAGTCGTGCGCAGCGCAGTGTTTGAAATACGCTAGGTTCTCAACATCGAGGTCACTGGCGTCGAGCGGCATGTCGAGGTAGGTGGCTTGGATTGCCATAGTAATGTTCCTTTTTTACAGCTCAGTCGCGCCGCATTACCATGGCCGAGCCAGTGCCGGGGTTCGCCCAGCCCATATTGGCCGTCACTTCGCATTTCTCGACCTGCCGGCAACCGCCCTGACGGTAGTCGTAAGTATGGCGGCGCCTGCCGTAGGGCCCTATAGGGCACGAATCGTCGACGTCGTGGCGGAGCTGTCGGACGTTCTCGATCACCATGTTGAGCCCATGCGTGTAGCCCTCGCAGAGATGGCCGCCGCTGGTGTTGTTCGGCCGCCGGCCGCCGAGGCGAATCGTGCCGTCGCTGACATATTCGCCACCCTCGCCTTTCCTGCAGAAGCCGTAATCCTCGAGCTGCAGCATCGTGGTGAAGGTGAAGGCGTCGTACGACCCCGTGACGTCGATGTCCTCCGGCCCGACCCCCGAATTGGGCCACAGGATCTCCCGCACATAGTGGCCGGCCACCGTCGAGATCGGCCCGTACTGGTAGTGCATGTCGGTGCGCGGCTTGTTGCAGCGGCCGACGACGCCACGGATCAGGACACGCGCATGGCGACAGTCGAGGGCGCGCTCCGCACTGGTCACGACAATCGCCGTGCCGTTGTCGGTCTCGACGCAGCAATCCAGGAGATGCAGCGGTTTGCAGATGATGCGGCTGGCGAGCACATCGTCGACGCTGACCCGCTCCTTGTAGAAGGCCTTGGGATTGTTCGAGGCATGCTCGCTGTGGATCGCCTTGACGGCGGCGACCTGCTCGGGCCTCGTGCCGTAGTCGTGCATATGGCGCATGAAGGTGGGCGCGAACATTTGGCCGGCGCTCTGCCAGCCATAGGCGCGCCCGTGCAGGGCGTCGCCCGAGACAGGCGCCACGGCGCGCGCGCCCGTGCCGCCGATGCGCACCTGCGAGAAGCCGTTCATGGCGCGGAAGATCACGACCACCTTGCACATGCCGGCTTCGATCAGGCCCATCGCCATGCCGACCAGCGCCTCGGTCGAGGAGCCGCCGCCGAACACGTCCATGTAGAAGTTGGGCCGGATGCCCAAGTCGCCGGCGATGAAGTTCGAGAAGGTCGAATCGCCGGACTGGTAGGACAAGATGCCGTCGACGTCGGACAGCTTGAGCCCGGCGTCCTCTATCGCGTTGCGCACCGCCCAGGTGCCGAGCGCGCGTGTCGTCATGCCCGAGCCGCGCATGTAGGTCGTCTCGCCGACGCCAACGATGGCGTACTTGTCGCGCAGATATTTCGGACTCGTTGTGTCGGTCTCCGCCGGCATCGTCATGACGTCCTCCTCTTATTTCAGTTTGCGTTGCTGCCTATTGCCTCCATCCAAATGGTCGTCGAGAAACGTGCCGACCTTTGCAATAGCAACTTTTGCCGTTTCAAGGCGTGGCCAGAACCAATGC
>JAUXWB010000260.1 GCA_030684475.1 Reyranella sp. | reverse complement strand
CGGCATCGAGGCGCGCCGGAAGGTGGTCGGCGACTTCGAGATGAACGTCGCCTTCCGCTTCGGCGGCACGCCCTTCGAGGTCTCCGAGCGCGGCCTGAAGCTGTTCGCCAAGGAAGTGCTGCCGGTGCTGAAGTCGTGGGGACCGGTCACGGCGGCGCAGGCGGCCTAATCCCTGCCCTAGGGCGGAGGTTACTCCGCCCGGGATGACAGGCGTGGGCTTCCTCCTCTAAAGAGCCGCATGCCTTTCGCTTCGCTGCGCGACTTCATCGACCTTCTGGAAAAGAGCGGCCGGCTGGTGCGCGTCAGCGCCCCGGTGTCGCCGCATCTGGAGATGACCGAGATCCAGACCCGGCTGCTGGCCGAGAAGGGCCCGGCGGTGCTGTTCGAGAACGTGGTGCGAGAGGACGGCACGCGCTCCGACATCCCGGTGCTGGTCAATCTCTTCGGCACGGTCGAGCGCGTGGCCTGGGGCATGGACCGCGAGCCCGGCCAGCTCCGCGCCGTGGGCGAGACGCTGGCCTTCCTGCGCCAGCCCGAGCCGCCCGGCGGCTGGCGCGAGGCGCTCGACATGCTGCCGATGGTGCGCACCGTCATGGCGATGAAGCCCAGGACGGTGAGTTCGGCACCCTGTCAGGAGATCGTGCTCCAAGGCAGCGACATCGACCTCGGCAAACTGCCCATACAGACCTGCTGGCCCGGCGAGCCCGCGCCGCTGATCACCTGGCCGCTGATCGTGACACAAGGGCCCAACCCCAAAGGTGACAAGCAGGACAGTTTCAACCTCGGCATCTACCGCCTGCAGGTGACCGGCAAGAACACGACCCTGATGCGCTGGCTAAAGCATCGCGGCGGGGCGCAGCATCACCAGCGCTGGAAGGGGGCGGGCAAGCGCGAGCCTCTGCCGGTGGCGGCTGTGATCGGTGCCGATCCCGGCACCATCCTGGCCGCCGTCACGCCGGTGCCGGACACGCTGTCGGAATACCAGTTCGCCGGACTCCTCAGGGGCAAAAAGGTCGAGTTGGTCGATTGCAAGACCGTGCCGCTCAAAGTGCCGGCCGAGGCCGAGATCGTGCTCGAAGGCCATGTCAGTCTCGACGACACCGGCGACGAGGGCCCCTACGGCGACCACACCGGCTACTACAACAGTGTCGAGCAGTTCCCGGTGTTCACCATCAGCGCCATCACCATGCGCCGCAAGCCGATCTATCTCTCGACCTTCACCGGCCGGCCGCCCGACGAGCCGTCGGTCCTCGGCGAGGCGCTGAACGAGGTGTTCATCCCCCTCTTCCAGCAGCAGTTCCCCGAGATCGTCGATTTCTGGCTGCCGCCCGAGGGCTGCAGCTATCGCATCGCCGTGGTGTCGATGAAGAAGGCCTACGCCGGCCACGCCAAGCGCGTGATGATGGGCGTGTGGAGCTACCTCCGGCAGTTCATGTACACCAAATGGGTGATCGTGATGGACGCCGACATCGACGCCCGCGACTGGAAGCAGGTGATGTGGGCGCTCAGCACGCGCATGGACCCAGCGCGCGACATCACGGTGATCGAGAACACGCCGATCGACTATCTCGACTTCGCGAGTCCGGTGTCGGGTCTGGGCTCGAAGATCGGCCTCGATGCGACGGACAAGTTCCCCGGCGAGACGAATCGCGAATGGGGCCGCCAGATCAGGATGGACCAGGCGGTGATCGACAAGGTCGACGCGATGTGGGGCGAACTGGGATTGCCGGGGAGTGGCAAGAAGATCTGGCGTTAGGACAACGGAGGAGAGCAGGCAATGATTACTGGTGGCTGCCATTGCGGCGCAATCCGCTATCAGGCCGAGGGCGAGGCGCTCACCCACGCGCTGTGTCATTGCACGGATTGTCGGCGCCACGCCGGTGCGCCGATGGTTGGCTGGACGATGTACCCGAAAGACGCCGTCAAGGTGACGAAGGGCACACCCAAGGTTTACCCGTCATCGGAACATGGCCGGCGACATTTCTGCCCCGATTGCGGCACCGGACTCCTCTACGACAATGCCGTAATGCTGCCGGGGATCATCGATATCCAGAGCGCGACCTATGACGATCCCGGCCTGGTTCCGGCGCAGGCGCACATCCAGATTGCCGAGCGGATCGGATGGATGGCGCACGCTCATGAACTGCCGGCGTTCGACCGCTACCCGCCACGGGAGTAGCCCCGTGGGCTAACAAGGTTCCGGTGTCACTGCCGCATTCCGGGCAGCACCTGCTCCGCGACGAGCCGCTTGCTCACCGCGGCATCCTCGGCCGAGGCGCCGCGGGTGCCGCCGCTGATCGCCACCTTGTCGAGGCCGAGCGCCGCCAGCGAGCGCAGGCGTTCGATGCAGCGCTCGGGCGATCCCACGATGGCGAAGCGGTCGACGAAGTCGTCGGTCAATGTGCCGGCCTGCCGGGAGTCGCCCCTTGTGTGGGCCTTCATGTCGTAGTTGCTGCGCAGCTTTTCCAGCACGTCGCGGTCGCCGGACGAAACCGGGCCGCTGGCCTTGCCGTGCATCACCGAGAAGCGCGCGAAGGTCGTCAGGCCGCCGCGCACCAGGCCGCGCGCCGCCGCGACATCGCCGTGACAGCCGAGGTTCACATAGGCGCCGAAGGCGATGCCGTCGGGATCGAGGCCGGCGTCCCGGCGGGTCTTCTTTGCGAGTTCGATGCCCCAGGCCAGGCGCTCGACGTCGGCGCCGAGGGTGAACATCACCCGCTCGGCATGGAGCGCCGCCATGGCGATGACCTTGGGGCCACTGGCCGCGACCTCGACCGGCACCTTGGCACCGCCCTTCAGGCCATCGGCGATCCAACCGATGCGGCTCGACGGCGGCGCGTCATGCAGGTGCAGCCCCGACAGCGGCGGCGCCGCCTCGGGCGGGATGTCGATGTCGTCGAAGCTCACGGCCTGGCCGCTGAGGTATGCCTGAAGCTGCCGCAGGTAACGCTCGAACTGGGCGAGGCGCGCCGGCGCCCGGCCGAGATGGGCGAGCGCGGAGTCGCCCCGGCCGATGCCGAGCACGGCGCGGCCGTTGGAGATGCGATCGACGCTGGCGATCGACGTCGCGGTCGCGGCGGCATGGCGGGTGACCGAATTGGTGACGCCGGTGCCGAGGCCGATGCGCGTGGTGACGGTCGCCGCCAGAGCGAGCGAGACATAGGGGTCGCCGGAGAGGTTCTGCGAATCGACCACCAGCATGCCGTCCCAGCCGGCCGCCTCGATCTCCTGCGCGGTGCGCGCCGCGCCGCGCGCCGACGCGACGCCGGTGATCCAGAGTTGCACGTGCTGCCTCCCCTAGCCTCAAACCAAGCTTTCCACTCGATTTGCCATCGCCGGCAGTCGGAGGTCTAGCCCTTCTTGGCGTTCTGCACGATCTGCGTCAGCCGCTCGCCGTCGATGTCGGTCTTGATCTGCACCCACACCGGGAAATGGTCGGAGAGCTGGTAGCTGAACTCGGTGCGCGTATAGCCCTTGCCGGGGAAGAGCTCCTTGATGCGGGCGTCGGAAATGTGGAAGTCGAGCGTGCCGCCGAAGTTGGTGAAGCGCTTCTTCGCCGTCGGCATGTGCAGGATCTGGTCGTAGCGCGCGTTCTTGCCGAGGTTCGAGCCGCCGACCGTCACGTCGCCGACCTTGAGCGTCAGGAGCGAGTCCGGCGCCTGCAGGCCGCGCCGCGACAGCGCCTTGAAGAGCCTGTCGTCGAGCTTGGGCGTGTTGAAGTCGCCCATGACGATGAGATCCTCGTCCTCGAACGACTTGTCCTTCAGGCGAACGTCGAGCCAGTCGGCCAGCATGGCGAGCTCGGCCTCGCGGCCGGCAAGGCCGGTGCCCCAGCGCGTATGGGTGGCGACGGCGACGAAGTCGAAATTGCCGGCGCGGAACGAGCACATGTAGGGCGCGCGCCAGAAGGACTGGTCGGCCAGGTACTCGGTGCCGTCCTTCTTCCGCGGCGGATCGATCTCGGCGGCGAGGCCGTTGAAGGTGACGGCGCGGCGGTCGTAGAGAAAGCCGGTGCGCTCGCGGTTGCCGCCGGAGTCCGACATCCAGTCCGAATAGACGAGATCCCAGCTCGGGCCGAGGAACTCGCAGACACGCCCGAAGTCGGCGAGGTTGTCGCGCAGCTCCACGATCGCGATCAGATCGAACTGACCCAGGATCTCGGCGATGTAATGGATGGCCGGCAGCGTGCGGCGCTTCTTGCCGAACTCGCGGATGTTCCAGACCGCGACGTTGATCGTCTCGTCGAGCTTGGAGGACGGAATCTTCGCCGCATCGATGCGCTTCTTGAGCGCCAGCAAACCCGCCGCGATGTCGGGTGACACGTCGCCATGATGCATGTGAGCCTCCCCCGCCTGGCAACATCATAGGGAAGCCGCGCTGCCGGAACATGCCGTTGTCCGCATATCCCGGTCATCGGTTGGCGCAGGGCGTGCGCGCCGGCCGCAACGCCCGCCTCCTGCCGAGGTCAGTAGCGCATCGTCACCTTGTCGTCCGACACGACAACCGCCTTGAAGCCCATGCGCTCGTAGAGGCGACGCGCCGGATTGTTGGTCATCACTTCCAGGACGAGATCCTTGCGCTTGCGGTCGGCCCGCTCCTTCATCCAGACGAGGAAGGCGCTGCCCAGGCCGCGATTGCGCATCGGCGCCGCCAGATAAAGATGGCGGAGCTGCACGGCGCCACCCGTTTCCTCGACCTGCAACCAGCCCGCATCGGCGTTTTCGGCCTTCAGGATCGACGTCCCGGCGTGCCCGATGGCCTGTTCGATGAGCTTCCGCTGGGCCGCCTCGTTCCATTGCGTCAGCGCCTCGGAGAGCGGTTGCATCGCCTCACGATAAATTGGCCAGCAGAAGGCCAGGTCGGAGGAGTTTGAGGGGCGCAGTTCAAAAATGAGAGCCATGACCGCATCCGGCCACAAGGACGGGCGCAACGCAATGCACAGCTGCTCTCTATCGTTGCCCGCTATTGCTGCAGGACGCTTTAATGTAAACTCTCTTAACATGAGCTGGAAGAAGCGAGCCGAGCGCGCCTACCACCACGGCAATCTGCGCGAGGCGCTGATCCAGGCCGCGCGCGAGCTGATCAAGGAGAAGGGCCCCGGCGGCTTCACCTTCGCCGATGCCGCGCGCTCCGCAGGTGTCAGTCCGGCCGCACCCTACCGCCACTTCCGCGACCGCGAGGCGCTGCTGGCCGACGTGGCGCGCGAGGGCTTCCAGCGCTTCGAGGCGATGCTCACCACCGGCTGGAACGGCGGCAAGCCCGACCTGATG
>JAUXWB010000258.1 GCA_030684475.1 Reyranella sp. | reverse complement strand
TGGCATCGCCCGGCGGCGTGCCGGCAGGCTTCAGCGAGGCGGTCACGATGGCATAGCCGGGCACGCGATGCGGCGCGACGTTGGACGTGAGCCACAACGCGAAGTCAGGGTCGCCCAGACGCTGCGCCTCCACCAGTCCAGACACGGCGGGTCGCGGTGGCAGATCCGGCGGCGCGAACTGGCGGGCGATGGCCTCGATCGTCTCGGCCGGCAGCTTGAGCGCGCCATCGCGGCTCGCGGCATACTCGGCCTCGACCTCCTCGCGCATCTTCTCCACGCCGACCTCGTGCACCAGGATCTTGATGCGGGCCTTGTAGAGATTGTCGCGGCGGCCGTAGCGGTTGTAGACGCGCAACGTCGATTCCAGATAGGCGAGCAGTTCTTCCTTCGGCAGGAACTCGCGCAGCGTCTTGCCGATCATCGGCGTGCGGCCGAGACCGCCGCCCACGATCACCTCGAAGCCGACCTCGCCCTGCTCGTTTCGCCACAGGCGCAAGCCGATGTCGTGCACGCGCACGGCGGCGCGATCGTTGGGGGAGCCCGTGATGGCGATCTTGAACTTGCGCGGCAGGAAGGCGAACTCGGGGTGCAGCGTCGACCACTGGCGCACGATCTCGGCCCAGATGCGGGGATCCTCGATCTCGTCGGCCGCGGCACCAGCGAAGTGATCCGCCGTGACGTTGCGGATGCAGTTGCCCGACGTCTGCAGCGCATGCATGTCGACTTCGGCCAGCGCCGCGAGCGTGTTGGGCGCATCCTCGAGCCTGATCCAGTTGAGCTGCAGGTTCTGCCGGGTCGTGAAATGGCCGTAGCCGCGGTCGTACTTGCGCGAGATGTCAGCGAGCTTGCGCAGCTGGCGCGACGACAGCGTGCCGTAGGGAATGGCGATCCGCAGCATGTAGGCGTGGAGCTGCAGGTAGAGGCCGTTGTGGAGGCGGAGCGGCTTGAACTGCTCCTCGGTCAACTCGCCGGCCAGGCGGCGGCGCACCTGGTCGCGGAACTGGTCGACGCGCTCGGAAACAAGCGTGCGGTCGTAGTCGTCGTAACGGTAGAAATGGGTATCAGGCATAACGCACCGCGTCGGCGGCGATGGCGTCGAAGGTGAGGCCCGAGGCGCGGATCTTTTCGCGCAAGGAGAGCGGCTCGATGGTACCATCGTCGTCCTCGGTCACCGCCACCAGGAACGGATCGATCACCGTGAAGGCTTCCGCCTGGGCCCGCACCAGCAGGATCTCGCCGGCGCGGCTGTCGCGGGCGACGACGGCACGATCGAGCCGGATGGTCCACTCGCCGGCATCGTCGAGCCATACCACGACGCCGTCGGCGAGCCGGTTGGCGCTGGCGACCTGGAGGTCGCCGCTCAAATTCTTGGCCATCAGGACACCTCTGCCAGGAGCGGTTGGCCGGCCGCGGCCGCGAGACCCGCGACCTCGCCGACGATGATGAGACTGGGACCGGCGTCGCCACGGGTATGGGTGGCGGCAAGCCGCGCCAGGTCGGCGAGCCGGCCAACCGAGACCCTTTCATCGGGCCGCGTGCCGTTCTCGACGATGGCGACCGGCGTCGTGGGAGCGGTGCCGGCGTCCAGGAGTCGGTCGCGCACGGAAGCGGCTTCCGTGGCGCCCATGTAGATCGCGAGGGTGTGACCCCCCTTCTCACCCAGTCGGGCCGCCAGCGCCGGCCAGGTGGCTTCACGGCCATCGGCGCCGTGGCCGCTCACGAAGGTCACGGCCGAGGCGAGACGGCGGTGCGTCAGGGGAATGCCAACGGAGGCTGCACAGCCCAATGCCGCTGTGACTCCCGGGACGATCGATACAGGGAGGCCGGCGGCACGCAGCGCTTCGACCTCCTCGCCGCCGCGCCCGAAGATGAAGGGATCACCCGCCTTCAGGCGCACCACGGTCTGTCCGGCACGCACCCGGCGCACCAGTTCGGCTTCCATGTCGGCCTGCGCCCAGCCCGGGATACCCCTCTCCTTCCAGCCAGCCCGCTTGCCGACCGGGACCAGTTCAGCGTCGCGGCGCGCGCGGCCGAGAATGGCGGCCGGCACCAGTTCGTCGTGCAGGATGGCATCGGCTTCCTGCAGGAGTTGCACGGCGCGAATCGTCAGCAGATCGGGATCGCCGGGACCTGCGCCCACGATATGGGCGATGCCCACCGGAGACATCCGGCGGCGGACAGCGTCGAGTTCGCCCAGAGCCACGCGTCGGGCGCCGGCCTCGTCGCCGGCCAGCACGAGCCGCGCCGCCGGTCCGTCGACCAGCCGGCGCCAGAAGCCGCGGCGCCGGGCCGGGTCGGGGATCAGGGCATTCGCCTGGGCGCGGAAGGTCCTGGCCAGCCTGGCCAAGGCGCCGATCCGTTCGGGCAAGGCCGCCTCGATGCGACCGCGCAGGACACTTGCCAGGGTGGGCGAGGCGCCGCCGGTCGAGATCGCGACCACGACGCCGTCGCGATCGACGATCGCGGGCAGGATGAAATCGCAGAGCGCCGGCCGGTCGGCGACGTTGACCGGCACGCCGGCGGCCTTGGCCACGCGCTGCGCGGCGGTATCGCCCTCGAGTGTGCCGGTCGAGATGAAGGCGGCCGCGGCGCCCCGGAACTCGGCGATCGCCGCATCGGCAGCGACCCGCGACACTTCGGCGCCAGCGGAGCGCGCAAGATCCGCGCGGCGGTCGGCGGCGGGCCCCTTACCCACGACCACGACCTTGCGGCCGGTGACGTCGAAGAACAGCGGCAGGTGCCTCACGACACGGCCGCCCGCAACGCGACGCTGAAGGCCAGCATGCCTGCGGCCTGCGAGATCGACAGGACCCATAGAATGACCTCGGATCTGCGAAGAACATTGGACATGCGGACACCCGCGTTGGCTGGACTCTTGATCTGGCGTTGTTTCGCACATCCGCCACGACTTGAATTACCGAAGGTTTCCCGCTCGGCAGCATTTCTTGCCGTCCCGCCGGGCTGGAAGGAAGTTTTTGCTCCCCTTGACGTCAGGAGGACCGTTCCTAAATCCCTGCTGTCGCCCGTGCCCATTCCGGGGCGGGTGGCGTCACAACATCGCTCACTGGAGGATGATCAATGCGTACGTTCGACTATTCACCGTTTTATCGCGCCACCGTCGGCTTCGACCGGGTCTTCAACCTGCTCGACTCGGTGGCCGGGCAAGCCAGCACGAATGGCTACCCCCCGTACAACATCGAAAAGTCAGGCGATAACGACTACCGCATCGTGATGGCGGTGGCGGGCTTCGCCGAGGCCGAGCTCAACGTGACCCAGAAGGAGAACGAGCTCCTGGT
>JAUXWB010000390.1 GCA_030684475.1 Reyranella sp. | reverse complement strand
CGCGATTGTTGAGCAAGGCGATCTGTACGGCAGCGTCTTCATTGAGCGGTTCAGACAGCAGGGCTTGTACACGCTCGCGCGCCCGTCGAGCTTCCTCGGCTGAGGAAAGTTTCACGGCATCCTTGCCGATTTCCTGGCGGACGTTATCCGTAACGGGCGACATGCCGCCGTCGCCGGTGAACTTGGCACACCCCGCCGCCAGCAAACTCAGCAGGACCACCGCCGCAGCCTTCGACGGCGCGCTCAAGGGGACCGGCCGGCGCCGGGCGCGACGCTGTCGTTGAGTTCACGCCATGGCTTCAGGCCCACCGGCATGTGCGCGGCGGTGCCGGCCATGACTGGTTGATCAGGTGCGGCCACCGTCGGTGCTTCGGGATTGGATGGACCGGTTGAGTCCAACTCCGGTAGAGGCGGTGAGTTGCAGGCGGCTACCGCGAGGATAAGCGCCAGAAATAGCGGAAACTTCATTTGTAACGACCCGAACGAAAGTTGACCAACAAAACGAGCGTCCTGATGCACACCACCATACGATGGTCAAATCAGAGGCGTCCGCGCAGATCGGGTGTTTGGGCGTGCGAAGTTTACACCCCCCACGACCAGACACGCGCCTCCGGCGCGAACCGAGTCAGCTGAGTTTGGGCGGTCGTTCGGTAGGGTCGCCCGACCGTCCCACAAGCATGACGGTCAAACCGATGATGCGTGAACTCGGCAGCACGAAGCTACCAGCAGGGTCGACATGCGGGGTTGCCAATGCCGCATGACAGGCGACAGTGCAGCAGTTGCCAGATATATGTCCGGCAGAGCGATTTTTGGAGCACGGGACGGAACTATGACCGTCGTGGTCGGCCTGCATCGAGAGTTCCGACGATGCCAGGACTTCCGAAACTCCAAGATCGCGCAACGGGTTTGCGGCCTGTGTCGTCTGAGCTGAAGCGCTGGGCTGATCGCCCCTAGGCACATGCCTATCGTGGGCGGCAGCCGCACCTGTTGCCAACATGAATCCCATCACCGCGAGCGACAAAGCTCCCACTAAACGGCAAATGAAATCAACTCTACGCATGATGGAGAAAATGGCTCGCGCTCTTATCCTTGTCAATCTCGCCGCGCCTTTGATTCGCCACACCAAGGTTCGTGCTCCCGCCCCAGCGGGAAACACACAAATTTTGCGTCATTGCTAGCTGCGCCGGCTTTCCAGAAGTTCCATCAATTCGTCGATCTTTGTCTGCCGATCTCGCCTCGTGCCCGCATGGAACGCATTGGTTACACAATGTCGCAGGTGATCACGGAGGATTTCCTGTTCCACCTTGACCAGGGCGGCACGCACCGCGCGGATCTGCGTCAGCACGTCGATGCAGTAGCGGTCTTCCTCGATCATACGCGCAATACCGCGCACCTGACCCTCGATACGGCTGAGCCGAGCAGCTTGTGATTTCTTTAGTTTCTCGTCCATGGCTTGAACGGTACCCCCGCTGGGTATATATGGCAAGTCATGAAACACGATTGCTGCGGCGCCGACCACGCCCACCACGGCCATTCCCCCGCACAGACTACGACTGGAGCAGACGCCGCCATCGCGATCGACCCCGTCTGCGGCATGAAGGTGAAGGTCGCGGGGGCCAAGAACACGACCACTCATGACGGCCACACCTATTACTTCTGCAGTCCCAAGTGCCTGCAGAAGTTCACGGCCGAGCCGCTGCGCTATCTGAAGCCGGCGGAGGCGGTGCCGGCACCGCCGGTCGTACCTGGAACGATCTTCACCTGCCCCATGCATCCCGAGATCCGCCAAGTCGGACCGGGAAGCTGCCCGATCTGCGGCATGGCGCTGGAACCGGCCGAGGTCTCGCTCGACCAGGGGCCGAACGAAGAGCTGATCGACATGACACGGCGCCTGTGGATCGGCGGCGCGCTTGCCGCTCCAGTCGTGGCGCTGGAGATGGGCGGCCATCTCACGAACCTGCACATGTTGCTGGGCCAGGAGACGTCCAACTGGCTGCAGTTCGCCCTGGCGACGCCGGTGGTGCTGTGGTGCGGATGGCCCTTCTTCGTGCGCGGCTGGCAGTCTCTGCTCACGCGCAACCTCAACATGTTCACCCTGATCGCCATGGGCACCGGCGTCGCCTGGATCTACAGCGTCATCGCCGTCACGCTGCCCGGGCTTTTCCCGCATGCGTTCCGCAGCCCCGACGGATCGGTCGCGGTCTACTTCGAAGCGGCAGCAGTCATCACCGTCCTCGTCCTTCTCGGCCAGGTGCTGGAATTGCGCGCGCGCGAACAGACCTCGGGTGCCATCAAGGCGCTGCTCGACCTGGCGCCCAAGACCGCTCGCCGGCTGAAGGACGATGGCACCGACGAAGAGGTTTCCCTCGATGCCATCGCGGTCGGTGATCGCCTCCGGGTCC
>JAUXWB010000389.1 GCA_030684475.1 Reyranella sp. | reverse complement strand
CGCGATTGTTGAGCAAGGCGATCTGTACGGCAGCGTCTTCATTGAGCGGTTCAGACAGCAGGGCTTGTACACGCTCGCGCGCCCGTCGAGCTTCCTCGGCTGAGGAAAGTTTCACGGCATCCTTGCCGATTTCCTGGCGGATGTTATCCGTAACGGTCGACATGCCGCCGTCGCCGGTGAACTTGGCACACCCCGCCGCCAGCAAACTCAGCAGGACCGCCGCCGCAGCCTTGGACGGCGCGCTCACGGGGACCGGCCGGCGCCGGGCGCGACGCTGTCATTGAGTTCGCGCCACGGTTTCAGCTCCACGGGCACGTGCGCGGCCGTGCCGGCCAGCACCGGTTGGTGGGGCATGGCGGCAGCGGGCGCCTGGGGATCGGCGGGATCTGGTGATGCGGCCTGGGGCAACGGCGCCGGACTGCATCCGGCAACCGCTGAAGCCAGCGCCACGACGCCCGCAAGGGCGCGTCGGAACGACATGATGACTCTCCGTGTCTGAAGGGAACCGTGGACGGCGGTTCAGACGCGGGGAGGCGGCGGATCCTGGGTAAAGGTGAGACCGGCGAGGCTGCGCACGGGTGCAGCCAACCAGTCATGGAGCGGCGCCGGCGCGACGCCCACCGATGTCGGCGGCAGCACCGCAACGACACCCGTCATCATCGGACAGCATTGCCCGGCGGCATGCTGGGCCGTGCCCTGCGCCGGGCAATCTGCCGGCGGCGGCGCGTGATCGGGGCACTCGACCGCGGCCATCTGCGCCTCGTGGGTCATGGACGGTGCCATCGCATGGCTTGCCGCCGCAGCCCCGAACGACGGGACGACGAAGGCGACCAGGGCGATCAGCCAGACCAGGGAGCGGGTGCGTGTCATGTCAGCGGCGCTGATTGTCCAGCACTTCAAGAAGTTCGTCGATCTTATTCTTCCTGTCCTTCTCGGAACCGGCGTGGAAGGCATGCATTACACAGTGCTGTAGGTGGTCGTTCAACGTCTCCTGCTCGACTTTGGCCAAGGCGGCACGCACCGCGCGGATCTGCGTCAGCACGTCGATGCAGTAGCGCTCCTCCTCGATCATGCGCGCCACACCGCGCACCTGGCCCTCGATACGGCCAAGGCGGGCGAGCTGGGATTTCTTCAATCTCTCGTCCATGACTTGAACCATACCCCCGTAGGGTATAGAGAGCAAGCCATGAAACACGAACACCATCACGGCGCCTCTTGCGGGCATGACCATGACATCGCCATCGATCCCGTCTGCGGCATGAAGGTGAAGGTCGCGGGGGCCAAGAACACGACCACTCATGACGGCCACACCTATTACTTCTGCAGTCCCAAGTGCCTGCAGAAGTTCACGGCCGAGCCGGACCGTTACCTGAAGCCGGCAGAGGCCGCCCCCGCGACACCGGTCGCGCCAGGCACGATCTTCACCTGCCCCATGCATCCCGAGATCCGTCAGGTCGGGCCCGGAAGCTGTCCGATCTGCGGCATGGCGCTGGAGCCGGCCGAGGTTTCGCTCGACCAGGGGCCGAACGAAGAGCTGATCGACATGACGCGCCGCCTGTGGATCGGCGGCGCGCTCGCCGTTCCGGTCGTGGCGCTGGAGATGGGCGGCCATCTCACGAATCTGCACATGTTGCTGGGCCAGGTGACGTCCAACTGGCTGCAGTTCGCCCTGGCCACGCCGGTGGTGCTGTGGGCCGGCTGGCCGTTCTTCGTGCGCGGCTGGCAGTCGCTGCTCACGCGCAATCTCAACATGTTCACCCTGATCGCCATGGGCACGGGCGTCGCCTGGGTCTACAGCGTCATCGCCGTCACGCTGCCGGGGCTTTTCCCGCAGGCGTTCCGCAGCCCCGACGGATCGGTTGCGGTCTACTTCGAAGCCGCGGCGGTCATCACCGTCCTCGTCCTGCTCGGCCAGGTCCTCGAGCTGCGCGCGCGCGAACAGACCTCGGGTGCCATCAAGGCGCTGCTCGACCTGGCGCCCAAGACCGCTCGCCGGCTGAAGGACGATGGCACCGACGAAGAGGTTTCCCTCGATGCCATCGCGGTCGGTGATCGCCTCCGGGTCC
>JAUXWB010000251.1 GCA_030684475.1 Reyranella sp. | reverse complement strand
CGATCGGCATGGAACTGGCCAAGCGCGCCAAGGGCTTCGACCTCGAGATCGGCTACTGCAACCGCAACAAGCGCAGCGACGTCGACTTCGCCTATTTCCCCAACGTCATGGCGCTCGCGACCTGGGCCGACTACCTGGTCGTCTGCCTGCGCTCCGACGCCTCCAACAAGCACATCATCAACGCCGAGGTGCTGAAGGCGCTGGGACCGCGCGGCCATCTGGTCAACATCAGCCGCGGCTGGGCGGTCGACGAGGCGGCCCTCGCGGAAGCCTTGCGCACCAACGTGATCGAGGGTGCCGCGCTCGATGTGTTCGACGAGGAGCCCTACGAAGGCACGGAACTTCTGCCGCTCGACAATCTGGTGATGACACCGCATTTCGGCGGCGGTACCGAGCACGCCCAGCGCCGCATGACCTCGCTGGTGCGCCAGAATCTCGACGCCCATTTCGCCGGCAAGCCCGTGGTCTCGCCTGTGCCTGAGCTGCGCGACATGGCGGCTAATCCGGTCGGTCGACTCCGATAGCGACCGGCTTGCCCACTTCCTCGGCCCGCATGCCGTTCCACACGTCCCAATAGGCGCGCAGGGCCGAGGGATAGCGCCGCAACTCGGTGAAGATGCTGTAGGGCGCGTCGACGTCGCGGGCTTCGAAGCCCCAGGCTTCGATGCCTTCGTGAGCCGCCAGGAACAGCGCGCGGCTCAAATGGAAGCGTTGCGAGACGATGATCAGCTGCGTCTGGCCGTAGAGCCGGCGGGCGCGCACCACCGAATCGAACGTGCGGTCGCCGCCGAAATCGCGATAGATCGCCTCTTCCGGCACGCCGCGCTCGACCAGGCCGGCGCGCATCGCCGTCGGTTCGTCGTAGCCGCCGTCGCGATGGCCGCTCACGATGAAGTATTTCACCTTGCCGGCCTTGTAGTGCGCTGCGGCGGCATCGAGACGATAGACGAAATAGCGGTTGGGCCCGCCCTCCGGTCCGATCGGCGCGGTGCCCAGCACCATCGCTACGTCGACTGCCGGCACCTTGCCGACATCGGAGAAGGATTTCGCCTCGGCGGCGCGATCGAGCCGTCGCTCCGCGTACCAGGCAAGCGCGCCCGCCATCAGCACGACGGCTGCGACGCGCAGCAGGACTCGGAGGATCAGACGCATGCCGCGCGCCTTGATCGCCCGCGGCGTGGCCTATAGATCATCATCATGCCACGTCTCAGCACCGCCGAAGCCACGGTCGAAACCCTCCTGCACCATGGCCTCGACACGGTCTATGCCCTGCCCGGCCTGCACAACGACCCTCTGTTCGACGCCTTCTACCACGCGGCTGACCGGCTGCGGGTGATCCATCCGCGACATGAACAGACCGCGGCCTACATGGCGCTGGGCGCCGCGCTCGTGAGCGGCAAGCCGCAGGCCTTCGCCGTGGTGCCCGGCCCCGGCATGCTGAACGCGGGCGCTGCCCTCCTCACCGCCTACGGCATGAACGCGCCGGTGATCGGCCTGATCGGCCAGATCCCGCAGGCCGACATCGACCGCGGCCACGGCCATCTGCACGAGATCCACGATCAGCTCGGCATGATGCGCCACATCACCAAATGGGCCGAGCGCATCAGGAGCCCGCAGGAGGCGCCGACGCTCGTCAGCCAGGCGATCTGGCAGGCGACCTCGGGCCGCCCGCGCCCCGTCGCGCTCGAATGCGCCCTCGACACCTGGGCCAAGCGCGCCGACGTCACCCTGCCCGCCTCGCCCCTGCCATTGCCAGTCGAGGCGATCGACGACGAGGCGATCACTGCGGCGGCAAAACTCCTGGGCGCGGCAGAGCGGCCGATCATCGTGATCGGCGGCGGCGCGCTCGACGCCAGCGCCGAGGTGATCGCCATCGCCGAACTGCTCGAAGCGCCGGTCAGCTCTTACAGGCGCGGTCGCGGTGTCGTGCCGAGCTCGCATCGCCTGGCCGTCGACATGCCGGTCGGCCATCGCCTGTGGAAGGAGGCCGACGCCGTGCTGGCGATCGGCACGCGCTTCTTCATCCAGAACGGCAGCTGGGGCATCGACAAGGACCTCAAGGTCGTCCGCCTCGACATCGATCCCGACGAGCCCGACCGTTTCCGCAAACCCGACGTCGCGCTGGTGGGCGATGCCGCCCCGCAGTTGCGCGCCCTGATCGCGGCGCTGCCCAAGCACAACCGCGCGCGGGCCTCGCGCGCCGAAGAACTCAAGGGCCACCGCGCCTGGTTCGCCGAGCGGCTGTCGCGGCTGGAACCGCAAGTGGGATTCCTGAAGGCGATCCGCGCCGCGCTGCCCGAGGACGGTATCTTCGTCGACGAGGTCTCGCAGATGGGCTTCGCCTCGCGCGTGGCCTTGCCGATCGAGAAGCCACGCACTTATCTGTCGCCCGGCTACCAGGACAATCTCGGCTGGGGTTTTGGCACGGCGTTGGGCGCCAAGGCCGCGATGCCGCACAGGAAGGTGCTGGCGATCGCCGGCGACGGCGGCTTTATGTACCAGGTGGGCGAACTCGCGACCGCGGCGCGCCACAACCTCGCCGTGGTGGTCGTGGTGTTCGACAACGGCGCCTTCGGCAACGTGAAGCGCATCCAGCAGCAGCACTACGGCAACCGCCTGATCGCCTCGGACCTGCAGAACCCCGATTTCGCCAAGCTTGCCGATAGCTTCGGCATCGCCTCCTTCAAGGCGACCGATCCCAAGCAGCTCGAGGACGCCCTGCACAAGGCCTTCTCCCTGAACACCCCGGCGCTCGTCTGGGTGCCGCACGGCGACGTGCCGAGCCCGTGGGACATGATCATGATGCCCAAGGTGCGCGGCTAGTGGATCTCCCACGCCGCCCCGCTGCCATCATCTTCGATCTCGACGGTCTGCTGTTCGACACGGAGTCGCTTTATCAGGAAGCGATCATGGCAGCGGCCGATGATGTCGGCCAGGAGATGACCCCCGCCATCTTCCACAGCATGATCGGTCGTCCCTGGCTGCAGACGCGTGCCTTCCTCGTGGACCATTACGGGAGTTCGTTTCCCATCGATGAGTTCCGGGCCGCGTGGCATCGGCACTTCGACGTGATCGTCGAGACCCGATTGGCCGTGAAACCGGGCACTCTCGAACTGCTCGATGCGCTGGACACGCTCCACCTGCCGCGCGGCATCGCGACGTCGTCGTCGCACAAGACTGTCCAGCATCATCTCGCCGCGCACGGCCTTGGCGGACGCTTCCACGAGATCGTGGCGAGTGGCGACTACGCCGCCGGCAAGCCCGCCCCTGATCCGTATCTGCTGGCGGCCAGGCGGCTAGATGTCGATCCGCACCTTTGTATTGCCCTGGAAGATTCCCACAACGGTGTTCGCTCCGCCGCGGCCGCCGGCATGATGACGATCATGGTGCCCGACTTGCTCGACGCGACGGACGAGATCAGAAGTCTCTGCACCTTCGTCGTCCGCGACCTGCACGTGGTGCGCGGCCTCGTCCTGGCGGCGCGCTAGCGCATCAGCCCGTCGAGCACTTCCCGGAAGCCGGTCCTGCAGGCGAAACCGAGCTTCCGCGCCGCCTTGCCGGCGTCATAGACCCGGTCGATTGACTGGAACATTGTCCAGCCGCGCCTGGCGTAGAGCGCGGGATAATCGGGGAAGTAGCGCGCCACGACGGACGGCGCATCGGCAATCAGGGCGGCGCAATCCATGGCCGAAAACGGCGTCATCGCCGAGACGATGAAGATGTCGAAACCGATCTCGGGCACCTTGGCCAGCGCCGCGACATGGGCTTCGGCCGCGTCCTCGACCGAGAGGCGGCGGAACAGGAACTCGTTGGCCTTGGTGTTTTCGCCGGACTGGGCGATGGCATGGGCCATGTCGTCGTCCTCCGGGAAGAAGCGCGCCGTGCGCAGGACCACGACCGGCAGCCTGTGCAGATGGTTGAACAGCCGGCACAGCTCCTCGGCCGCGAGCTTGGTGACGCCGTAGATGTTGCGCGGCTGCAAGGGAGCCAGCGTCTCGTCGATCCACATCGCCTCGCGCGCGCCACCTGCTTTCCCGTCGCGGATCTTCTGCGAGATCATCAGCGAAGTGGTCGAGGTGAAGACGAAGCGGTCGACCTTCGAGCCCTCCGCCACCGCCTCTTCCAGGAGGTTGAGCGTGCCCTGCACGTTCACCGCCACGAACTCGGAATTGTCGTGGGTCTCGATGTGCGGCTTGTGGCGGGCGGCAGCATGCACGATCGCCTCGATCCCCTCGTCGCGGATGATCCGGCGCACCAGCGCGCGATCGACCACCGAGCCCACGACCTCCGTCGTCGCTCCCGGCTCGGGATCGAGCCCGACGACGCGATGGCCGTCGCGCAACAGCCGCGGCACCAGGGTCTGGCCGAGCCAGCCCGACGATCCAGTCACCAGGATGTTCACGCGAGCCCCGCCTCCGTGAGTGCCGTCTGCTGACGCGCGGCCAGTGTATCCATGTCGAAACCCTCGATCATGCCCTCGAACAGGCGGTGCCAGTTGATCGAGGCGCGGAGATGGATGAACACGGCGCCGAGGCCGATGGCGGCGCGGTCCATGAACACGAACTCGCGCGGCGGCCGCACGCCGCCCATCTTGCGCAGCTCGCCGAAGACGTTCTGCGCCATCTCGCGGCCGTAGCCGCCGGCCATGCCCTCGGTGAGGCGGCGCGGCCGGTCGTCCATCAGCGGCCCGTAGAGGAAGGCGGCCCAGCGGTTGAGCACGGCGATCATCTCGCGGGAAAGACCGCTAAAGCCCCAATCCTCGTAGGCCGCCACGGCGCGCGCCTCGTCCTCGGTCATCAGCGCGCGGTAAAGCTCGATCGAGCCCCGCACGAAACGCGGCGGGAAAATGCGGACGCAGCCGAAGTCCATCAGGTTGACCGAGCCGTCGGCCCGCACCGTGTAGTTTCCGAGATGCGGATCGCCATGGATCACGCCGTAGCGGTAGAACGGCACGTACCAGGCACGGAACATGTTGATGGCGAGCGCGTCCTTCTCTTCCTGCGCGTGCGTCTTCCAATTGAGCAACGGCTCGCCCGAGAGCCAGTCCATGGTGAGCAGCCGGTCGGTCGAGTGGCTCGGCACGACCTCCGGTACATGGACGTTGGGCTCGTCGCTGAGCATGTGGCGGTAGAGGCCGACGTGCTTCGCCTCGCGGCGGTAGTCCAACTCCTCGCGCAGGCGCGTGGTGATCTCGGCGTGGATCTCGTCGGTGCGAATCGCCGGATCGAAGCGCTGGCCGATCGCGAACACGACCTTGAGCTGGTTGAGATCCGCCTCGAGCGCCGAGGCCATGTCGGGATACTGCAACTTGCACGCCACATCGCTGCCGTCTGCCAGCGCCGCGCGATGGACCTGGCCCAGCGAGGCGGCGAACGACGCTTCCTTGTCGAATTTGGCGAACTTCGCCTGCCAGTCCGGCCCCAGCTCCGAGGCCATGCGCCGGCGCACGAAGGCCCAGCCCATGGCCGGCGCGTTGGCCTGCAGCTCGGCCAGCTCGCGGGCATATTCCGGCGGCAGGGCGTCGGGAATCGTGGCCAGGAGCTGCGCCGCCTTCATCAGCGGGCCTTTCAAGCCGCCGAGTGCCGCCTTCAGCTCGCCGGCGTGCTTGTCGCGGTCGAGCGAGAATCCGAGATAGCGCTGGCCCGCCAGCTTGACGGCAAGGCCGCCCACCGACGAGCCGACCCGGGCGTAACGCCCGAGCCGCCCTCCGAGCGAGTCGCCCTCGTCTGCCATCGCTACAGCGTCTCGAGTTCGTCGACGAACCCCGAAATGACTCCCAACCCCTTGTCCCAGAAGGCGGGGTCGGAGGCGTCGAGGCCGAACGGCGCCAGCAGTTCCTTGTGCCGCTTCACGCCGCCTGCCTTCAGCATGTCGAGATACTTGGCCTGAAAGCCCTCGGGCTTGGCCTGGTAGGCGGCGTAGAGCGAGTTCACCAGGCAGTCGCCGAAGGCGTAGGCGTAGACGTAGAACGGCGAATGGATGAAGTGGCCGATGTAGGACCAGTAGGCGCGGTACTCGTCGTCGAAGGTGAAGGCCGGGCCCAGGCTCTCGGTCTGCACCGCCATCCAGATCTCGCCGATGGCGTCAGGCGTCAGCTCGCCCTGGCGCCGCGCCATGTGCAGACGCTGCTCGAAATCGTAGAAGGCGATCTGGCGCACCACCGTGTTCAGCATGTCCTCGACCTTGCCCGCCAGCATCGCCTTGCGCGTGGCCTTGTCGGGGGCGGTCTTGAGCAGCGACTGGAAGGTCAGCATCTCGCCGAACACCGAGGCGGTCTCGGCGAGCGTGAGCGGCGTGTCGGCCATCAGCGCGCCCTGCCGGCCCGCTAGCACCTGGTGCACGCCGTGGCCGAGCTCATGCGCCAGGGTCATCACGTCCCGCACCTTGCCCTGGTAGTTCAGCAGCAGATACGGATGGGCCGAGGGCACGGTGGGATGGGCGAAGGCGCCGGGTGACTTGCCCGGCCGTGCCGGCGCGTCGATCCAGGCATTGTCGAAGAACTTCTTGCCGACCGACGCCAGCTCCGGCGAGAAGGCGCTGTAGGCGTCGAGCACGATCCTGGTCGCCTCGGGCCAGGCGATCACGCGGTCGTCGTGCTCGGGCAGCGGCGCGTTGCGGTCCCAGTAGGGCATCTTGTCGACGCCGAACCACTTGGCCTTCAGCGTATAGTAGCGGTGCGCGAGCCTGGGATAGGCGGCCTTCACCGAGGCCGAAAGCGCGTCGACCACCTCGTCCTCGACGCAGTTGCCGAGATTCATGGCCGACTGCGGTCGCGGGTATTTGCGCCAGCGGTCCTCGATCTCCTTGTCCTTGGCCAAGGTGTTGGTGAGCAGCGAGAAGATCGCGATATTGTCGCTCTGCACCTTGCCGAAGGACTTGGCCGCGTCCTTGCGCACCGTCGCGTCCTTGTCGGAGAGCTTGTCGAGGATCTGCGGCTCCGTCAGCACCTCGTTGCGAAAGGGATAGCGCAGCCGCGCGATGGTCTCGTCGAACAGCCGCGACCAGGCGGCGCGGCCGACCACGTATTTCTCGTGCAGCGCCTTCTCGAGCTCGTCCGACAGCGTGTGCGGCCGGAAGGCCCTGAGGTCGCGCAGCCACGGCGCGTATTTCGCAAGTTCCGGCGCCTTCATCCTGTCGGCGAGGTCGGCATCCTCCAGGCGCTTCACCTCCAGCCCGAAGAACAGCAGCTTCGAACCGATGTCGGTCAGGCTCTCGGAAACGTTCTGCGAGAAGCGGCCACGCTCGGGATCGGCCATGTCGCTGGCATAATAGAGCGAGGCGTAGGAGCCGATGCGGCCCATCAGGTCCGACATCTTCTCGTAGCGCGCGATCGCGCCGCCCAGCGCCTTGCCGTCGAGCCCGGCCACCTTGCCTTCGTAGTCCCGGGCGAAGGCCTCCGCTTCGGCCGCGGCGCGCTTGAGGTCGGCATCGAGATCGGGCCCGGTCGGGCTGGAATAGAGGTCGGCGAGGTTCCAGGTCGGCAGATCGCCCAGCATTGCACTCATTCACAAACTCCTGCTGTCTCAAGACATGGGGCGACGCGCGCAGCCATGCAAGCCGAATGCCGGCGGATCACAGACGGTTGTAGCTCTTGAACCAGTCGACGAAGAGCGGGATGCCCTGCTCGACCGTCACCTTGGGCGTCCAGCCGAAGTCGCGCGTGGTATCGGCGATGTCGGCCGCGGTTTCCTGCATGTCGCCGGGCTCGCCGGGCCGGAGCTCGACGACAGCCTTCTTGCCCAGCGCCTTTTCGAACAGCGCGATCACCCGGACGATATCCTCGCTCCGCGCCGCGCCCAGATTGTAGACGCGGTGGCCTGGCGCCGGCGCCGGCCTGTCGAGCACGGCCAAGGTGCCCACCACGATGTCGTCGACAAAACTGTAGTCGCGCTTGATGAAGCCCAGGTGATTGAGGTGGATCGTGCTGCCTTCGTGGATCGCCTTGGCGAAGATATAGGGCGACATGTCGGGCCGGCCCCACGGACCGTAGACCGTGAAATAGCGCAGCCCCGTCGCCCTCATCCCGTAGAGATGCGTGTAGGTCTCCGTCATCAGCTCGTCGGCGCGCTTGGTGGCGGCATAGAGCGATATCGGCCGGTCGACATTGTCGGTCGTGGCGAAGGGCAGCTTGCGGTTGCCGCCATAGACCGACGAGGACGAGGCATAGACGAAGTGCTTCAGGCCGCCCTCCTTTTGCGTGGCGAGCCCGCGCGCCAGCTCGAGCATCACGAGGTGGCCCATCACGTTGGTCTGCACGTAGATGTAGGGATCGACCATCGAATGGCGAACGCCGGGTTGGGCCGCCAGGTGCACGATGCGGTCGAGGTCGCCGTGTTTCTGGATCAGCGCCGCCATGGCGTCACGGTCGGCGATGTCGGCGTCCAGGAAGGTGAAACCCTTGTCCTCGCGCAGCGCTTTTAGGCGGGCGAACTTCAGGACCGGGTCGTAGTAGTCGCTGAAATTGTCGACGCCGACCACCGCCTCGCCCCGGGCCAGCAGGGCCCGCGCGACGTGCGACCCGATGAAGCCGGCGACTCCGGTGACGAGAACGGACATGCGGCGGGTGATTACAACATTTCATTCCCGGGCGACACCGTGAAACGGCACGCACGGTCGGCGTGCCTGCACACCCGTAAAACGTCATATTTGCGCGCGCCGCGCGTTCCCGATTGCATGGCGCAACATTCTGTCGCTACCGTCCCCATATCGCAGTCTGGGAGGTTGCCATGACCGTCGCGGTAACTCTGGACGACAAGTACGTGCTCGAAACGGGCCGGGTATATCTCACCGGCACGCAGGCTCTGGTCCGACTGCCGATGATGCAGCGCCAGCGCGACCTCGCGGCCGGCCTCAACACGGCCTGCTACATCTCGGGCTATCGCGGCTCGCCGCTCGGCGGCTTCGACCAGGCGCTGTGGCAGGCCAAGCGCTTCATCAAGAAGAACCACATCGAATTCCAGCCCGGCACCAACGAGGACCTGGCCGCCACGTCGCTGTGGGGCACGCAGCAGATCCACCTCTATCCCGGCGCGCGCTACGACGGCGTCTACGGCATGTGGTACGGCAAGGGCCCCGGCGTCGATCGCTCCGGCGACGCCTTCAAGCACGCCAACTACGCCGGCACGTCCAGGCACGGCGGCGTCGTGGTGCTGGCCGGCGACGACCACATGGCCAAGTCCTCGACCGTGGCGCATCAGAGCGAGCCCGCCTTCATCGCCGCCGGCATGCCG
>JAUXWB010000248.1 GCA_030684475.1 Reyranella sp. | reverse complement strand
GGCCGTGAACGTGCTGGGCGCCAACAAGTTCAGGAACGCCGGCCAGGTCTGCGTCGCGCCGACGCGCTTCCTGGTGCACGAGAAGGTCTATCCCGAGTTCGTCGAGCGCTTCACCGCCTTCGCCAAGAACATGAAGGTGGGTAACGGCCTGGAGGCCGAGACCAAGATGGGGCCGCTGGTCGCCGAGCGCCGGCTGCACGCCATGGACACCTTCATGAGCGACGCCATCGCCAAGGGCGCCAAGGTCCAGACCGGCGGCAAGCGCCTGGGCAACAAGGGCTACTTCTATGAACCCACGGTGCTCACCAACGTCTCGCCCGATTCGAAGATCATGAACGAGGAACCGTTCGGCCCGCTGGCGCCGATCACCCCGTTCAAGGATTTCGATGGCGTGATGAAGGAGGCCAACCGCCTCGCCTGGGGCCTGGCCGCTTACGCCTACACCAAGAACACCAAGACCGCGGCGGCGGTCGGTGCCGCCTTCGAAAGCGGCATGGTGTCGATCAACCACCACGGCCTCGCCCTGCCGGAAGTGCCGTTCGGCGGCATGAAGGACTCGGGTTACGGCTCTGAAGGCGGCCTCGAGGCGCTCGAGGCCTACCTCAACACCAAGTTCGTCAGCCAGCTCAACATGTGACGGATGTGCCCCTTCTCCGCCGGAGCGGAGAAGGGGATCACTCGCTCGGGAATGTGAGACATGAACGGTCTTCCTCGAAGAGCGGCGCGGGCGGCACCCTGGGCACAGCCGTGGCGGCCCGTGCTCCGGCGGACGGCTACACGCTGCTGCTGGGTGACACCGGCCTCACCTACGCGCCGATGATCTATCCCAGGGCGGGGTTCGATTTCGATCGCGACTTCGCACCGATCAGCGCGATCGCCCGCGTCCCGTATGCGCTGGTGGTCAATCCCGCGCGCCTCGACGTCGCCACTCTCCCGGCCTTCATCGAGGCGGCGAAGAAGGAACCCGGTGCGATCGACATCGGGTCGGCCGGACTCGGCACCGTGACCCACCTTGCCATCGGCCTCTTCGAGGCGCGGGCCGGCGTGCAGCTCAATCACGTTCCCTATCGCGGTGGGGCGCCGATGTTGCAGGACCTGCTGGCCGGGCAGATCGGCGCCTCCTTCGTGCTGGTCAGTACCGTCGCGGACCACGTCAGATCCGGGAAGCTGCGCGCGCTCGCGGTGGCCAGTCGCCGCCGTGAGGCGCTGCTGCCCGACGTGCCCACCGCGCAGGAGGCAGGCCTCGACGATTTCCGCATGACCATCTGGTTCGGCCTGTTCGCGCCCGCGCGCACGCCGGACGCCGTTCTCGACAGGTTGCACGGCGCCGTGCAGGAGGCGCTCGGCGACGAAGGCGTGAAGCGCCTGTGGCGCGAGCAGGGTGCCAAGGTCGATCTCGAGAGCCGCGCCGACTTCGCTCGCTTCGTCACCCGAAACACCGAACGCTGGAGCCGCATCGCCAAGGCCGCCAACGTCCGGATGGAGTAGCCGATGAAAATCTCACGCCGGGCCACCCTGGGCGGCCTCCTCGCTGCCGGAGGATCCGGTCCGCTGCGTGCCGCCGATTGGCCGTCACGGCCGCTCGACTGGATCGTGCCGTTTCCGCCCGGCGGTTCGAACGACACTTTTGCACGGCCGATCGCCGCCGTCGTCGGCCAGCGGATCGGCGAACCGGTGGTGGTGGGCAACCGCGGCGGCGCCGGTGGCACCATCGGCGCGGCGTCGGTCGCGCGGGCCGCGCCCAACGGCTACACGATGCTGGTCGGCAATACCGGCCTCACCTACGCGCCGCTCGTCTATCCCGCCGTCCGCTTCGATCTCGCGCGCGACCTCGCGCCGATCAGCGGCTTTGCCGGTGTGCCGGTGGCACTGGTCGTCAATCCCGCCAAGCTCGACGTCAAGGATTTCGCGGCCTTCGTCGCGGCGGCCCGCAAGTCGCCCGGCGCCATCAACGTCGGCTCGTCGGGCCTCGGCACGATCCCGCACCTTGCCATCGAGCTGCTCAGGAAGCGCGCCGGCATCGACATCGTGCACATACCCTACCGCGGTGGCGGCCCGGCGCTGCAGGACATGCTGAACGGCCAGATCGACTCGACCTTCCAGCCGCTCAGCACCGTGGTGTCCTACGTCCAGGCCGGCAGGCTGCGGGCGCTGGCGGTGGCGTCGGCAGAGCGCGAAAAGCTGCTGCCCGACGTCCCGACCTTCGAGGAGGCCGGGCTCGCGGACTTCCGCGTCAGCACCTGGTACGGGCTGTTCGCGCCCAAGGCCACGCCGGCGCCGATCCTCGACACGCTGCACGATTCCGTCCAGGCGGCGCTGGGCCAGGCCGACATCCGGCGACTCTGGGCCGATCAGGGCGCCCGCGCGATGGTCGAAAGCCGCCCGGCCTTCACCGCGTTCGTGGCGCGCGAGGTCAAGCTCTGGAGCGACGTCGCGCGGACCCTCAGCCTGCCGATGGAGTAGCGGCGTCCAAGTGTCTGCGCCTGGCGTTTGCCATCAGACGACGCCCCCGGTGCGCAGCGCCTCGATCGCCTTCCTGTCGTAGCCGAGGCCCTCCAGCACTTCGTCGGTGTGCTCGCCGAGATCGGGCGTGGGCTTCAGTTCCTTGGGCTGCGGCGAGTCGGAGAGGTTGATCGGCTGGCCGACCACCCTGATGTCGCCGAGCTTGGGATGCTTGATCGCGCGGGCGATGCCGAGATGCTGCACCTGCGGTTCGGCGAAGGTCATGTCGATGGTGTTGATCGGCCCGCAGGGCACGCCGGCTTTGTTCATCGCCTCGATCCAGTGCGCGCTGGTGTTGGTCTTGGTGACTTCACTGAGGCGCTCGTTCAGCGCCTTGCGGTTCTGCGAGCGCAGCGCCGGCGTGGCATGCTCGGGATGATCGAGCAGCGCCTGGGCGCCCAGCGCCATCGCCGCGCGCTTCCACATCTTGTCCCCCGCCGCAGCGATGTTGATGTAACCGTCCTTGGTCGGAAAAACGCCGGTCGGGATCGAGGTCGGATGGTCGTTGCCGGCCTGCTTGGCAACCTCGCCCTTCATCAGCCAGCGCGAGGCCTGGAAGTCGAGCATGAAGATCTGGGCCTCGATCAGCGAGGTGTGGACCCACTGGCCCTTGCCGGTGCGCTCGCGATTGAACAACGCCAGCATGATGGCCTGCGCCAGCAGCAGGCCCGAGGTGAGGTCGGCGATGGGAATGCCGACCCGCATCGGGCCGCGGCCGGGCTCGCCGGTGATCGACATCAACCCGCCCATGCCCTGGGCGATCTGGTCGACGCCGGGCCGCGCCGCATCGGGGCCGCTCTGGCCGAAGCCCGCGATCGAACCATAGACGATGCGCGGATTGACCTTGGCCACGGTGTCGTAGTCGACGTGCAGGCGATGCTTCACGTCGGAACGGTAGTTCTCGACAATGACGTCGGCCTTGGCCGCGAGCTTCATGAAGATCGCGTGGCCTTCCTTGCTCTTGAGGTTGAGCGTCATCGCCTTCTTGTTGCGATGCAGGTTCTGAAAATCGAAGCCGTGCCGCGCGCCGCCCATCGAGTCGTTCTTGCCGCCATCGGACGGCGGCGGCGGCGGCTCGATCTTGATCACATGCGCGCCCCAGTCGGCGAGCTGGCGCACGGCCGTCGGGCCGGCGCGGTGTGCGGTGAGATCGAGGACGGAGAGGTGGGAGAGCGGCAGGGCGGTCATGGCTGTTTCCTCGCTAATCTGTCATCCCGACCGGAGCGAAGCGGAGTGGAGGGATCTTGCCTGCAACCGGCAAGGCCCCTCGGCTACGCTGCGCTCCACTCGGGGCGACGACTCTTTGTCTATTTTCCACGGAAGGTCGGCTTGCGCTTTTCCATGAAGGCGCGGCGGCCTTCCTTGAAATCCTCGCTGTCGAAGCAGGCCACCGCCATCTTCTCGAGCTTCTCGTGATCCTGTTTCGATTCGGGCTTGGCGATCTCGCGCGCCGCGGCCTTGGCGAGCGCGATGGTGAGCGGCGCGTTCTGCGCGATGGCGCCGGTGATGCCGTCGACCAGGGCGTCGAGCTCGGCGTCGGCGGCGACGCCGTGCACCAGGCCCATGTCATAGGCCTCCTTCGAGGAATACTGCTTGGCCGTGAACAGGAACTCCAGGGCGCGCGGCAGGCCGACGATGCGCGAGAAGCGCTCGATCCGCAGGAAGCCGTAGCCCAAGCCGAGCTTGGCCGCCGGCACGCCGAAGCGGGCGCCCTCGTTGCAGTAGCGCAGGTCGCAGCAGGCCGCGAGGTTCATGCCGCCGCCGATGCAGTAGCCGGTGATCCGGGCGATGGTCGGCTTGGAGAAGTTGTAGAGCGACTCGTAGCCTTCCCTGGAGATCGCGTCGTAGCGGACCTGGGCTTCGGCGTCGGCGCGCTCGCTCTCGAACTTCGAGATGTCGGCGCCCGAGACGAAGGCCTTGCCGCCGGCGCCGCTCACCACGACGCAGCGGATCGCGGGATCGGCCTCGAAATCCTTCAGGATCGCCACGAAGCTCGACCACATGTCGAGGGACACGGCATTGAGCTTGGCCGGATTGTTGAAGACGAGGTGTCCGACCGCGCCGTCGCGCCGTCCGAAGAGCTTCTGTTCCTGCATGCCGTCGATCCTCCGATAGGGCCGGGACTATAGCGCGCACCCGGCGATTTGAATAAGACGCGGGCAAACTCCCTGCCCGCGTCCCCGGCCAAGTCCCCAGCCAACTCCCACATGGTTTTTCACGGCCCGGAGGGCCGCTGGATGCCGTGTTTTCACGGCTTTCTCGCATTATTTGTGGACGCCTGAATGTAACGCGTTCTGTCCGGAAACCTGTCCGGAGTCGCGTCGCAAACCGGTCGCCCGGGCCGACGTTCGCCGTCGGCGCAGTTTGCTGTTTTAGGTCGCAGTCCTTGTCGAGGGCATGGTCAGGACCATGCCAAGGCGCAGCGCTCTCTGAAGAGCTTTTGGGGCACGCCGGAGGGAGGCCCGGTGGCACGGACGCCTTGTGGTTGATGGACTCAGTTGTGGCCGTCGTTGTCGATATCAGTCTCCTCGTTTGTCGCTCTCAGCCCGCTGCTTTCCGGCTTGGACATTCTGGACCTCGCTTGGACAGGAGAAAGCCCGCCGCGCCTCCTGGAATCAGGGGCCGGGCGGGCTTGGACGCGGCGGACATGCTTTCCGCCACGATAGACTTTTTTCTAGCATAAATCTGCTGAACTTGTCAAATTATTTTGGAACTTTTTTGAGTGCTGGCATCCCTCGATGTCATCGGGTTCAGAAAATCGCCACCTCCTCGACCGTGACCGGCCGCTGGAGCAGGCCCAGCTTGCCCAGGGTCGCGAGCGTCGCCTGCCAGCCTGCCCGAGTCTGGGCGCCGAGCGGCGGCGCGCCCAGTTGGCGCGCGACGTCGGCCATGCCGAGTTCGACGTAGGCGGCTGAGAGCGCGGGGAAGAACGCCGTGAACGACCGCGACGCTTCGGCCGGCTGCGCGTGCACCAGGCCATAGCCTTCGGCCAGCGCCTCGGCGATCCGCCCGGCCGTCGCGCGCCGCGCCGGGTCGGCCCAGGCAGCGTCGCTCACGATCAGGTTCAGGCTGTAGCAATCGACGCCGAAATCGGCGAGCCGCAGGATCGCGAGCTGGCGGCCGTCCGCGATCAGCTCGGCCGGCGTGATCTCCTTGTAGTCGATCAGCGCATCGACCTTGCCGTCGAGCAGCGGCCGGGCGTCCCAGCCGACCTCGACCTCGGTGATGCGGGAGCGATCGAGCCGGTTCGCGGCCAGGAGCGCGCGATATTCCTCGACCGTGATGCTGCCCGGCACCAGGCCGATGCGCCGGCCATAGAGATCCTGCGGCCGCAGGATGCCGGTCGCGGCCAGCGAATAGATCACTGTCGGCGTGTCGCGATAGTAGACGGCGAGGCTCTTCATCGCCGAGCCCTTGGAGCGCGCGATCGCCGTGGCGGCGCCGCTCGAGGAGCCGATCCAGGGACCCTCGCTGCGGCCGATCCGCGCGGCCGAGACCGAGGCGCCGTGGCCCACCGCGATGGCGACGTCGAGCCCGCGCCGTTCAAAGGCGCCGGTCTTCTGCGCCAGGTAGAAGCCGGCGTAGGTCGGCGACGGCTTCCAGTCGATCAGCAGCTCGACTTTTTCACGCGTTTGGGCACGCGCCAGCGCCGGGGCGGCGAGGGCGGCAGCGATCAGCGTGCGGCGGGGGAGCGATGCAAAAGAGCGGGATCGGACTTGGGACATTCTGTTGCGGACATTCTGTTGAGCCACGGCCAAGGCCTTGGAGACAAAGGATAAGATGGCATTTCCTGTCGTGTGAAGACAGATCGCGATCGAGTTGGAGCGCGAGGCGGACGATCTAGAACGTCAGGCCGAAAATTCAAACTGAGACCAGGGGTGTGCCTCCCCGAAGTGCCGGCCGTGCAAGCCGTGTTGACCGTCGGGCCGCCCCGGAAACTGCACGTCCACCATCAACACGGCGACGGATCCGTCTGTGTGAAGGCGGATTCCAGTCTCTGTGAAAAAGACGAATTTCAGTCTCTGTGAAGCACAATCATGACGTGTTCTGCATCGAGACGATGGCGTTCCATTTTTGCAAATGCCATTGTGGCGGGGCGCCGGGTCAAGAGCGGAGACCCGCCAGGAATCACCCCGGCGCGGGCCGTCGGGGGAGCTAATGGGACCATCAGTTCTGGGTTTTGTGCTGTTCGGCGTGGGGGTCGTCCTGCTGCGCCTGTTGTCGAGTAAGAAGTCAGTCCTGAGATCCGACGGAGCGGCCGTAACGGCCGCTATTTTTATTACGATCCTGCTGACCTTTGGAGGGGGGCTGATCCTGGGGCAACTGATCGCCTTGTAAATCGGAGAAGAGATGACAGGTGCGATCATTGGCTTCGTGATGTGCGCCGCCGCCGGGTGGCTCCTCTACGCCATTCGCTACCGAGCCACCGAGCCGCAGCCGAAGCTTCTGCAATCGGACGTCGTCGCGTATACGCTGTGCCTCGTGTGCATCTTTCTCGTGGCGGGCGGCGTCGCGATGATCGTGCGCGGAATGCTGATGGGGTAGCAGCGATCTTTACCGCCGCATGCCGCGCCTCGCCGGGCGGATGAGTGCGCCTACAGTGTTAGCGCACGACCGCAGCTTGCGGCCCGTCGTGAACTCGCCAGCGCTGGCCTTGACGTCGGCGAGGTGCGCGGCGAGCTTGGCCTTCGTGATCGAGGCGATGCAATGAAAGAGGGCGGACATGGCCAAGCTCGACGGTGGAAGGCTCGACGGCAAGATCGCGGCAGTGACGGGCGGGGCATCCGGGATCGGTGAGGCGACGGTCAGGCGTTTCGTCGCCGAGGGCGCAAGGGTGGCATTCTGCGATCGGGACGGCGAGCGCGGCCAGCGCGTGGCGGCCGAACTCGAGGCTGCCGGCGCCAAGGTCGCGTTCACGCAGGCCGACGTCGGCACCGAGGCCGCCTGCCTCGCCTTCGTCAACGGTGCGGCGGAAAAGTTCGGGCGCCTCGACATCCTCGTCAACAACGCCGGTATCCGCAAATACGAGAAGATCGACGAGGCGAGTGCGGCGAGCTGGAACGAGATCCTCAACGTCAACCTGATGAGCTACGCCTTCTGTGCCAAGGCGGCGATTCCGCTGATGCGCCGGGAGAAGGGCGGGGCCATCGTCAACGTGGCGTCCGTCCGTTCCGTCGTCGCCGGCGGCGGCAACCTGCAGTACGACACCACCAAGGCCGCGATCGCGGGGCTGACGCGGGCGCTCGCCGCCGACCACTCGCCGGAGGGCATTCGCGTGAATGCCGTCGGCCCCGGCCCGATCTTCACGCCGTTCCATGAACGCCGCATCGCGGCGGCCGGGGAGACCGTCGCGCAGTACAACGCCAGCGCCGCGAAAGGCACCATGCTGAAGCGCCCGGGAAGGGCCGAGGAGGTCGCCGCCGCGATCCTGTTCCTGGCCAGCGACGATGCCTCCTACGTCACCGGCGCCCTGCTGTTCGTGGACGGCGGAATGACGGCGCTGTAACGCTGGATGCGCACGCGACCTCTCGAAGGAAAAGCCACATGCCACTGACCCGCCGCGTCCTGATCGCGACCGCAACAATTGCCACTTCGACTTTGGCCGCCGCCCCTCCGGCTGCCGCGCAAACCCAGGGAAAAGCCATGACGACCCCATCCGGCCTGCAGATCACCGATACGACCGTCGGCACGGGCGCCAGCCCGAGGACCGGCCAGACCTGTGTCATGCACTACACCGGCTGGCTCTCCGAAGGCGGGGCGAAAGGCAAGAAATTCGATTCGTCCGTGGACCGCGGCCAGCCCTTCGAGTTTCCCATCGGCATGCAGCGCGTCATCGGCGGCTGGGACGAGGGCGTCGCCAGCATGAAGGTCGGCGGCAAGCGAACCCTGATCATTCCGCCGCAACTCGGCTATGGAGCGCGCGGCGCCGGCGGCGTCATTCCGCCCAACGCGACGCTGATTTTCGACGTCGAGCTGCTGGCGATCAAATAAGCCGGGCGCACACGCTAATCCGTCAAAGGGCGACCGGCGGATCGCCGCAACGCCCGTCCGGTGAATCTCAGGTCACGGTCAACAGCAGCATCACAACTGCCGACGCGATGCGGGCAAGATCGGCGTGGCCGCCGTGGCCCTTGTAGCGCGCGGCCGAGCGCCAGACGCCAACGACGGCCACGACATTGTAGGGCACCGACAGGACGTAGCCCACGAACAGCGCCGCCCAGGGCTGGTCGGCGGCAAGCAGGGCCAGAAGAAGGGCGCTGGTGGTCAGGTTGACCAAGAGGCCGATGCCGATCGTCCAGGTCCAAAACGCCTCGCCGAGGGGCAAATCGCCCAACCACAAGGAGCGCAGCTTGGTCATGCCACATATTCTCCCACGGAGATCTGGCAAGGGATTCGTGGGTTCCCACTTGCACCCGCCTGCCCGACAACGAGCGTGGACGCCAGGGTTTCAAGCATTTTGCATTTCAGCCGAGTCTAGTGACCTGTGCGAACGGCTGCAATGGATCCGATCGCGATCGTCGCGGGCTGCAACACGAAGGTCTGACACGATATATGCCCGTTGTGGCGCCGCCCGGAGCGCTGTGAATTTACTGGGCACGTCTGCCCATGCCACCCCTTCGCGCAACGGAACGCTCCCAAGACCAGCCGGTCCACATACGTTATCAAGGTGGCAGGAGGAGCGAGACAGGTCGCATGAACGCCGAGAGGGAACCGCGCGCAGCGGCGCATCCCATCCTTCGCCTGGCGCTCTATGGCTGGGCAACCGGAGCGCTGTTCTTTTTCTATGCCTGGATCCTGCGTGTCGCGCCGAGCGTGATGATCGACGAGCTGATGCGCGACTTCGCCGTCGGCGCGGCCGCCGTCGGCAATCTCTCCGCCTTCTATTTCTACGGATATGCCGGCATGCAGATTCCGGTCGGCCTGCTGATGGACCGCTTCGGTCCGCGCCGGCTGATGACCGTGGCTGCCTTGGGCTGCGCCGCCGGCTGCCTTCTGTTTGCGCTGGCGCCCACGCTCTGGGTTCTGTCGCTGGGCCGTTTCCTGATCGGCGCCACGGCGGCCTTCAGCCTGGTCGGTGCGATGACGGTGGCAGGGCAGTGGTTCTCGCCGGCGCGCTTCGCGCTGCTCTCGGGTTTGGCCATGATGCTGGGCATGGCCGGCGGTGTGTTCGGCCAGGCGCCGCTGCGCCTGCTGGTGGACGGGCTCGATTGGCGGCAAGCCTCCCTGGCCCTGGCGGGTGGCGGCGTGCTGCTGGCGCTGGCGGCGGTTGCCACGGTTCGGGACAAGTCCCGGACCTTGGGCGGTCTGCGGCAGGTGATGGCAGGGTTGGCCCAGGTGGGCCGAAACCGTCAGACTTGGTTGATCGCCATCGCGGGCCTCGGCACCACGGGGCCGCTCCTCGGCTTCGCCGGCCTGTGGGGCGTGCCGTACCTGGTGCTGACTCAGGGAGTGGATCGCACGACGGCTGCCGGCGTCACGTCCATGGTGTTCATCGGCTGGGGCGTCGGCGCGCCGGTGATCGGTTGGCTCAGCGACCGTATCGGCCGGCGCAAGCCGCCCTTCGTCTTGGGCCTGATGCTGACGGCCATCGCGATGGCGGGACTTGCCTGGGCACCCGGGTTGCCGCTGTGGGCCGTGAGCGCGCTGTGCTTCCTCTGCGGCTTCGGCGGCTCCGGCCAGATCCTGGGGTTCGCGGCGGTGCGCGAATTGAACCCGCCGGCCGCCGCGGGCGCGGCACTCGGCATCGTGAACGGCGTGGTAACGGGTGCAGGCGCGCTCTATCAGCCGCTGCTCGGCTGGCTGCTCGATCTGGCCTGGACCGGAGAGTTGGCCGACGGCGCCCGTGTCTATGCGCCAGCCGCCTACAGTACGGCCTTCAGCGTTCTGGTCGCCGGCGCGGTCGTGGGCATCGCCTGTATCCTGCTGATGCGCGAGACCCGGTGTCGGCAGAGCGCGTGACGCACGATTGCGGCTGGGTGATCCCTACTCGACACCCTGTTCCAGTCCCGCAACCGGAAGGATCGCCGGGCCCGGGCGCCGCTCGCTGAGCAGATGCCGGGCCTCCGCCACACGTCCGGCGTTCAGGTACGCCCGCAACAACGTCGCTTCCACCAGATCCACCTGCGCCCGGCTGCCGCCCATGCGTTCTCGATCGGGCAACATGGGCACGATCAGGTCGATGGCCGCGGCATCGTCGCCGCGCTGGAAGGCCGCGAAGGCGCGCGCCACCGCGGGAATGGTGGCACCGGAGGGATAGCGGCCGGCCTTCACCAGCTCCTCGATGGCTTTTACCCAGTCCTCCAACGCGGCCTCATCGCCTGACGCGGCAAAGGCGAGGGCCACGTGCCAATCGGCGAGGGAAAAGCCCGGGCGCGGAATTTTCTCGCGCGCGTAATCGATCAGCTTCGCCCAGCGCGCGGGATCGCGGGGATGGCCGGCCAGTTCCGAGCGCCACAGGAACGAGGAGGAGTCCGAGAGCTTCTGATGCACCGCACCTCGATGATCGTCGGCGCAAAAGGCGTCGTTGTAGAGGCGAAGCCCCGCCTCCAGATTGCCGGCATGCAGCTCGAACAGGCCGAGGTGCCAGTTCAGGTGGCCGAACAATCCGCCGCCGCGATCGTACAGCGGCAGCCAGTCGCGCATGAATTCGATGCCGCTGTCGCGCTCGCCGGTTTCATAACAGAGATGGGTGAAGGCGTGGGCGGCATAGGCGTAGCGCCTGAACTGGGCCAGGGAACGTTCTATCCTGGGGCGCGCCGCGTCGTGCCGGCCGATTTCCGACAGCGCCATGCCGTAATGGGCCTCGAACCACCAATCCTCGCCGTAATGCGAGGCGAGGGGCTCCAGAAAATCGACGAGGCCCTGCTCGCGGCCGGGCAGGCCGGACATTCCGATCAGCCCGCCCTGATTGGCGGCAAGGCTCAGCACCAGCGCGTCGCGCGGCCACGTCTCGACATGGATGCGGAGTGCGGCCAGCGCAGCAACGGCCTGGCCGGCAAACAGGTGACGAAAGACATCGATATGGCTGAGCTCGCGCGCCGAGGCTCTTTCCGTGAGGCTGAGGGCCGTGGCGAGAGACTCGCGCATGGCGGCCACGTTGCCGGCGAGCTGAAAGGCACGGGCCTTGCCGATATGGGCGAGGGCGAAGCCCGGATCGGCAGCGATGGCGCAGTCGAACGCCGCGGCGGCGCCGGGGTAGACGGTCAGGAGAAGCTTTACGCCCTCGACATAAGCATCGCGCGCGGCGGCGACGGGGGTGGAGAGCGGGAGGCCGTAGCGGTCCGTCAGCATTGATTTCCGTGGTAGTTGTCCGGCGAAATAGCCATCGAGCGTGAGCCTGCGCCAGAGGGCCGGGGCTTTCAAGGCGCGGCATCATGCAATCACCCGGAGCGTTCCAATGATCCCCATCCTTACCGCCTTTGAACAGTCGCCCGATCGCGGCAGGGGACTGGCGCGTGACATGCGCGTTCGCTGGGCGCTCGAGGAAGTGGGCCAGCCCTACGATGTTCGTCTTGTCTCGTTCACCGAGATGAAGGAAGCCGCGCATCGTGCGCTCCATCCTTTCGGTCAGATTCCGACCTATGAAGAAGGCGATCTCGCCCTGTTCGAGTCGGGGGCGATCGTGTTCCATATCGCGGCGCGCCATGCCGGCCTGCTGCCGCCCCACTCCGATGCCAATGCCCGGGCGCGCGCGATCGCCTGGATGTTCGCTGCGCTCAGCACGGTGGAGCCGCCGATCGTCGAGCGCGAACAGGCCTCGCATGTGGAACGCGACAAGCCCTGGCACGACGAGCGCCTGCCCCTGCTCGAGGATCGCATCCGTGGCCGGCTGGACGAACTTTCCCGTCGGCTTGGCGATGCCGACTGGCTCGATGGTGGGTTCAGCGCCGGCGACCTGATGATGGTGATGGTGCTGCGCCGGCTGGAGGGATCGGGCCTGCTGGAGAAATATCGCAACCTCTCCGCCTATGTCGCCCGCGGCCAGGCGCGGCCCGCCTACAAGCGGGCTTTCGCCGCGCAATTGGCGGTTTTCACCGGCAAGCCACCGACCGCGTAATCGAACAGGCCCGTCGCATCTTCTTAGATGGACTCATCATCTTCCGGACCGCGCGCATCCTGCGCTCAAGGCGCATATGAATGCGCCGGAGCGAGCCAGAGGGACGGCGATCACCCTACACCCGTCGTTCGCAAACAGGATGCTCAAGGACAGGCCTTTGCCGCCGTGCGGTAAGTGTGGTCGTGGCGGGATAGTTCTGTTGAAGAGGTTCTCCAGCCTCAGTAAACAGACTTGAGGATCGGCACGATCTCCTGGGCGCCCTGGATCGGCCGCGGGTTGCTGAAGGTCCAGTCGTCGAGCATGCAGTTGGCGGCGATGCGTTGCAGGTCCTCGCGCCTGACGCCGACGTCGCGCAACCGCCGGGGCAGGCCAAGCCCTGCGATGAAGCGGTCGAGCACCTCCGCCGCTGGCTCCCCGGCAACGCCCAGGGCGGCGCTGATCTCGGCCTGGCGGTCGGCATTGACGGCGGCGTTGAAGGCCAGCACGGCCGGGAGCATGACGCAGGAGGTGTAGCCGTGCGGCACGCCGGCGCTGCCGCCCAGCACATGGCCGATGGCGTGGCTCGCCCCCATGCGCGTGCCGGTGACGATGCCAGTCATCGAGTTCCAGGCGCCGATCTGGCAGTCGAGACGCGCCGCCAGGTCGGCTGGATCGCGTTTCACTGCTGGCAGCCCGCGACCGAGCAGGCGCAGCGCCTGCAGCGCGGTCGAGTCGGTGTAGGCGTTGCCGTCGATCGAGCAGAAGGTTTCGACCGCATGATCGACGGCGCGGATGCCGGTCGAGAGCCACAGCCATTCCGGCGTGTGCACGGTGATGGCGGGGTCGAAGATCACCACCAGCGGGATGAGCCCAGGATGGATGTAGGCCTGCTTCAGCCGCAGCCTGGGTTCGGTGACGCCGGCGCGCGCGTTGAACTCGCCGCCGCTCAAGGTGGTCGGCACGCAGATCTGCCGCACACGGGGCGCGCGATACTGCGGGAAGTGGCGCTTGCCCGTCGTCTCGTCGACCACGGTGCGGAAGGGTTCGAGGCCGTCCGGCGCGCGAATGTCGTGCTCCAGGCAGATTGTGACTGCCTTGCCGCCGTCGGTCGTCGAGCCGCCGCCGACACTCAGCAGCAGGTCGCAGCCGGCCTCGCGGGCCTTGTTGGCGCAGGCGACCACCGCGTCGCGCGGGCTGTGGGCCGGCATCTCGTCGTGCACGCCAGCGTAGCGCGGCCCCAACGCCGCGGCGATCCGGCGGATCGTATCGGTCCCGCGGTTGAGGGTGCTGCCGGCCAGGATGAATACCCGCCGGGCGCCCAGCCGCTCGGCGGCTTCGGCCACGGCCTCGGCGGCCGGGCGGCCGAACACCACGCGTTCCATTGCCGTGAAGACGATCTCGCCTGCCCGCATGGGATCAGACGCTATATGCTGGCCGCGCGAAGGGGAAGGTGGACATGATCTGTGCGATGAGAAGAGTTGTGGCATTGACGGCTTGCCCCAAATGACCCGGCATCAACCGAATTGGCGATCGCTGCTGTTCGTGCCGGTGACCTCCGAACGCTTCCTCTCGAAGGCCCATGAACGCGGGGCCGATGCCATCATCCTCGACCTCGAGGACTCGATCCTGCCCGCGCACAAGGCCGATGCGCGCGCCGCCCTGGCGGCGGCCGTGCCGCGAGTCGCGCGAGGTGGGCCCGAGGGTGGCGCGGACGTCGTGGTACGCATCAATCGGCCGCTCGACCTTGCCGTTGCCGACATCGCGGCGTCGGTCATGCCTGAGGTCGCGGCCCTCATGCTGCCGAAGGTCATGGGGCCCGAACACGTCCGTTTGCTCGCGGAGTTGGTGATGGCACGCGAAGAAGCGCTCGGGATGCCGGTCGGCCATACGCGCTTTCTCGCGCTGATCGAGTCCCCGGCGGCGCTGCCACATCTCTTCGCCATTGCGACCGAGCCGCGCATGGCCGGGATGTCGGTGGGCGGCGAGGACATGGCGACCGAACTCGGCGCCACCCCCTCGGCCGACAGCATGTATGTCTTTGCCATGCAGGGCCTGGCCGCGGCGCGCGCGGCGGGGATCCTGCCCATGGGATCGATGGGGCAGCTCGCGCAGATCGACGACCTCGAGTCCTATCGGGCGGGGCTGCGGCGCGGCAAGGCGCTGGGTTTCACCACCGCCGCCTGCATCCACCCGGCGCACGTGCCGATCATCAATGAAGAGTACGGCGCCTCGGCCGCCGAACTGGATCGCGCGCGCCGGCTGCTTTCGGCCTTCGATGCCGCCGTGGCCGAGGGCGCTGGGGCCGTGGCCTTCGAAGGCAGCATGATCGACCTCCCCGTGGTCATCCGGGCGCGGCGGTTGCTGGAGCGCGCCGCGTCCTGGTCCTGACGAACACGCGATCGAGGAAGGGGCGTGCAGAGCGCTCAGCCTCCGTCCCGCCAACCGCGTCTCGGCATCGTGAGCGCCATCGCCATGCCGGCGATGTTGGCGGCAGCGGCGATCAGCACCGCCGTGTCGTACGCGCGGGTGATGTCGAACAGGTAGCCGGCCAGGACCGGCAGGCTGACGGCGGCCAGGCACCAGGCGACGTAAGTGCGCCCGGCGACGCGGCCGTAGTCGGCGGGCCGCCAGTAGAGGGCGATACCGCCGGCGGTGGCGCCGGAGACGAAGCCGTAGCCGAGGCCGATCATTCCCAGCCCCGCAACCGCGGTGACGGGCGAGGGCAGCAGCGTCACCAGCAGCCCGCCGCCGAGCGCCAGGGCGTGCGCCGCACACATGACGTGCGGCACCGCGAAGCGATCGACCAGCCAGCCGCCGCCGATGCGCGCGGCCGCGATTGCGCCGGTGATGCCGGTCGTGGCCGCCACCGCAATTGCTGCCGCCCCACCATAGGCGGCCACGATCTCGCGCGCCTGGCTCAGCACCATCAGCCCGGCCGAGGCGGCGAGGAAGAACGTCGCCGAGAGCTTGAAGAAGGTCGGGCCCAGGATTGCCGGGCCTGTCGATGCGCTGCCAGTCGCCGCGGGCGCGACCAGCCGCGCCCCGCCATGCCGGGCGAGCAACGCCGCGGCGACGCCGCACATCACCAGCACGGTCGCGAGCCCCCAGAGCGTCGTGCGCCAGCCGTAGGCCTCGTTGCAGGCATGGAAGAGGGGCGTCGCGATCATGGCGCCCAGCGGGTAGAGGCTGACGATGTAGCCGTTCACCAGCCCCTGGCGCCGCCGCACCAGCATGTTCACACCCTGCTGCAGCAGGATGTAGGTCACGCCGCCACCGGTGCCGAAGACGATGCCGTAGCCCAGCAGCAATTGCTCGAGCCCTGATGCCGTCGCCGCCATCACGATGCCGCCGGCGGCGAAGAGCGCGCTCGCCAGCACCAGGATCGGCGCGGGGGCTGCGCGATAGAGGAAGGCGGCGCCGACCGAGCCCACCGTGAAACCCACCGTACACAGGCCGAAGACGAGCGACAGCGCCGAGCGCGGAATGGCCAGCTCCTGCTCGATCGGGCGCAGCAGCACGCTGAAGGAGTAGACCGATCCCAGGGGCAGGTTCATCAGCGTCGCCGCCAGCAGCGCCGCCCACAGGCGCTCGGCGCGGACGGGGAGGGCGGGCGTGGCAACAGACATGGTCCAACCCTCAGCCGCTGCCCCCAACCGGTCAAGTTGCAGGGGACCGCCCTTCGGAACTGGCCGATCGCGGCCTTCTCTGGCGGTCTGTCAGGAGAAGGGGCATTGTCACGTCAAGCAATCCACCAGGAGGGGACGACCGTGCGACCGAATAAAATCAAGCAAATGTGGCGTGAAAAGAAGACCGCGACGATGGGCTGGCTGTCCGTCGGGCACAGCTTCACCGCCGAGGTCATGGCGCGTCAGGGCGGCTTCGACTCCCTCTGCGTCGACCTCCAGCACGGCACCAGTGAATGGAACAACGTGCTGTCCATGCTGCAGGCGATCTCGCAGACCGACGTGACGCCGTTCGTGCGCGTCAACTGGAACAATCCCAACGACATCATGCGGGCGCTCGATCTCGGCGCCTACGGCATCATCGTGCCGTTGATCAACAACGCCAAGGAAGCCGCCGCCGCCGTGGCCGCCTGCCGCTTCCCACCGGTCGGCTTCCGCTCGAACGGCCCGATCCGCGCCGCGCAGTATGGCGGTTCCGACTACGTGGCCAACGCCAACGACGAGATCATCGTCATGGCGATGATCGAGACCAAGGAAGGCCTCGCCAACCTCGACGCGATCTGCGCCACCAAAGGACTCGACGCCGTCTATATCGGCCCGGCCGACCTGTCGTTCGCGCTCGGCATGCCGCCGCGCGGCGACAATCCCGATCCGCTGCACATCGCGACCTGCGACAAGATTCTCGCGGCGGCGCACAAGGCCGGCATCAAGTGCGTCATGCACTGCGCCAGCGGCGCCTTCGCGGGCGGCGCGCTGAAGCGCGGCTTCGATATGGTGATGGTGACGTCCGACGTCTCCTGCATGATCGCGGGCGTGAAGAAGGAAATGGCGGAACTCAAGGCCAAGTCGGCCTGAGGCGGGCGTGATCACGGACGGTACGACCATCGCTGCAGCGTTTGCAGCGGCGGTCCGCGCGCATGCCGATCGGCCTTTCCTGGCCGTGCCCGCCAATGAAGACCGCAACTATCTCCCGTCGGGCTTCGAGATGTCGTACGGCGAGGCCGGGCAGCGCGTCGAGGAACTGGCGGGACTCTACCGGAGGGCGGGCTACGGCGTCGGCCACCGAGTCGCAACGCTGCTGGAAAATCGGCCCGAGCACGTGCTTCACACGCTCGCCCTCAACACCATCGGCGTCTGCTGCGTGCCGATCAATCCGGACTACCGCGCCGCCGAGATCGCCTATCTCATCGACCACAGCGAACCCGACCTCATCCTGACCCTTGGCGCGCGGCGGGCGTCGATCGAGGAGGCGCTGGCGCAGAGCGTGCACCGGCCGCGCGTCGTCGTGTCGGAGGAGATCACCGGACCCCTGGAGAAGGTGGCGCTCGCGGCCCGAGACACGCAGCCCGTCCCCGAGACGCCGGCCAGCATTCTGTATACGTCCGGCACGACGGGCCGTCCCAAAGGGTGCGTCCTGTCCCATGGCTACGAGATAGCATCCGGCGCCTGGTACGCCTCTCTTGGCGGCGTGGCCGGCCTGCGCACAGGCGAAGACCGCATCTACAATCCGTTGCCCCTCTACCATGCGAACGCCGGCGTCGTGTCGCTGATGGGCGCCATCCTGACGGGCAACTGCCAGATCCAGCCCGATCGCTTCCATCCGCAGCGCTGGTGGCGCGAGGTTGCCGAGACCGGCGCCACCATCGTCCACTATCTCGGAGTGATCGCGCCGGTGCTGCTGAAGCTGCCGCCCGGCGAGCACGAACAGCGCCACAAAGTCCGCTTCGGCATCGGCGCCGGGATCGAGCCCGAGCTGCACGCGGCACTCGAGCAGCGCTTCGGTTTTCCCATGATCGAGCTCTGGGGCATGACGGAGATGGTGCGCGTGCTGGGCGACACCGTCGAGCCGCGCCAGGTCGGCACGCGCGCCTTCGGACGGGCGGTGCCGGGTGTCGAGGTCCGCGTCGTCGACGATACCGGTCGCGACGTCGCTGATGGCCAGCCCGGAGAGATGCTGGTGCGCCACTCGGCGGAGACGCCGCGCCGCGGCTGTTTCTCCGGTTATCTCAAGGACGAGGTGGCGACCGAAACCGCCTGGCAGGGCGGCTGGTTTCACACCGGTGATGTGGTGTGGCGCGGGCCGGACGGCATGCTGCATTTCGTCGAGCGCAAGAAGAACATCATCCGCCGCTCAGGCGAGAACATCGCGGCGGCCGAGGTCGAGGCCGTGCTGCTCACGCATCCCGATGTGCAGCAGGTGGCCGTGATGGCGGTGAAGGACGAACTGCGCGACGAGGAGGTGCTGGCCTGCGTCGTGCTCAAGCGTGAGATGCCGGAGACGGAGGCGGCGACGGCGCTGTTCCACCATTGCAACGAGCGCCTCGCCTACTACAAGCCGCCCGGCTGGGTCCACATCGTGCAAAGCCTGCCCACGACCGGCACGCAGAAGATCCAGAAGCACAGTATCTATCCCGCCGGTACCGATCCGCGCACCCTGCCCGGGATCATCGACCTGCGCCCCTTGAAGCGCCGACAGCACGGCTAACCTGCTGCTACAATACGCCGAGCGCTTTCAGCCGCCCGATCTCGTCGGCTGAGTACCCGGCGTCGCGCAGCACCGTCTCCGAATGTTGGCCGACCGCGGGCGCACGCTGCGGCGCGACCTTGGTCGTGTCGTCGAGGCCGAAGGGACTCGACACGGTGAAGCCGGCCCCGTCGGCGAAGGGAACCAGGGCGCCGATCTCGCGTGACTGCGCGTCGTCCGCGGCCTCGTCGACCGTGAACACGGCGCCGAAGGTCACGCCGGCCGCTTCGAGGATCGGCTTCCATTCCGCCAGATCGCGCCGGGCGAAGATCCCGTCGAGGATTTCGGTCAGCGCCTTGTGGTTGGCGCGCCGCGTCGGCTGGGTGGCGAAGCGTTCATCCTGCGCCAGTTGCTCGGCGTCGATCGCCTTGAGGAAGCTCGCGAGCTGACGCGCCTCGTTGTGCAGCGCCATCAGGAACCAGCGTCCGTCGCGGCAGCGATAGTGGTTGGCCAGCGCGCTCGGCGTGTCGGTACGTGGCGGCCGGTGCCGGACGTGCTCGCCGAACAACCGGTTCTGTACGAAGCAGCCGTTCGCCCACAGGCCGTTCTGCAGCAGCGACGTCTGGGCGACGCCGCCCCGTCCCGTGCGCTCGCGACGGTAGAGCGCCGTCGCGATGGCGGCATAGAGCGCCGTTGCCGTCGGGTGATCGCCCATGCCCGGCATGGAGCGCACCGGCTCCGTCTCGGCCGTGGCCCGCACCATGTCCATCAGGCCGGTGCGGGCCCAGTAGGCGGTGGCGTCGAAGCCTGTCCGGGCCGCCTCCTCGCCTGTCTCGCCATAGGCCGTGATCGAGCCATAGACGAGGCGCGGGTTGATCGCGAGCAGGTGAGGGGCGGCGATCCTGAGGCGCTCGCGCACCGGCAAGGGGAAGTTGGTGATGAACACGTCGGTCGAGCCCACCAGGCGGTGAAGAACGCCAAGGCCCTCGGGATGCTTGAGGTCGATGGCCAGGCTTCGCTTGTTGCGGGCCGTCAACTGCCACCAGTAGTCCGTGACCTTGCCGGGGACCGGCGCCGACGCCCGCCACGGATCGCCGGCGCCCGGCGGCTCGATCTTGATGACCTCGGCGCCGAAGTCCGAGAGGATCGTTGCCGCCGCCGGACCGGCGATCCAGCTCGCGCAATCGATGACCCGCAGGCCCGCGAATATTCCATCAGCCATCCGACGCACCCTTGTTAGGGGGCGATCATGACATTCGTGGCGGGGCGTACACCACGCCGTCGGCACAAAAGCCGCGATGCGGATCGGGGGCGTGAGGGGCGGGGCAGACGCCCTGCCGATGCCGTCGTATCGTGGCGTCCGGAGAGCCATCGAAGGGGGACGCCATGTCGATGCCGGCCGAGACCGATGCCACCAGCCCGAAGCATCTGCGCGACAAGTACGCCCTCGTCGGTGTCGGCGAGACGACCTACATGCGCGGCTCGGGCATGACGACACGCGCGCTGGGGACGTGGGCGGTGCGCAACGCGATCGAGGACGCCGGCCTGAAACCGTCGGACGTCGATGGCATGCTGTCCTACCAATCCGGCGATTCGACGTTCTCGACGTTCATCGCCGGTGACCTCGGCATCCGGGCCAACTTCTATATGGACGTGTTCGGCGGCGGCTCCTCGACGGAGGCCCTGGTCGGCATGGCGATGGGCCTGATCGAGGCCGGCATGTGCAAGGTAGTGGTGATCTTTCGCGCCATGAACGGCTACTCCCAGGTCCGTATTGGCGGTACCGGCGCCCGCGCGGTGGCGCCCGTGTCGGGTGATATGCTGCACAGCCGCGCCTATGGCTGGCAGAGCGCCGGCCAGATGTTCAGCCCGACCTTCATGCGCCACATGTACGATTACGGCACGCGCCCCGAGCAGGTCGCCGCCGTCAAGGCGATCCACAGCGAGCATGCCTCCAACAATCCCAAGGCCTTCTACAAGGAGCGGGTCAGCGTCGCCGAGGTGCTTGCGAGCCGCATCATCTGCAAGCCGCTGCATCTGCTGGACTGTTGCGTCGAGACCGACAACGGCACGGCGCTCGTCGTCGCCAGCGCGGAGCGGGCCCGCGACTGCCGCCATCCGCGCACGCTGATCCGCGGCGTCGTCGGCCGCTGCAGCAAGCCGCGCCTCGACATGCACTACCAGCACGGCCCGATCTCGACCGTCGCCGGCAAGTACGCGCGCGAGATCTTGTGGCCCAACGCCGGGGTTGGACCGGAGGATATCGACGTCACCGGCTCGTACGACGCCTTCACCTTCACCACGATGTTGCAGCTCGAGGACTACGGCTTCTGCAAGAAGGGCGACGGTGGCGCATATGTCAGCGACGGCACGATCCGCCTGGGCGGGCGGCGACCCAACAACACGAGCGGCGGCCATTTGTGCGAGGGTTATACGCACGGGCTGAACATGGTGATCGAGAACGTGCGCCAGCTGCGCCATGACGCCGACGATTCATGTCCCGTGGGCCCCGACGGCAAGCGGCAACATACATACGACTATCGCGAGGGCGGCTGCCGGCAGGTCAAAAAGTGCGAACTGACGGCCAACATGGGCTGGGCGAACCCGGGAACCGGTTCGGCCATGGTGATGCGGCGCGACTGAGAAGAGGGGACACGACCATGGCGATCCAGGCCAACTACCTCGACATGCCGCTCGACATCAACGACCTCGATGTCGAGAACCTGGTGTATTTCAAGCACTGCGCGGCGCACGACTTCCATCTGCAGAAATGCGACGCCTGCGGCCTGGTGCGCTATCCGCCGACCACGGCCTGTCCGTGGTGCGCGGCCCCCAAGTCGACTTGGGGGCCGGTCGAGGGCCGTGGCGCCGTCCACTCCTACACCGAGGTCCATCACGCCATTCAGCCGGCCTTCAAGGCGCACACGCCCTATCTCATCCTGCTGGTCGACCTCGATACGCAGAAGGGCCAGCCCACCGAACACGAGGCGCTCCGCGTCGTCGGCAATCTCGCGACGCCGGATGGCAAGCTCGCGCCGCCGGAAATGGTGCGTCGAGTCGGCATCGGCACGCGCGTCCGCATGGTCTTTGCCGACGCGAGCCCGGGCCTCGCCCTGCCGCATTGGACCATCGACGAGGGCGCCGCCCAGCCGGCGCAGCCATGGCGCTATCCACAGGAGTGATGCATACGCGTGGAGGTCATCGCGGTTTCGTTGGCCGGCCTCTTTTCAAGAACGCGCCGAAAGTTCCTCCGCGACCTCGACGATTTCGCGCGTGCGCGTGACCTCGGTTCCCCAGAAGCGGTCGAACTCGGCGATCTGGCCGGCGAGGGCTTGCGAGTCGAGAATGGCCTCGGCTTCCTCGACGCTCGGGAACTCGTAGAGCGCGAGATGCACGAGGGGATTGGTCCGGCTCCAGCAGCGCCAGGCCCGTTGCGCCCGGAAGGCCTTGAGCGCCGACGGCAGATGTTCGGTCCGGTACCAATCGTCGAACTTCCGCCGGTCGGACAGGTTGTTCAGCCTGGCCCGAACGATGAGAACGGCTGTAGCCACGAGCACCTCCTGGTCGGTCTTGTCCTCAGGAAACGGTACGCACGCGGAACCTGCTTCTTGCCGCCAAATCATAGGCGAGCCGCCGACGCGCCGTCACCCTGTCAATCGACCGTTCCTTGCGGCACGGCACCGATGCCGCTGTTATCCTGAGGACGTCGCGACCAGAAGAGGGAACACAGGATGGCCAAGACTCCCGAGAGCAAGACCAAGGGCAAGCCGGTCGCCGTGGTCGTAGGCGCCACCTCGAAATGGCAGTCCGACGGGCGCAACACCAGGCTGGTCCACGGCAAGGCGGTCGACGACAGCGACCTGCCGGTCGGCGTGCGCTGGGGCATCGGCGGCGCCATTGCCCAGAAGTTCGCGGCCGAGGGGTTCTTCGTCGTCCTGACGACGCGAAGTGCTGCCAATGCGGCGGGCTTGGAGGCCGCGATCCGGGCGCAGGGCGGCGATTGCACGATCGTCGAGCTCGATCTGTCGCGGCAGGAGTCGGTCGCCGCGGCCTTCGCCACGATCCGCGGCGAGGCGGGCGATCCGCATGTCCTGGTCTACAATGCGGGCTATCTCGAAGGCCGCGACCTGCCGCCCGAGAAGGAGCTGCTGGAGCATATCCCGGTCGAGATGTTCGATACCGCCCAGCATATTGCGAGCCGCGGGCCTTTCCTGGTCGCCAAGGAAGTCCTGCCGGCGATGCGCCGGCGCGGCGAGGGGTCATTCTTCTTTTCCAACAATTCGAGCTCACTGCGCGGGCGCAAGCGGATGACGGGCCAGTCGCTCTACTATCCCCGCGTGATGATGCGCACCTTGGCGCAGGTGCTCACCGAGGAATATTCCGAGCATGGCGTGCATGTCGCCAACGTGGTGATCGACGGCCTGATCGATTCGCCCGGCACGCACGCCCTGCCGCGCGCCAAGCAGAACCCCGAGCAGGTGATGAATCCGGTGAAGGTCGCCGAGGCGTTCTATTACCTGCACACCCAGGACCGGTCGGCCTGGACGCACGAGCTGCAGCTCACGCCGTTCTCGACCAAGCCGAGTTACTGAGCCGATTTCTGCAGCGCAGCACGCAGGCCTCGCCGGAGCGCTTTTCCCCTGTCAATCGACGGCGTCCTGCCGAATGATCGGGGTCAATAAGTAAGAACGATATCCCGGGATGAACGCCATCGCTGAGAAGGGCGGCCTCTTCACGATCAGTGGACGGCAGTGGCTCATCCTGTTGATGGTCCAGCTCGCCAACATGCTGTTCGGCATGACCATAACGTTGGCCAATCTGGTGCTGCCGCAGATGCGCGGCAACCTGTCGGCCACGCAGGAGGAGATCTCCTGGGTCGTCACGCTCAACCTGGTCGCCACCGCCGTCGCCACGCCGATGACGGGTTGGCTGTCGAGCCGGCTGGGTTGGCGCAACCTGATGTTCTTCACGGTGCTCGGCTTCACCGTCACCTCCCTGCTGTGCGGCCTGGCGAACAGCCTGGAGACCCTGATCCTTGCCCGCGTGGCGCAGGGGGCGTTCGGCGCGCCCATCATGCCGCTTGGCCAGGCCATCCTGCTGGCGACCTTCCCGAAGCATCTTCAGCCTTTCGCTCTCGTGATGTGGGGTATCGGCGCGGTGTTCGGTCCCGTGCTCGGCCCCATCCTGGGCAGTATCGTGACAGAAGCCTATGACTGGCGGGCTGCGTTCTTCATGATCGTCCCGCCCGGGATCTGCGCGCTGGTCTGCATCTGGTTCGCGCTACGCGAGCACACCGTGCGGGCGTCGGTGAAGTTCGACTGGATCGGCTTCATCGCGCTCTCCGTTGCGATGGCGGCCGCGCAGCTGATCCTCGACCGCGGCCACCGGCTGGACTGGTTCGAATCGACCGAGATGATGCTGTTCGCCTTCATAGGGGCGCTGGCACTCTGGATCTTCGTCGTGCATTGCCTGACGGTGCCGGAACCTTTCCTCAATCCGCGCCTGCTGCTCGATCGCAATTTCTCCATCGGCATCGTGCTTGCCTTCGTCATGGGCATGCTGAACTTCGTCAGCATCGTGCTGTTCCCGACCCTGTTCCACGACCTGCGCGGCTATCCCGATAATGCCATCGCCATGCTGATCGCCGCGCGCGGCGTGGGCAACTGGGCGGCCTTCCTGTTCATTGCCCAGCTCACGCGCGTAGCCCCGCGGTTCGCCATCGCCTGCGGCATGGCACTGCAGGCAGGGGCGGGGTTCTGGATGGCCCAGTTCGACATCAACCTCACCGACTCCGACGTATTCTGGGGCAACTTCCTGCTGGGCCTCGGCCAGTCGATCGCCTTCACGCCGATGACGGTGATGGCCTTCTCGACCCTGCCGCCGCGCCAGGTCACCGAGGGTTCCGCCATCTTCACCCTGATGCGCAACTTCGGCTCCAGCCTGTTCATCTCTGTCGCCGTGCTGACCGTCAGCCGCTCGACCGCGTCCAACTATTCGCGGATGACGGAATTCATCACGCCCTACAACAAGACCCTCGCGGACCTGCCCGCGCAATGGAACCTGGAAAGCCCCGGCAGCCTGCAGACCCTGTCGAACGAGATCCTGCGGCAGGCCACGATGATCGGTTACCTGAACGCCTTCTACCTGATGGCCTTCGCCGCGCTCGCGGCGATACCGCTTGCCGCCTTCATGAGCCGGATACGGCGGGACCCGTGATGGATTCCGGGGAAACCCGGCACGTCAGCGATTGCGGAACGCCTCGGCCATTCGCAGGAACGCCGGATCGAGGAGCGTCCGCATTTCCGCCGGCACGCCACAGTCTTCCAGGGCCCGGCGCATGCACATCATCCATTCGTCGCGCTCGGCCGGGCCGATGGCGAAGGGCCGGTGCACGGACATGATGCATTTGTGGTCCGGCCGCTGGAAATAGAGCGGCGGACCGCCCAGCCAGCCGCTCAGGAACTCGAACAGGCGGTTGCGCACGGCGGAAAGATCTTCGGCATGCAAGGCGCGGATGCGGGCGGCCTCGGGGGCACCGTCCATGATGTCGTAGAAGCGATCGGCAATGCGCTGGATCATCGCCTCGCCGCCGAGCAGTTCGTACGGGGTCGGGGGGCGGGCAGTCGTGGTCGGGGCTTCGGCGGAACTCATGCGCCCAGGATAGAGACGCCTCGGTCGGCAATCTTGATTTGGGTCAATTTCTCCGCCGGTGGGCTACAATAACCGCCATGGCAAAGGCCCCAATCAAAAGAGGATTATTGGAATGAGCAGCCCGACCGACTACGTCCCGCCCAAAGTCTGGACCTGGAACAAGGCGAACGGCGGACGTTTCGCCAACATCAACCGTCCGGTCGCGGGCCCGACGCACGACAAGGAACTGCCGGTGGGCCGTCATCCTTTCCAGCTCTATTCGCTGGGCACGCCGAACGGCCAGAAGGTCACCATCATGTTCGAGGAACTCCTGGCGGCAGGCCATGCCGGGGCGGAGTACGATGCCTGGCTGATCCGGATCGGCGAGGGCGATCAGTTCGGCAGCGGCTTCGTTTCGGTCAATCCCAACTCCAAGATTCCGGCGCTGTTGGACAGGAGCGGGCCGACACCGATCCGCGTGTTCGAGTCCGGCGCGATGCTGCTCCATCTCGCGGAGAAGTTCGGCGCGTTCGTGCCGAAGGACGCGGCGACGCGCGCGGAGTGTCTCTCCTGGCTGTTCTGGCAGATGGGCAGCGCGCCCTACCTGGGCGGCGGCTTCGGTCACTTCTATGCCTACGCGCCCTCGAAGATCGAATACGCCATCGACCGGTTCGCCATGGAAACCAAGCGCCAGCTCGACGTCCTCGACCGGCGGCTGGCGGAGAGCAAATATCTCGCCGGCGCCGACTACACCATCGCCGATATCGCGGTGTGGCCGTGGTACGGCGGCCTCGCCAAGGGACTGCTCTATGGGGCGGGCGAGTTCCTGTCGGTGCAGGACTACAAGAACGTCCAGCGATGGGCCGACGAGATCGGCGCCCGCCCGGCGGTCAAGCGCGGCCGCATCGTCAACCGAATGCAGGGCGATCCCAAGAGCCAGCTCAGGGAACGCCACGACGCCAGCGACTTCGAGCTCCGGACCGAGGACAAGGTCGCGGCAAAGGGTTGACCGGCTTCAGCCGGAACGTATTTCGGACCGCGCGCGGGACGCGCGCGGTCCGGAAGACCATGGCGAAGGCACGATTTCCAGCGCTTCATTCTCACTTGCCGAGCGAAATGGCCGCAGACGCTTGCTTGCTGGAGGGCAAGGGCGGCGCGTACTGTTGGTCAAGAGCCAAGACTGAGGGAACGGGTCCATGGACGGTGTTCTGACCAACACGTCGGCGAAGGCGGCGGCCGAGAGCTGGCTCGGCGACTTCGCGGCGGCGCTCGTCTCCGGCGATGCCGCGCGCCTCGCCGCACTCTTCGCCCGCGAATGCCATTGGCGGGACATCCTCGCCTTCACCTGGGACCTGCACACGACCTCCGGCGCTTCTGCCATCGCCGGGCGCATGGCGCCTGCCGCGACTCCGATGGCACCGCGCGGGCTGAAACTTGCCGCGGGGCGCACGCCGCCCCGGCCCGTCAAGCGCGCGGGAACCGACGCGATCGAGGCGATCTTCACCTTCGAGACCAAGATCGGTCCCTGCAACGGCGTCGTGCGCCTGGTCTCCGAAGGCGGCAAGCCGCGTGCCTGGACGATCCTGACCGCGCTCGACGAGATCCGCGGGCATGAGGATCCGGCCAACGGCCGGCGCTGGCAGGACGTCGACTGGAAGCGCAACTTCGGCGGCGAGAACTGGGCCGACCGCCGCCGCCAGGCTGTCGCCTACGAGGATCGCGATCCCGCCGTGCTGGTCGTGGGTGCGGCGCAAGCGGGGCTGATGATCGCGGCGCGCCTCGGCATGCTGGGCGTCGACACGCTGGCGATCGACCGCGAGAAGCGGGTCGGCGATTCCTGGCGTCGCCGCTACCACGCGCTCACCCTGCACAACGAGACGCGGGTGAACCACTTTCCCTACATGCCGTTTCCGCGCTCCTGGCCTGTGTTCATCCCCAAGGACATGCTGGCGAACTGGTTCGAACTCTACGCCGAGGCGATGGAGCTGAACGTCTGGACCGCCACGGAATTGACTGCCGCCACCTACGACGAGGCAGCGAAGCGCTGGACCGTGACCCTGAAGCGCGGCGACGGCAGCCAGCGGATCATGCACCCGCGCCACGTCGTCTTCTGCAACGGCGTCAGCACCATCCCGAAGGTGCCGGACCTGCCGGGCCTTGCGGACTTCCGGGGCGCTGTGTGCCATTCGGGCGACGCCGGCAGCGGCACGGACTGGAAAGGCAAGCGCGCGCTGGTGCTCGGCACCGGGACTTCGGGCCATGACGTCGCGCAGGATCTGGTCGTCTCCGGGGCGGCCGAAGTCACGATCATCCAGAACCGGCCGACGCTGGTCGTCAGCCTGAAGGAGGCGCAGGCGCCCTACGCGCTCTACGACGAGGACATCTCCTTCGAGGACTGCGACCTGCTCGCGACGTCGTTCCCGTATCCCATCTACGCGCGTGCGCATCAGAGCATCACGAAGATGAATGCGGAGGCCGACAGGGATCTGCTGGAGGGGCTGAAGAAGCGCGGCTTCAAGCTGACGTCGGGGCCCGACGGCACGGGGTGGCAGATCATGTACGGCAACCGCGGCGGCGGTTACTACTTCGACGCCGGCTGCTCGCAGATGATTGTCGACGGTCGCGTCGGCCTGATCCAGTTCGCCGACATTGAACGCTTCTCGGCCGAGGGCGTGCGCCTGAAGGACGGCACCGTCCGGCAGGCCGACCTGATCGTGCTGGCGACCGGCTACGAGGGCCAGAAGGAAGCCGTCCGCCCGGTACTGGGCGAGAAGACCACGGAGCGCATCGGTCCGGTCTGGGGCTTCGACGCGGAAGGCGAGCTCGCGGGCATGTGGCGGCCCACCGGCCAGCCCGGCCTGTGGTTCCTGGCCGGCGGCCTGGCGCAATGCCGCATCTTCTCGAAGGTGCTGGCGCTGCAGATCAAGGCCCGGGAACTCGGCCTCCTCCCGTGATCGAGGGGACGTGACCGCGGCGTAGTCCCCGCCCTGAGGGGAGGTGGGCTCGACGCCGGAAGGGAGACAGCCATCCCGTGTCAGGCGCCACCTCGCCCTCCCATTCCGTGGCAGAGCGAGATTCCGCTCTCAGCCGAAACGCCGGCGCGCGGTTTGTATGCGGGGCGGGGGCGCGAAGCGGGGGAACAGCAGGTTGTTCTCGAGATGGATGTGCTCCATCACGTCGGCGACCAGCTTGGCACCGCCGGCGTAGAGCGCCCGCCAGGTGCGGCAGGCGCCGGCCGGCAGGGTGAAGCCGTTGGTCAGCGCCTCGAGTTCGTGAAGGTTGGCGCCGTGGTCGTCGTGTTCGTGGCGCATGCAGGAGATCGGCGCTTCCAGCCCGCCGTCCGTGGCCTCGGTCCGCGCCATCGCCGGGAACAGGATCAGTTCCTCCTTGCGCATGTGCGACTCGAGTTCGCGCTGCAGCCGTTCGAGGAGATCGGCGAGACCGTGCGGCACCTCGGAATACTTGGCGTGGACCGCCTCGACGCGGCGCGCCAGCGCCACCAGTTCGGGCAGCTCGCGGCGATGGACCTCGTGATAGCGGGCGAGTATGTGGGCGATCAGCGCCGCGGTCTCGCGCGGCGCGGTGGCGGCAGCCCTCGTGTCGAGCATCGACAGCGCCTGCTCGACCTCGCCCAGCGCGACGCCGCGCAGGCGGGCGGAGTCCTCCAGCGGCACGTCGCCCTTGCAGCAGAAGTCGAGTCCGAAGCGGCGGAACACGGCCGTCGCGCCGGGCAGGGCGGCAGCGATCTCGCCGACCGACTGGCGGCGGTTGAAGGGTACGGAAGCGGACACGGTCATGGCTGGTCTCCTGGGACTGTTGGCACGAGATCCTTGGCATGAAAGCGCTGGCCGCGGCCGAGCCGGACGCCGCGCATGCTGGCGATGCCGAGTTCGAGGCTCTGGGCGATGCGCCGGGCGCGCTCGATGAAGTGATCGGCGGCGGGCGGCGGGCAGACTTCGACCGCCGTCTCCTCGAACAGCGCCAGCCAGCGGTCGAAATGGAGCGCGTCGACCGGCAGGCCGAGATGCCGGCCCATCGGGTTGCCATGATAGCTGCCCGACATCAGCGCGACCGAGGCCCAGAAGCTGCACATGCGCGTGAGATGGGCGTCCCAGTCGGTGATGTGCGCGGCGAACACCGGCCCCAGCAGTGCATCGGCGCGGACGTGGGCATAGAAGGTGATAACCAGGCGCTCGATCATCGCAGTGTCGATGCCGGTGCGGACTACGATGTCGGCGGCGATGCGCTCGCGCCGTTCGGCGCTGTGCAGGGGTTCGACGGCCATCGCGTTCCTTCAGTTTCCAGGTCCAAGTAAGTAGGTTTCTAAAGAAGTATTTACAATACCCATTTAGGATCGGATAATGTGTATTGCCAATACCGAATTGAGCGGAGCGACAATGCGCCTCACGGCGTTCACCGACTTCGGGCTGCGGGCCCTGATGCGGCTGGCGGGCGAGCCGGATCGGTCCTTCACCACCGACGAGATCGCGACCGAGTTCGCGATCTCGCGCCATCACCTGACCAAAGTGGTGCGCGAGCTGGCCGACGCCGGGTTCGTGAAGACCCAGCGTGGCGCCGGTGGCGGCTTCCGTCTCGCCCGGCCGTCGCGCTCGATCACACTCGGTGAGGTCGTGCGCACGCTGGAGCGCGACCAGGCGCTGGTCGAATGCTTCCGCGACGACGGCGGCGCCTGCGTGCTGACGCCAACCTGCCGCCTCAAGAGGCGGCTGACGGCGGCGCGCGACGCCTTCCTGAAGGAACTCGAGCGGACGACGTTGGCCGACTGCGCCTGGCCGGCGCCGCCGCGGGCGTGATGGCCCCGCGCTTCCTCTGGCTGCTGCTCGGCCTCGGCGCCACCGGCTGCGGCATCGCTGGCGCGGTGTTGCCGCTGGTGCCGACGACGCCGTTCCTGCTGCTGGCCGCCTTCGCCTTCGCCAAGTCCTCGCCGCGCCTGCATGCCTGGCTGACCTCGCATCCGCAGTTCGGGCCGCTGATCGGCAACTGGCAGCAGCACCGCGCCATCGGACGCAGCGCCAAGCGGGCGGCGCTGGTCGTGATGGCATTGGCGCTTGCGATGAGCTGGCTGCTCGCCGTGCCTGGCTGGATGCTGGTCGTGCAGGCGGTCGTGCTCGTCTGCGTCGCGACCTTTATCCTGTCGCGGCCTGACGGACCGGCGGGGCCGCAGGCGTAGTCACTGCCCGGCGCACAGCGTGATTGAAAATGAAGTGGCGGGTAATAGGATGGCTCGATGAATATCAGGAAGCTGCTGTCGATCGCCGCGACTTTTCTCCTTGTCGCCGCCGCCGGGCCGATCGCGGCGCAAACGCTCGAGGCCGAGATGCGCCAGGCCGCCGGCGCCTACGAACGCAAGGACATGGCGACGGCGGTGCGGATCTGGAAGGTCTGGGCGGGGAAGGGCAACGCCGAGGCCCGGACCCTGCTGGGTGCCATGTACTGGAGCGGTGAGGGCGTGCCGCGTAATCACACCGAGGCCGCCAAGTTGTATCTGCTCGCCGCCAACCAGGGCTATGCCCGGGCGCAGAACGACATCGGATTCATGTACGGCTTCGGCGAGGGCATCCCGCCGCCCGACGACGTCGAGGCCTACAAGTGGCTGACGCTGGCCATCGCGGGCTACACGGTCAAGAACCAGGATCGCCGGGACCAGGCGATCAAGGACAAGGCCGCGTTGACGAAGCGCATGTCCAAGGCGCAGATCGCCGAGGCGGAGAAGCGTGTGAAGGCGTGGAAGCCGGTGCGCTAGATGCGCACACCGTGCGCTTGAACACATCGCCGACACTTTCGCGGCTTCACTAACGCTGCATGATCAAATTGGTTCCCGGTGCGGCGCTTTGCGCCCTCTTGTCGATCGGGTTGGCGCCGCCCGGGATTGCTGCCGAGCGGCACGACATCGACGCCGTGACCGCTGTCGCCGAGTTGCTGCTGGGCAGCGAAGATGAGGAGGCGCTGGCGCGGGATTGGTTGCCTTTCACCCGTCAGTTTGGCGTCAGCGGCGTCGTGGAGGGCTCGCTCGCCGCCTCGACCACGTCGGCCGGCCCGCCGCGCGGGCGGCGGGAGGGGCCCCTGCGAAGAACCGGTCGAACCTCGGGATGCTGCCGTCGAATCGGAACCTAGGGATGCTGCCGTCGACCCGGAACATCGGGATGATCCAGGTCGACATTACCAAGCCGGCACCAGGAGTGTCGTCCCGTGGTTCGCGGTTCCCGCGTCGCGTCGCGCGCGCGCTGGTCCTGCATGATGGCGTCGACCTCGTCGCGTCCCACGGCACGCCGGTCTACGCGGCCTCCGACGGCGTCGTGCTGGGTGCCCGCCGCAACGGTGGCTATGGCAACTGGGTCCAAATTGATCACAGCGAGGATGATGACCGCGGGAAACTCTCGACGGTCTACGGCCACCTCTCGCGTTTCGCGCCCGGCCTCAAAGCGGGCGTACGGGTGAGCCAGGGCGACGTCATCGGCTTCGTCGGCAGCACCGGCCGTTCGACCGGCGCGCATCTGCATTTCGAGATTCTGAGCAACGGCAAACCGGTCGATCCGATGAGTCATCCGCAGGTCGCGCGTGCGCAACTACTCGGCGCCGATCTCGAACGCTTCAACAAGCAGGTGGCGGGCGAGCTTGCCGGGCGCGACCGCGACGTGGTGATCGTGCCGTCGTCGTTTGGCTTCTGACAGTTTCGCCGGCAGCGCCTGCCTCGTGGCGGCGCTCCCTCCGGCCCGCGAAAACCGGCCTTTTCAAGGCGCATCGAGGTGCGGGCAGTCGCACATTTGTCACGGCACCTGAAGCATTGAAGTCATGACAAGCGGCGGCGCTGATGGGACTGTCGGCCATGATATCCGCCATGACAAGAGCATCGCTTGCCACGGCATTGGCCGTTGTCTCGTTGCTGGCCTCGGCCTCCGCCAGCCGCGCCGGCGACGAGAATGATCTGCGCGATCTCCTGTCGTTCACGCGCCAGATCGCCGTTGGCGGAACTGTGGCGGGCTCGCTCGAGGCCTCGACTGCCGCGGCCGGCGTGCCGGCGCCGGCGATGGTCGAGGCGCTGCAGGCATTGGCCACCATCGATCTCGCCCGCGACATCAAGGACGGCGACCGCTTCCATGTCCGCTACGAACAGACCTTCACCATCGAGGGCGAGCCGATCGGCACGGGTCGCGTGCTGTGGGCGGAGTTGCGGATCGCGGCCAAGGGCACGATCGCCATCCACCGCTATCGCACGCGCGACAGGGTCGAGCGCTTCTGGCTGGCGAACGGCCAGGCGGCGAGTCCGCCTGCGATCCGCCTGCCGGTCGAGACCGTCTCCATCTCCTCGGGCTTCGGCCTGCGGGCCGATCCGTTCGGCAAGCCGACGCCACCGCCGACCGCCGGCAAGTCAGGGGCGATGGGTGGCCCGCTGCGCACGCCGCCGGCGCTGCCGCCCGGCCTGAAGCCCGGCACCATCACCGGCCAGGCGCCGCTCTCGTCCTATGCCGGCGCATCATCCTACGGCAGGCCGTCGGCTGGCCTCTCGTCCTACAGCGGTCCGAGCGTCGGTTCGAGCGGCGCCACCTTGCAGCCGGCACCGCGTGCTCCGAGGGCGCTGTTCATGCACGAGGGCATCGATCTGGTGGCGCCCACCGGCACGCCTGTCCTTGCCGCGGCCGACGGCGTCGTTATCGGCGCAGCGCCCAATGGACGCTACGGCAACTGGATCCGCATCGACCATGCTGGCAAGCTGGCCACCGTCTACGGCCATCTCTCGGCCTTCGCACCGGGCATCGCGCCGGGCACCGAGGTCGCGCGCGGCGAACTGATCGGCTTCGTCGGCAGCACCGGCCGCTCGACGGCGCCGCACCTTCATTTCGAGCTGCTGATCAGCGGCAAGCCGGTCAATCCGATCACCCATCCCGAGGTCAAGCGCATCCAGATGCGCAGTCCGGAACTCGAGCGCTTCCGCAAGCAGGTGGCGCAGAGCTTGGCCGAACGCGACCGCGAGGCGGCCGTCGCGGCTTCGTTCCGCCGCTGAACCGTCCGTCGTCTTGAGGGCCGCCTGTGAGGAAGCCGCCGCAGGGACCCATCGGGGCAACGCCAGCATGGCGGCGCCGGCCGCGCCGGTCGAAGTGGTTCTTGTCGACCGGCCGGTAGCCGGTACCGGTTTGGCTCGCGCCGCGTTCCCCTCCTCCGTGCCGCTCAGTGGCTCGGAGGAGGGCGAGGCCTAAGGCTGGCGCTCGATCTCAGGTCTTGGGCGTCGTCGGGTTGGCCAGGATCTCGGCGCAGGCGCGGGCGACGTCGGAGTCCGTCGTCTTGCTGCCCGGCATCATGGCGAAGCCGCTCTTCTCGACGACATTGCCGCGATCCCACGAACTCGCCTTGGCGAGTTCGGCGATCTTCATCTCGGAGTCGCCCTGGGCGCGGAAGCGATCGGCGCAGATCGGCGCGAGGGCGGCCACCTTGGCCTCGCTGGCGGCGATGGCGGCGTTCTTCATCGCGGTGCCGCCGGTCACCCAGCCGCCCCAGCCGAAGCCGACCACGGCGAGCACGATGGCGCCGAGCCCGGCGCCCCACAGGTAGGCATTGGTGTTTTCAGGTAGCTTCATGGGAAGTCCTTTCGGGACCGTCGAGCGGTCTCAGTGTCGGCGTTCGCAGAAGTGCGTCGCCGTCGGTCAGCAGGATCAGCTGGAACGGGAATGACGACGGGCCCGTCTTTCGTCGGTGCACGTCGCATCTCTCAGCCATCGCAAGCCTTTGGCTTGATGGGCGATGGTGCCCAAGCAGTACACTCCTACTGTGAACGCGTCCAATGAACGCGGTGTCTCAAATTAGACAGCGACGTCGGCGAAGCGCACGAGCCGGCCCCGTTCTTCGTCCCACAGGGTGAGCCGGGGCGCGCGGAGCCCGCCCGCGAAGCTGAGCGCCCGCACCGGGTGCAGCGCCTGGACGGCCTCGTGGCAGGCGTTGAGGCGATAGTTCGGGACCTTGGGGTTCAGGTGATGGACGTGGTGGAACCCGATGTTGCCTGTCAGCCAGTGCAGCACCGGAGGCAAGCGGAAGTACGACGAACCCTCGAGGGCGGCCTCGACGAAGCTCCAGTCGCCATGGCCCAGCCAGCGTGAGGTCTCGAAGCGGTGCTGCAGCGAGAACAGCCAGACCCCCAGGATCGAGGCTACGGCCATGATCGGCAAATGAATCAGCAGCACCTCGCGCCAGCCGAACAGCGCGACCAGCGATCCGAACAACGCCACGAGGGCGAGGTCGGTCAACCAGACCGACCAGCGCTCGCGCGCCCAACCTGGCGGCGTGTCGAAGGGCACGCGGTAGAGCAGCACGAAGACCAGCGGCGGCAGCAGGATGTTGGCGATCAGCGGATGGCGCGGCAGCCGGTAGAGAAAGCGGCGCCACGGCGTCAGCGCCAGATACTCGCGCACCGTCAGGCAGGCGGAATAGATGTCGCTGCCGGCGCTCTGCCGGTCGAGGTTGTTCCAGTTGGCATGATGGGCGGCATGCTGGCGGCCCCAGTTGGCGTAGGGCGTGAGGGTGATCAGGCTGCACAGCCGGCCGACCGCCGTGTTGGCGAAGCGCGACGCGAAGAAGGAGCCGTGGCCACAGTCGTGCTGGATGATGAAGATCCGGACCAGCAGCGCACCGGTCGGCAGGCTGAGCGCCAGGGTGAGGAACGGTGAGACCGGGAAGACCAGGTACATTGCCGCACAACTGACGAGAAAGGGTCCAAACGAGGTCAGGAGCTGAAGGGCGCCGCGCCAGGCCGTGGGCCGGGCGAATGTCGCCGTTGCCCGCCTGAGGGCAGTGTCCGAGGAGGGGAGATCCCGTCCGCTATCCATGTGCGGTGTCTTTCGGTGGCAAGTTGGCAAAAATGCCGCCACATCAGACAAATGAGGGCGACCCTTCGCCAGCGCAAGGGCTAGGGGACAAAGATTGGGGTCTCCGGGTACCCCCTTTACACTCTTGCAAATTCCGGCTGTAGCGCCCATATGGCTATCGTCGATACACGGAAAGATGATTTGGCCATGCCCTGACCTCAGGTCGGCGCTACGCCACCCAACTCAATCCCGAAATAAATGCGACTTCGACGGCCCGTGCACATTTGCGGGTAAGCATATCTACGTTTGTGAAAGGGTTCTCCCATGGCTACGGGAACCGTGAAGTGGTTCAATATTCAGAAGGGCTTTGGTTTCTTCCAGCCCGATAACGGCGGCAGCGATGCCTTCGTGCACATCAGCGCCGTCGAGCGCGCCGGACTCGGCAGCCTCAACGAAGGCCAGAAGGTCGAGTACGAGCTCGTCGCCGACCGCCGCAGCGGCAAGATGTCGGCCGACAATCTCAAGGCCGTCGGCTGATTTCACCCAGCCGGTTTCGATCGGCTGAAAACTTCAGCGGCTGATCGCGCTGCTGCCTTCTTCGCTCCGCCCGACCATGGATGTACCGGCGGGCGGACGCCGGAGAAGGCAACGCCGATCCCGCCCGACGGATGCTGCACCTGTCGTGCAGCATCCGGTGGCCCCGCGCCTCACAGTGCGGGGCCTTTGCATATCTGGAAGGCAAACCAGGAGGGCGACGGCAGATGATCGCGCTCACGATCCGTCACAGGACGACTTACCTTTACCACCAGCCGGTCAGGCTGGGCCCGCACCGGCTGATGCTGCGTCCGCGCGAGACCCGCGATCTCCGCCTGATCTCGAGCGACGTGACCGTCACGCCCGCCGCCACCGTGACCTGGGCGCACGACGTGTTCGGCAACGCCATTGCGACCGCGAGCTTCGAGGCCATGACCGATCGGCTGGTGATCGACAGCGCGGCCGTCCTGCAGCTCGGCGGCGACCCGTGGCCGGTGTTCGCGATCGCTGGTTCGGCGATCCACTATCCTTTCCGCTATTCCGACGACGAGTGGACCGACCTCGGCGCGCTCGCGGTACAGCAATATGCCGATCCGGTCGGGCGCCTGAAGAAGTGGGCGGCCGGGTTCGTGCGCAGCAATCCCACCGACACGCTGTCGCTGCTCAAGGATCTCAGTGCCGGCGTCGCCGAACGCATCCGCTACCAGAGCCGCGAGGTCGAGGGCACGCAGACGCCGCTCGAGACGCTCGACCGCGGCTGGGGCTCGTGCCGCGATTTCGCGGTCCTGTTCGTCGAGGCCGCGCGGGCGCTGGGCTTCGGCGCGCGGATCATCTCCGGCTATCTCTACAATCCCGATCGCGACCGGGTGGGATCGGACGATGCCGGATCGACCCACGCCTGGGCCGAAGTCTATGTGCCGGGCGCCGGCTGGATCACCTTCGATTCGACCAACCGCAGCGTCGGCGGCCACAACCTCATTCCCGTGGCGGTGGCGCGCGACATCCACCAGGCGACGCCGGTGACCGGCAGTTTCATCGGCATGACGGATTCGTTTCGCGGCATGTGGGTCGACGTGAGCGTGCTCGCGCGAACGCCGCCGCTGCAGGGCGGCGGCGGCTGATCGGCTGACCCTGGTACTGTCCGAGGACAACCGCATCGTCGATGCGGCGTGGGACTGACACGGATCAGCAATCCTGGGGGTGCTTGCCGCCAGGAAACAGATCGTGGCGCGGCGGTGAGAAGATCTCGACGATCTCGCAGTCCTCGCGATACCAGAATTCGTGTTCGACGCCGCCCGGGATCAGGAACGTCGTTCCCGCCTCGAGGCTTTGCACCGGGCCGTCGCCGATGCGGCAGTCGAGCCTGCCCGAGACCAGCCAGGCGATCTGTTCATGCGGATGGCTGTGCCTGGGCGTCTGCGAGCCCTTGCCGCGCTGGCCCCACATCACCGTCAGCCTGTCGCCGATCAGCCGGTGCATGACCCCGCCCGGCACCTGGTGCGAGGCCAGGCCTTCGACCTTGCTGAACGTCACCATGGGTGCTTCCGGCCGGCCGGTGACCTAGGGATGCACGAACTTGGCGAGCGGCTGCCACTTGGCGTAGTCGGCTTCGATCCGGGTCCGGAACTCGGCCGGCGTGCTGGAGTGTGCCTCGCTGCCCAGCGCCTGCAGCCGGCTCTGCACCTCGGGCCGCACCATCGCGATCTTGGCCGCGCCGGACAGCTTGTCGGCGATATCGGCGGGAAGGCCGACGGGAGCGGCGAGGCCCAGCCAGGAAACCACCTCGTAGCCCGGCACGTCGTCGGCGACAGGCGGCACGTCGGGGTTGAGGGGCCAACGCTGCTTCGACGTAACGGCAAGCGCGCGGATCTGACCGCTCTTGAGCGGCGCCGTGTAGCTGGTGAAGGTGCTGATCGCCACGTCCATGCGACCGCTGATCACGTCGCCGATCTGCTGGCCGGTGTCCTTGTAGGCCACTGGTTCGATCTGGATGCCGGCCTGGGCCTTCAGATATTCGACCGCGAGATGCAGCGTGTTGCCGACGCCGCTGTGGGCATAGTTGAGCTTGCCCGGGTTCTTGCGGGCGGCGTCGAGCAGGTCCTTCAGCGTGCGATAGGGCGAGTTGGCCGCGGTGAAGAAGGCGAACGGAAACTGGGTCAGCATCGAGATGTAGGAGAAGTCCTTCAACGTGCTGAAGGGCGGCTTCGGATCCGTGGCGCTGATGACATTGGCGCCGCCGGTGATCAGGTAGAGCGTGTAGCCGTCGGCCGGCTGGGTCATGATGTACTGCGCGGCGATGCGTTCGCCGGCGCCGGGCTTGGGTTCGACGATCACGCTCTGGCCCAGCGTCTCGATCAGGCTGGGCGAGATGACGCGTGCGATGGTGTCCGGGTTCGAGCCCGGCCCGTAGCCGTGCACGATCCGGATCGGCTTGGACGGAAAAGCCGCCTGCGCGCGCACGGCGGCAGCCAAGGTGAGCGAGCCGCCGGCAGACAGCAGCAGTGTGCGGCGATTGAAACCTGTTCCCATGACATCCTCCCAAGTCTGGCAGCTTATGTGCGCCGCCTAGTGTCGAAATTACATAGATTTTCGAAACTTTAGGCAAGCCTCTTGTGCAGGCCCGTTCCGCTGGCCACTACGGCGCGAGAGGCGTGAGCGCCGTGCGCAGAGCCTGGCTGGAAATCTGCATTAGTCCGTCGAACGGCTGGCCCATCTCGAGGATCAGGAAGATTGCGCCCGATGCCGACAGGGCGATGAATATCAGCGCGACGATGGAGGTCGGATTGAGCGGGGAGAACAGGCAGAAACTGACGAAGATCATCGTCAGCCAGAAGATCAGGATGGCCAGGAAGGGCGCCGGAATGCCCGCATGCGAGCGCTCGAACAGCATCAGGCGTGACCTCTGGATGTCGGTCGCGGTCTGGATCGCCTGACTCTTGATGGAGCGCTGCGCGTCGGTCTGCGGCGCGAGCTCGTGGAGCGCCATGTAGGCGCGCGAGGCATTTCCGCTGGGTTCCATGGCCATGGCCTGGGGACCGCGCGAGCCCAACTCGCCCCAAAGCTGAACGACCAGGGGCTCGATGGCGGCACGGAGCGTCTGCCGGATCGGCCGCGCCTCCGGTCCGTACCGCTCGAGGAGCTCGTCGAGCAGGATGAGGTTGGCCGCCATCTGCCTCACTTCGTTGCGCTGGGCCTCGAAGGAACTGCTGGCCGAACTGATCAGGAGGCCGAGCACCAGAGCCGAGATGGTGGCAACGAGGCTGGCCCCAAGGCGGACGATGTCCTTGGCATGTTCGTCGAGGTGGTGGTCCGGCAGGGCCCGGCGCAACAGCGACCCGGTGGCCGCGCCGCCAAGCATGAGCACGAAGCTCAGCAACGATATCTCGATGGGGCTCATGCGGCGTTCCCTCGGTCTTCGCACCATCATGCCCGAATCTCCTGCAGGCGTCCCATCTGGCCGGCGGCGCTGCCTCGCGCTAAGAAACCCATGGCGATTCAATCCGGGGAGCGCCTATCGATGACGGAGCAAGCCACACCGCTGGCCTTTTATTTCGCCGCCGACGGCGAGACGCCGAACAATCCGGCGTTGCCACTGCTGGTCTATCGCGGCGCCTTTGCGCGCGATGCCGCCGATCCGGCGGTACCGTTCGAGAGGGCGTTCGCCCGCCACGGCTGGGGTCGTTCCTGGCGCAATGGCATCTTCGACTTCCTGCATTTCCACACGCGGGCGCATGAGGTGCTGGGCATCGCCCGTGGTCGTGCCCGCGTGCAGTTCGGCGGCGCCGGCGGTCGCGAGCTCGACGTCGAGGCAGGCGACGTCGTCGTGCTGCCGGCGGGTACCGGACATCGACGTGTGTCGGCCAGCGCCGACCTGCTGGTGGTGGGCGCCTATCCCGACAACTCGGGCCTCGACCAGAAGCGCCCGGGAGAAATCGACCATGCCCGCGCCGTCACGGCGATCGCGGCCGTGCCGTTGCCGCTCCAGGATCCGGTCTATGGTCGCGACGGGCCGTTGCGGGCGATGTGGTCGCCGTGAACGCGAAGGGCCTCAGGTGAAGTCGCGATAGACCATCGTCGTGAACATGCCGGCGGCCATGTGATAGAGGTTGTGGCAGTGATAGGCCCAGATGCCGGGGTTGTCGGCGTCGAAGGCGACCTTCACCGTGGCCCGGGGCGGCACCAGGATGGTGTCGCGGATCGCACCCGAGAATTTGCGATCGTTGATCTCCGTCACCTGGAACGAATGCCCATGCAGGTGCATGGGGTGCGCCATCATCGTCTCGTTGCGCATCACCAGTTCGACGCGCTCGCCCTGCGCCACCGTCACCGGCGCGCCGGTCATGCCGTGGACCGGCATCGACCAGGTGTAGCCCGTCATGGTGCCGGTGAGATCGACCGGGACGGAGCGGTCGATCTTCTTCGCGGGCAGGGGCCGCGTGGCACGCAGCAGGATCTCCTGCTGCAGCCCGACCGCCGGACCGGCGACGGGCCCGTTGAGGGCAATCCTGGTGACGGCGGCGTGCGGCGGCCGCAGCACGATCCCGGCCTGCAGCGTCCGGCCCTCGCCGCGCGCCAGCACCGGCATCGCCTGGCCGTCGCCCGGCAGGCGCACCAGGATGTCGGCGCGCTGCGCGACGGCGAGCGGAAAGAGGCTGGCCTTCAGCGGCTCGACCGGATTGCCGTCGACGGTGAGCAGCGTGCCTTCGTAGGCGCCGAGGTCGATGGTGAAGTTGCTCGAGGCCGAGCCGTTGATGAGGCGCAGCCGGACGTCGCCGCCGCGTTCGACGTCGACCACCTGCGGATCGGCCAGCGTGCGGTCGTTGGCGAGATAGGCGTCGTAGTCGACGTCGTTGTAGTCGGGCTTCGCCGGATCCATCGGCATCTTCATGCCGCCCATCGCCCCGCCGCTCATCGTCATGCCGCCGGGCGCCATGCTTCCAGATGGGGGCTGGCGCAGCTTCTCGAGGATCGTCGCGGGCCTGGTCCAGGAAAAGTCCTCGAGCAGGACCACGACCTCCTGCCGACCGCTCCTGATCGCCTCGGTCTCGCGCACGATCAGCGGCGCGGCCAGCAGGTTCTGCTCCTGCAGGCCGAAGTGCGAGTGCATCCAGCGTGTGCCCACGGGCAGCGCCGGAAATTTGTAGTCGGCCGACTGGCCGGCCGCGATCGGCGGGCCGGAGATGAAAGGCACGCCGTCCTGCCGCCACGGCGGGTTGAGCCCGTGCCAGTGAAGACCCGACGTCACCGTGAGCGTGTTCTCGACCCGCACGTCGAAGGTGTCACCCTCGTCGAGGGTGAGTCCGACGGCGCCGGACGGCTGGGTGACGCCGTAGCGCGTCGCCGCCTTGCCGCCGACCTCGATCTGCCGCGTCTGCAGCCGCAGGATCTTCTGGCCGGCTGCTTGCGCGTCTCGCGGTGCCAGGGCGTGGATCGCCGTGAAAGCCGTGGCGCCGAAGAGAAGGGATCGCCGAGAGGATGTCATGGGCACCCCCGCGTCCTAGATCGGTTTGCCGGCGCTGGTGGGCCAGCGAGTCATGAGTTGGTTGCTCGGTCGCTTCTCGTCGGCGACCTTGCGCGCCGTCTCGACGCCGGCCACCGGCAGTCCCTTCGGATCGAGCAGGCCGACCTGCACCAGGACCGAGGCCTGGTCCCAGTAGATGTGTTCGTGCGCCACCTTGCCATCGACGAAACGCACGATGGCGACCAGCGGGATCTCGACCTTGCGGCCAGTCGGCTTGATGCCGGGCAGCATCCAGTCGACCTCGCTGGTGTGGGTGAAGCTGAACAGCATCTCGTCGACCAGCTGGTCGGTGCCGATGGTACGGCTCACCGGCACCAGCGCGGTGTCGGGCGGATTGCCGCCGATGAAATGGTATTTGTAGAAGCGCTTCAGCTCGTCGTGGCCGACGCCGCCGGTCATCGTCGGGACGTGGTTGACGTAGGGAGCGGCCACCATGGTCGCCATGGTGGCGTCGACATCGCGGGTCTCGAATTCGTACCGGCAGTGGGCTTCCCACAGGGCAGCAAGGTCATGGGGGACGGTCATGCGAGGGGCTCCCGGTCGGTCGATGCGGCACTGTGAGGGGTCCGGCGGGCCATCACAATATGGCGTCGGCGTGGCGGGCGCCGGTCCGGTCGGCTTGACAGGTTCACCCGACTTCGGCTCCCTTGTCCGCACCTGCCGGCGGCTGCCGCGAGCGCACCGCCCTCCTAACGGCTTGCTCGCACAACTGGGATACAGACGATGGCTACAGGCACGGTCAAGTGGTTCAACGGCACCAAGGGTTTCGGGTTCATCCAGCCGGACGGCGGCGGCAAGGATGTGTTCGTCCATATCAGCGCCGTCGAGCGCGCAGGCCTCAACGGTCTCAATGAGGGCCAGAAGGTCAGCTACGAGGTTGCCAGCGAACGCGGTCGCGAGGCCGCCGTGAACCTGAAGACCGTCGGCTAGAGACGCCGCACTCTCGCTGCGAGAATTTCGGCGGCCGATAGGCCGTCAGCAGAAGGCCCGCACCGGTTTCCCGGAGCGGGCCTTTTGTCTGTCCTGAGGCCGAAGCCTCTGCTTGGCGGTGTTACTCCGCCGCCATCAGCGGCGTCGCGGCGTCGAGCGCGGCGCTGAGGCGCGGCGGCGACATCGGCAGGTCGGTCATGCGCACGCCGGTGGCGCGGGCAATGGCGTTGCCCATGGTGGCGAGCGGCGGCACGATCGGCACTTCGCCGACACCGCGCACGCCATAGGGATGATGCGGGTTGGCGACCTCGACGATGATGGTCTCGATCATCGGCAGGTCGGAGGCGACCGGCATGCGGTAGTCGAGGAAGCCCGCGTTATCGAGCTTGCCCTTGGCGCTGTAGATGTACTCCTCGTTCAGCGCCCAGCCGATGCCCTGCACGGCGCCGCCCTGCATCTGGCCTTCGACGTAGCTCGGATGGATCGCCGTGCCGACGTCCTGCAGCGCGGTGTAGCGGCCGATCTCGACGATGCCGGTATCTCGGTCGACCTTGAGGTCGACGATGTGCACGCCGAAGCCCGGGCCCGCGCCCTGGGCGTTGAGCTGGTTGTGGCCGTTGATCGGGCCGCCGGTCTTGCCGGCAGTCGCGGCGAGCTGGGCGAGCGACAGCGGCTCGAACTCGCCGACGTTGCTGCCGGCGGGCTTGGCGCAGCCGTTCTCCCAGATCACGCCGTCGGGATCGACGCCCCAGGTCTTGGCGGCGCGCACCTTGCACTCGCGGATCAGGTCGCGCACCGAATTCACCACCGCAAGACCGGTGGCGAAGGTGACGCGGCTGCCGCCGGTGACGAAGTTGAAGCCGATCGAACTGGTGTCGGCGATCACCGGCCGCACCTTGTCGTAGTCGACGCCGAGTTCCTCGGCCGCCATCAGGGCGAGTGAGGCGCGGCTGCCGCCGATGTCGGGATTGCCCGAGATGATCGTCACCGTGCCGTCCTCGGCCACATGCGCGGCCGCGCTCGAATCGGCACCGACATTGAACCAGAAGCCCGCCGCCACGCCGCGCGACATGCCGGCCTTGGGCTTGCTCTTGTAGTGCTCGGAGTTCTTGGCGGCCTCCAGGCACTCGACGAAGCCGATGGTGTCGAACACCGGACCGTAGCTGGTCTTGGTGCCCTTCTTGGCGGCGTTCTTGAGGCGCAGCTCGATCGGGTCCAT
>JAUXWB010000244.1 GCA_030684475.1 Reyranella sp. | reverse complement strand
ACGCGACGGCTGAGCGTGTCGGTCGTGCCGCCCGGCGGGAAGCCGGTGACGATCTTCACGACGTCGAGAGCCGGGGCGCCCTGCGCCCCGGCGCGGCCCGCGAAAGCTCCGAGCGTGGAAAGCGCGGCGGCGGCGGCCGATGCACGAACAATACTACGACGGGTTTGCTTCAACATGATGCTTCCTCCTTTTTCATGGTTGCACGACTGGACGGGTTCAGGTCGATGGGCCGTGCGAGCGCGTCACGCGCGTCAGGCGTCCGCCGTCCTCCCTTTCCCGCTTCCCTCCGTTGCGCCGGAAGGTTAATGGTTATCGAGTATAACTATTATGACCTGCTTCACAAGCAGCAGGCAGGAAGGAACGACGTGTCCTCGGCCAAGCGGAAAGAAGACGTGGCGACCGAAACGCCGGTCGATCTGGGGCCTCTGGGCGACAGCTTCGGCTACCTGCTGAGGCGCGCCCAGGTCGCGGTGTTTCAACGTTTCTTCGACCTGTTCGCCGAGTTCGACATTCGTCCGGCCCAGTACTCGGTCCTGACCGTGATCGAGCGCAATCCGGGATTGAGCCAGACCCGCCTGGCCGATGCCCTCGGCATCAAGAAGACCAATCTCGTGGCCATCATCGATACACTCGAGGAGCGCGGTCTCGCTCGGCGCAGGCCGACCGAGAACGACCGCCGTTCGCATGCGCTCTTCCTGACGCCCAAGGGGACCGTCCTCATCGGCCGATTGCACCAAAGGGACGCCGCCCTCGACCAGGGCCTGTCGCGGTTGATGAATGGCAACGAACGCCAGCGCTTCTGCGATGTGTTGCGGCAGGTGGCCTCCGAATAGACGCGAGGTCATCCTTTGTCTGCCGCGGGACCAGGAAGTGACCGCTTCCCGCTGACGACGTACAACAGCCTCGACAGCCAACGGCAAGAGGGACTGCGGTCATAGCTATGAAGAACGACAGCGTTGCGATCGGCATCATCGGTGCCGGCATCATGGGAGAGCGGCTGCTCACCGCGATTCTCCAGCAGGACCCCGCGCTGGTGCGGGCCTGCGGCATCTGGGATCCCGCGCCCGAAGCGATGCAGCGCATGGCAAAGGCCTTTCCCCAGGTGCCGCGCCTCGCCGATGCGGCTGGCGTCATTGCCGCGGGCGACTGCACCTACATCGCCTCGCCTCCGGCGTCGCATCTCGCGCACGCCCGCGCGGCGCTGGCGGCCGGCAAGAGCGTGTTCAGCGAGAAGCCGCTGGCGGTTGATGTCGCCGACGCGAGGAGGTTCGTGGCCGAGGCCGGCACGCGCGGTGCGGTGAACTTTCCCTTCGCCTCTTCGCCGGCCGTGGCAACGCTCCGGCGCTGGATCGAGAGCGGCGAGATCGGCACGCCGCGGCGCATCGCGATCGAGGTCGGCTTCGCCAAATGGCCGCGCGCCTGGCAGGCGGATGCGGCGGGCTGGCTGGACAGGCCAATGCAGGGTGGTTTTACGCGCGAGGTCGTCTCGCATTTCCTCTTTCTGTCACGGCGTCTCGTCGGACCTTTGCACGACCTGAGCGGCAAGGCGTCCTTCACGGACGCCGGCAAGTCCGAACGGCGCATCGAAGCGACACTGCAGGCGGGCGATCTGCCGGTGACGCTCGTCGGCGCGGTCGGCGAGACGGCGAAGGACGATCACAACATCTGGATGCTGGAAGGCGACAAGGGCGCGGTCCGGCTCTGCGACTGGTCGATCGCCGAGCGGCGCCGTGCGGACGGCACCTGGCAGCCGGCGCCGGATGCGCTCCCCCAGGCCGAGGCCCGGCCGCTGGCGCTCAGGCGCCAGCTCGAAGGCGTGGCCAAACTCGCTCGCGGCGAGCCGCATCATCTCGCGACCCTGGCCGACGCCCTCGAGGTCCAGGAGATCGTCGAAGCCATTCTCGCCGGTTGAGCGGAGTCTCTCCTCCCCTGTCATCAGGGGAGGTGTCGGCGTCTTACGCCGACTCCGCGCCTTCACAGGCGCTCGGGGGTCATGAATCTCGCCGCGGCCCATGACCCCTCCGCCCCTACGGGGCATCTCCCCATCTGAATGGGGAGGAGCGATTCTGATTCGACCGCAATGACCCTAGCGAAGCTGCCCCAACTTCGTCCGCTCGAAGCTCCGGCGCAGCTCCGCCGTCGACAGCAGCGCGTAACCCGTCGGTACTTTGGCCACGTCTTCCGGCAAACGACGAGGCGCGCGGGCAGACCCTGCCGCCCAACGGGTGATGGTCTCGCGGCTTGGCCTCGGCTACGTCAACCCTGCCTCAACGCCACGGCGCTGCTGGCCGCGACGGCGTGGCCTATGGCAGCGGCAGAAGCGCAAAAAGCGCCCGCCGCGGAACGAACCGCGACGGGCGTTCTAGTTTAGGGAGGAAACGCCCAAGATGGGCATCTCGCCGACGCCTCTCGGCGCCGTCGAGGCGGTTCGGACCGATGAAGGCCCGCGTCACGTCGATCGACGAACGGCGATCGAACCCGCAACGAAATCGGTGAGCCAGTGCGGTTAACGCACCTGCGCGGGCATGGTTGCAGCGGTCGGACGACGTGCGCCCGAAATTCTCCGGCGCGCCAGTGCCTCCCCGCCTGGGGAAGAGGGCAGGGCGCGGTCGGCGCCGCTACTGCGGTGAGAGCCTCACGGCCGTCATGTAGCGGGTGCGGAAGTTGTCGGAGTCCAGGTGCGTCACCCTGACGGGCGAGCCGCGCTGCGTGGCAT
>JAUXWB010000238.1 GCA_030684475.1 Reyranella sp. | reverse complement strand
GAGTGCGTGGTCGACAGCATCTTGCCGTTGTGCGGTACCAACGTGTTGTTGAAGCGCGTGAACACCACTGGATACTGCGGGATCGGACTGCCGGTCTCCTCGGCGTGCTTGCGGTAGTTGAGGCCGATGCAGAGGATCTTGCCCGGGTTGGGGATCGGCGAGAGGTACTTGGCTGACTTCTCCGACACCGTGGCGCCGGCCTTGGGCTTGGCGCAGGCCTTGGCGACCGCGGCCTGGAGCTTCTTGCCGCCGGCCAGGATCTCGACCACCGACTTCGGCCCGCGCGGCATCTGCTTGCTGAGATCGACGATCTTGCCGTCGCCCATCTTGACGCCGACGGCGGCCTTCCCGCCGCTCAGAATGGTGCAAAGACGCATGGTGTTTCCCCCCTCGAATTTCGCCCGATTTGTGGCCGGGGCGTAAACTCCCCCCTCCGGCCCTAGTGGTCAAGCACGGCGGTCAAGCGCGGCGCGATTTGCTAGGATGCGGCATGCGTTTGCTCCTCGTCGCGCCCCTTCTCCTGATCCCGATCCTCCTCGCCGCCCCCGCGTCGGCGCAGCTCCTGGTGCCGCTCACGACGCCGGACGGCCGCGTCGCCTGCACCCAGGGCATGACCGGTATCGGCCGCCCGGCCGCCTGGCGGGCCCTGGCCGATCCCGACGGCCCCAGCGGCTGGGTGCTGGCCGAAACCGCCGCCGACCCGACCGACCTCAGGTTCCCGCTGTGCATCAACGAGCAGGCTGTCCTGCGCGACCTCGATGCGACGCTGCGTTTCAAGCCGGTATCGGGCGTCCGCCAGCGCGTCGCCGGCTTCATGTTCCGGGCGCAGAGCGCCAACGACTACTACGTCGTCCGCGCCAGCGCCCTCGAGGGATCGGTCCGCCTCTACCGCATGGAGAAGGGCAAGCGGCGGCAGGTCGGCGGTAAGGAAGTGCCGGTCGAGAGCGGCACCTGGCATTCGCTGCGCGTGATCGCCATCAACGATCGCTTCGAGGTGATGCTGGACGGCACGTCGCTGTTCAGCGCCAGCGACCGGACCCTGCCTCAGGCCGGTCCCATGGGCGTGTGGAGCCAGGCCGATAGCTTGACGTACTACGGCTCGCTGTTGGTCAATCCGCCGTCGCGCTGATTTGGCACGGGACCACTTCGGAGACGAACATGACTCGCCAGGCAAGCTGTTGCTGCGGCAAATGCACGATCGACGTCGACGGTGATCCTGCGATCAACGCCATATGCCACTGCCGCAATTGCAGGAAACGAACCGGCAGCGCGTTCGGCTGGTCGACCTATTTCGCGGACAGCCAGATCACGGACAGGCGGGGCGACGTCGCCGTCTACGCGATCGGCGGGGCCAATCCCCAGCAACGGTGGTTCTGCAGGAATTGCGGAACGACGCTTTTCTGGAAGGCCGCCTTCCGGCCCGGGCATACCGGCGTTGCCGGTGGCTGTTTTGCCGACAATCCCCTCGGAACGCCGACCGTCACCGTGTCGAACGACGGTCGATGCGCCTGGGTCGGCTTGCCCGGCCACTGGCGAACGTCGCTCTAGGTCGAGTTACCGCCGTCTTGCGTCGATCAGCGCGCGGGCGAGTTCGACGAAGCCGGCGCCCGAGCGCGCCGCGGTCACCCAGCGCGGCAGGTGCGGCATCTGGTCGGCGAAGTCACGGACGTTGGCCACGCCCACGGCATTGGGAAAGAAACCGAACATCGGCGAGTCGTTGGGCGAGTCGCCGGAGAAGACGTAGCGCGCGCGCTCGGCGTCGACATCCACGCCGAACAACTCGGCCATCATGGCCCGGCTGGTCGTGAGCGTGTCGTAGTCGCCGAACCAGCCGTTGACGTGGATCGAACTCACCTTGGCGTGCGCGCCATGGCGCTCGAAGATTGCCACGATACGCTCGACGTCCCGCCGCGGCAGCGCCGGCACGTCCTCGCAGAAATCGACCGCAAGATCGGCCAGGCGATAGGGCTGGTCCGAGGCGATGCCGCAGCCCGGCACTTCCTTCAAGACGTCGGCCCGCACCGCCTCTAGGCGGCGCCGGCCCTGGGCGCGCTCGGCCTCGGACTGGATGAAGCGCGTGCACAGCTTCCCGGCCTTCGCGTTCTGCCACATCCAGAAGGCGCCGTTCTCTCCCACCACGGCGTCGACCGGCCAGAAGCGGGCGACCATGTCGCACCAGCCGGCCGGCCGGCCGGTCACCGGGATCACCCACAGCCCCACCTGCTTCAGCGCCTCGAGCGCGCCATAGGCCTCGGCCGTCAGCCGGCCCTCGGTGGAAACGGTCTCGTCGATGTCGGTTAGCACGCCGCGGACGGCGGCCAGGGTCTCGCGGGGGCAGTCTTTCAGCGGTTTCATGACCGTCCTTCTAACATGACGTTTCCAACATGGCGTCGGGGTCCCTTCGGCGCTAAAAGCCAGCACATGATTTCCCGCTATTCCCGGCCAGCGATGGCCGCCATCTGGGCTCCCGAAAACCGTTTCCGCATCTGGTTCGAGATCGAGGCGCACGCCTGCGACGCCATGGCCGAGCTCGGCATCGTCCCCAAGGCCTCGGCCAAGGCAATCTGGGACGGCGGCAAGAAGGCGATGGCGGCGCTCCAGGCCGACCCCGCGGGCAACATCGCCAAGATCGATGCCATCGAGCAGGTCACCAAGCACGACGTGATCGCCTTCACGACCTGGCTCGGCGAGTTCATCGGGCCGGAGTCGCGGTTCGTCCACCAGGGCCTGACGTCCTCAGACGTGCTTGACACCACCTTCGCCGTGCAACTCACGCAAGCGGCCGACATCCTGATTAGCGACGTCGATCGCCTGCTCGCGGCGCTCAAGAAGCGCGCGCTGGAGCACAAGAACACGCTCACCATCGGCCGCAGCCACGCCATTCATGCCGAGCCCACGACCTTCGGCGTAAAGCTCGCCGGCCACTACGCGGCCTTCACGCGCAACCGCGCGCGGCTGGTGGCGGCGCGGGCCGAGATCGCGACCTGCGCCATCTCCGGCCCGGTCGGCACTTTTGCCAATGTCGATCCGAAGATCGAGGCGCATGTGGCGAAGAAGCTCGGCCTCGCGATCGAGCCGGTCTCGACCCAGGTGATTCCGCGCGACCGCCACGCCGCCTTCTTCGCGGCCCTGGGCGTGGTTGCCTCCTCGATCGAGAACCTGGCGACCGAGATCCGCCACCTGCAGCGGACCGAAGTGCGCGAAGCCGAGGAATTCTTCTCGGCGGGCCAGAAGGGCTCCTCGTCGATGCCGCACAAGCGCAATCCGGTGCTGACGGAGAACCTCACCGGCCTCGCCCGCGTGGTGCGCAGCGCCGTCGTGCCGGCGCTTGAGAACGTCACGCTCTGGCATGAACGCGACATCTCGCATTCTTCGGTCGAGCGCTACATCGCGCCCGACGCCACGGTCACGCTCGACTTCGCGCTTGGGCGCATCGCCGGCGTGGTTGAGCAGCTCGTGGTCTATGGCGAGCGCATGCAGGCCAATTTGGATTCACTGGGCGGGCTGGTGTTCTCGCAACGCATCCTGCTGGCGCTCACCCAGAAGGGCATGAGCCGCGAGGCGTCCTATGCAGCGGTCCAGCGCAACGCAATGGAAGCCTGGCACGGCAACGCCTCGCTGCTGTCGCTGTGCCGCGCCGACAAGGAAATCCGCGAATTCCTCGCTGACGACGAACTGACCGCGCTGTTCGACATGGGCTATCACACCAAGCACGTCGACACGATCTTCAAGCGCGTGTTCGGCTGACGCCCAGGAATTGACGAACGGGGACGGACGGCAGACGCCTAGTTCGTGTCCGTCATGAGCTGCTTCTTGGCGTCGTCGAGTAGCCGCTCGGCCTGCTTGCGGATCGTGTGCTCCTCGGTCGGCTTGCCTGCAGCGGCGAGGTCCTTCACCAGCATGGCCACGACATCGGAGTCGCCCGGCGACTCGAAGTCGGCCAGGACGACGGTCTTGGCGTAGGTCTCGGCGTCCGCCTCGCCCTTGCCCATCAGTGCGGCCGCCCACAGGCCCAGAAGCTTGTTCCGGCGGGCGTTGACCTTGAACTGCAGTTCCTGGTCCTTTTCGAACTTCTTTTCGAAGGATTTCTCGCGATCGTTGAAACTGGTCATCAGCCGCTCCGGGTTGGCTTCTAGCGCTGGTATATAGCGATGGCGGCGCAGTCTTTCCACCCCGCGGCGGCGGTGGCAAGGTCGCGTGCGCCTCGGAGGAAACGAACGAATGTTGCTGGAGAAGCTCAAAGACTGGGTCGGCCGCACGCAAACCACCGAAGACCTCGTCGCGCCCTTTCCCGTGCGGGCACTGGCGGCCACGTTCGACGAGAACGATCCCGGCCCGCGAAACGGCGACCCGTTGCCGCCGCTCTGGCACTGGCTCTATTTCCTGGAAGCCGCGCCGCAATCGAAGATCGGCGCCGACGGCCATGCCGAGCGCGGCGATTTTCTGCCGCCGGTGCCCCTGCCCCGGCGCATGTGGGCCGGCAGCCGGTTCAGCTTCGATGGCGAGCCGGTGAGGATCGGCGAGACCGTCGCCCGCACGTCGGAGATCATGTCTGTCGAGCCGAAGACCGGATCGACCGGATCGATGATGTTCGTGACCGTTCGGCACACCGTATCGGGGCCGCGCGGAGTCTCCTTCGTCGAGGAGCACGACATCGTCTATCGCGAGGCGGCCAAGCCGGGCGAAAAGCCGAAAGCGCCCAAACTCGCACCCATCGACGCGACATGGACGAAGAGGATCGTGCCCGATCCCGTGCTGCTGTTCCGCTTCTCGGCGCTCACCTTCAACGGCCATCGCATCCACTACGACCAACCCTACGTCACCAGCGCCGAAGGCTACCCCGGGCTGATCGTGCACGGTCCGCTGCTCGGCTTGCTGCAGATCGAGCTGGCGCGCCGGAGCCACCCGGATAAGGTTGCGAAGAGTTTCGAGTTCCGCGCACTCTCGCCGGTGTTTTCCGGCCTGGCCTTCTCGGTGCAGGCCCGCCGTGAAGCCGACGGCTCCGTGACGACCTGGATCGCCGATCCCAAGGGAGGCCTGGCACAACAAGGAAAGGCGACATTTCGGTGAAGCGGCATCTACCAGGACGGCCGCGGCTGTCTGCAGGCGCTTTCCCATCGCGGCCTCATCGGTCTAGGCCTAGGCGCCGCCGCCGTGGCGGTCTCCTCCCCGACGCTGGCCGCGGACGATGCCGTCTATGACCGGTGCGGCCGATCGCTGTCGTGGCGCTGAGGGCGTTTCGGACGGAGGCCGGGCTGCGCTACCCCCCAGCTTGCCGTCGACACCGGCATCATGGTGACCTGACGCGAATTAGGGGTTGATTCCGGCTCCCGCATTTGATTCCTTAGGCTAAGGAAAACGAGGGGTCACTGAGGCGTTTGACGGAACCTTCGTTCATGCCCGAAGCACCCCTTCCAAGACCGAAACTTGCCGGTATCGCGCTGGAGCGCCAGCTCGCGCTACAGCGGTCGCGGCGCCCGGCCGATCCGCTGCTGTCGCTGATCGTGCCGGTCTTCGACGAAGAGGAGTCGATCGACCTCTTCATCGATACCGTCGTGCCGATCCTGGAGCGTGACCGCCTCCGCTTCGAGGTCGTGTTTGTGAATGACGGCTCGCGCGACGACACGCTGTCACGCCTGCTGACCCGGAGCGGCGACGACCGGCGCATCAGGGTCGTCAACCTGTCACGCAACTTCGGCAAGGAGGCTGCCCTTACCGCCGGCATCGACCATGCCAGGGGCGACGTTCTCATCCCGATCGACATCGACCTGCAGGACCCGCCCGACCTGATCGGATCGTTCATGACGCGCTGGCGCGAGGGCTACGACATCGTCTACGGCGTGCGCAGCGCACGCCTGACCGATACCATCGCCAAGCGCTTGTCGGCGAACTGGTTCTACTGGGTGTTCAACTCGATCTCGCCGGTTCGCATTCCGCCGAATGTCGGCGATTTCCGGCTGGTCGACCGGCGCGCCGTCGAGGTGCTGCGCCAGCTTCCCGAGCGCAGCCGCTTCATGAAAGGCCTGTTCGCCTGGGTCGGCTTCAACTCGATCGGTGTTCCCTATGAACGGCCGCAACGTGCGGCCGGCGCGACGAAGTTCAACTACTGGCGGCTGTGGAACTTCGCGCTCGACGGCGTGGTGAGCTTTTCGACCGCCCCCTTGCGCGCCTGGTTCTATGTCGGCGTGGTGATCGCGACCGTCGCCGTTCTCTATGCCTTCTTCATCATCACTCGTGTGCTGATCTTCGGCATCGACACGCCGGGCTACGCTTCGCTGCTGATCGCAGTGTTGCTGATGGGCGCGATCCAGCTTCTGTCGCTCGGCATCATCGGCGAGTATCTCGGGCGGCTCTTCCTCGAGGTTAAGGGACGGCCGATCTACGTCGTCGAGGGCGTCTACGAGGACGGGGCCGACGCGCCGCCGAAGGACTGACGGCGGTCGATGGATCTCAAGGAAGAGGACATCCTCGGCGCCGACATTGGCCGGCACTGGTACTACCGCTCGAAGGCAGCCGCGCTCGGCCGCGCCGTGGCCGGGCTGCGGCCGAGACGGCTGCTCGACGTCGGCGCCGGCTCGGGCTTCTTTTCCCGCCACCTGCTGGCCGGAACGCCGGCCGAAACTGCGCTCTGCGTCGACATCGGCTACCCCGCCGACCGCGACGACAGCATCGCCGGCAAGCCCGTGCGTTACCGACGCGATACCGGTCCGACCGACTGCGACCTCGTGCTGATGATGGACGTGCTGGAGCATGTCGACGACGACCGTGGCCTGGTCCGCCACTATGCGTCGAAGGTGCCGGCCGGCTCCCATTTCCTGGTGACGGTGCCGGCCTTCGCCTTTCTGTGGAGCGGCCACGACGTTTTCCTCGAGCACAAGCGGCGCTACCGGCTGCCCGAAATCGAAGCGGCGCTCGGTGACGCCGGCCTCGAGATCGTGCGCGGCGCCTACTATTTCGGGCTGATCTTTCCGCTGGCGGCGGCAGTGCGCCTTGCCGACCGCGACACCACCGAACCGCGCAGCAGCCTCAAGAAGCACGGCGCCCTCACCAACGGCGTCCTGAGCGCCGTCTGCGCCGTCGAACTGCCGCTGTTTCCCTTCAACCGCCTGGCCGGCCTGTCGGCCTTCGTGCTGGCGAAAAAACCCTAAGACGCGGCGGCCGCCACGTCCTTGGATCCGATGCGGCGGCGCTTGGCGTTGATCTCGCGCAGGACCACCAGCATCTCCTCGGCGACGATGTCGCCCGGGATGCCGTCGCCCTCGGCCTCGAGCTCCTTCATGTCGACCCACACCGCGTAGAGCGGCGCGGTGCGCGAGGTGATGATGCCGGCATGCAGCAGGGTCTTGATCAGCACACGGAAGATGTTGGTGCCTTCCTTCAGATTGGCGCGACGGTCCTCGTCGGTGAAGACCTCCTTCATGGCGTCGCGCACCCACTGCCAGTCGAGCCCGTACTTGGCGTAGATCACCTGCTTCTGCTCGGCATTGATCAGGTTGAACAGCAGCATCTGGAAGAGCTGCGCCGACCAGTCTTCGACCTTCTTGTGCTCGTCCGGGCTAAGATGCCGGATCGTCTTGGCCGCCCAGATGCGGCCGAAGCGATGGTGAAAGGCCTCGTCGCTCATCACGAGCTGCACCAGGCGGCGCAGGACGGGATCGTTGGTCTTGGCATTGAGCGTCGCGAACGAGCCCATGGCGATGCCCTCGATCAGCATCTGCATGCCGACGATCTTCTTGTAGACCTCCTCGGTGCTTACCAGGTCGGTCAGCACGGTGGAGATCGTCTTGCCGACCGGCAGCGGCTCGCCCCAGCGCCTGGCGATGTAGCGGGTGAAGCCCGCGACGTGGCGGGCCTCCTCGCGCGCCTGGTTGGCGGCGTATTCCTGGGCACCCGGATCGAGCAGGATGTGACAAAGGCTGGCCGACAGCGACAAGGCGCCCTGTTCGCCATGCAGCAGGTTGGAGATCGACCAGTGCATGACATCGTTGGCGAGCCCGATCTTCTGCCCGTCGTCGAGCCGGTCGCCCACGGCGCTCCGGAGCTCGACCACCGTGTCCAGCGGCATGATCGGCGTCTTGGACATGTCGAACGGCAGGTCGTAGTCGATGTAGTTCGTGTCCAGAGGGTCCCAGAAATGGTCGTGGGTCGCAGATATGATGCTGTCGAAGGCATTGGTTCGCCGGCCGTAGCGCGGCACCTCCAACATCGCCGGGAAATCTTCCCGAGCGACGGTGTCATAGGCCTTGTCGTAGGTGATCTGCTGGGCCATTTGAGGGCCTCCCATGAGAACCCCAATATGACGGATGCGTCACCTTTTTCAATGGATTTTTCCCCAGTACCGGCGCATGGGACTTCCGCCATATTCCGGCCGATTGGTGGACGATCTGCATCGTCCGCGCAGGAGTAAAGAATGTCCCGCCGCCGCCGCATCTACGAGGGCAAGGCCAAGACCTTGTTCGAGGGGCCCGAGCCCGGGACGATCGGCCAGTACTTCAAGTACGACGCCACCGCCTTCAACAACCAGAAGAAGGGCACGATCACCGGCAAGGGGGTGATCAACAACCGCATCTCCGAGTTCCTGATGACCAAGCTCGGCGAGATCGGTGTGCCGACCCATTTCATCCGCCGCCTCAACATGCGCGAGCAGTTGATCCGGCAGGTCGAGATCATCCCGCTCGAGATCGTGGTGCGCAACGTTGCCGCCGGCTCCTTCGCCAAGCGCTTCGGCGTCGAGGAAGGCACCCAGCTACCGCGCTCGATCATGGAGTTCTTCCACAAGAACGACGCGCTGGGCGATCCCATGGTGACCGAGGAGCACATCACGGCGTTCGGATGGGCGACACCGCAGGACCTCGACGACATCGTGGCGCTGACCTTGCGCGTCAACGATTTCCTGTTCGGGCTTTTCCTCGGCTGCGGCATCAAGCTGATCGACTTCAAGGTCGAGTTCGGCCGCCTCTATGAAGACGACATGGTCCGCATCGTGCTTGCCGACGAAATCAGCCCCGACTCGTGCCGGTTGTGGGATCTGCGCACCAACGAGAAGATGGACAAGGACCGCTTCCGCCGCGACCTCGGCAAGGTCGAGGAGGCCTAC
>JAUXWB010000235.1 GCA_030684475.1 Reyranella sp. | reverse complement strand
GCGGGGCGCCACAATGGCTAAATAGATGTTAGGAGGTGGCCGCCCAATGCTTGGCCACGGGAGTGAAGAATGACCCTAGCCGGCGTCCTGTTCGTTCTCGTGATCCTGTCCGGCCTCGGCACGCTCGGCGTCCTGTTTGCCGGCCTGATCAGCATGAGCCGCAACGTCGAGGGAACGGTCGAAGGCGGACGGCGCAGCAACCGGCTGATGTGGTGGCGCGTCCGCCTCCAGTTCCTGACGATCATCCTCATTCTCTTGTGGTATCTCGCGAGCCGGAGCTGACCTGATGGCCGTCAATCTCGACCGCATCTACACGCGCGGCGGCGACGCCGGAAAGACCTCGCTCGGCCGCGGCACGCGCGTCGCCAAGCACGATATCCGTGTGGAAGCCTATGGAACGGTCGACGAGACCAATTCCATTGTCGGCCTCGTCCGCAGCACCATCGCCCACACCATTCTCGGCGATCCCAGGCTCCCCGAAGCCGACGCCATGCTGGGCCGCATCCAGAACGACCTGTTCGATCTCGGCGCCGACCTCTGCACGCCCGAAGGCGAGAACAAGCGCGGTGAAGGTGCGCTGCGTATCGTGGCGAGCCAGGTCGAGCGCATCGAGAAGGAGATCGACGCCATGAACGCCGAACTCGCTCCGCTCAACTCCTTCATCCTGCCGGGTGGCAGCGAGGTCGCGGCCCGGCTGCATCTTGCCCGTACGGTGTCGCGCCGCGCCGAGCGCTGCATGACACGGCTCGCCGCCGAGCAGCCCATCAACCCGGAGGCGATCAAGTACGTCAATCGTCTCTCCGATCATCTGTTCGTTCTGGCGCGCCGGCTCAACGACAATGGCGCGACGGACGTTCTATGGGTGCCGGGCGGGGCAAGATAACGCCGCCTCTGCAGCGGCGATAACGAAGCGCGACGAGGGCGACGCAAAATCCCGAAAGGCGCGCGTTGGGGATGGCGATGGCAACAGTGATGGTTCGCGACGCCGAGGCGGCCGATTGGCCGGCTTGGCACCGGATGTGGCGAGCCAATTGCGCGCATTTCAACGCATCGCTCTCGTTGGCGGAAGACGAAGAGTTGTGGCGCCGGATCATGGACCCGAACAGTCCGGTGGGCGCGCTGGAACAGGGCGAAGGCTGATCGGTGCCCTGGTCGCGCGCGGCCGAGACCGCGGCTGGCGCCGGAGCACACCGAGGCCGACAACGCGGCGGCACGCGTGCTGTACGACCGAGTCGCCCAGCTCACCGACTATGTTCGCTACGACATCGCTCTGCCATGACGGCGGTTGCAGTCGCGTCGGCACTCAACCGGGAGATGATCGGCTGGGCCAGCCGGCCCTTTGATCGCTCGTTCATGCCTGTGCATCGGATGTGCCGCGGACGTCCGGCTGTGGTGCCAGAGGCCCCAAGCTGTTGAAAGATCAAGGAAAAATCTTCCACCCTGCGATTTTGTGCAGCGCGACATAGCCTTGACATGATCGGCCGAGGACCCGTACACGAAAACCCCTTCGCCGGGCGGGAGGTCCGGTGGCAACTCACCTATAGGCGCAACGCGATGAAAGTGCTGGTCGCGGTCAAGCGGGTCATCGACTTCAACGTCAAGATCCGCGTCAAGGCCGACAACACGGGTGTCGAGACGGCGAACGTCAAGATGTCCATGAATCCCTTCGATGAGATCGCCGTGGAAGAGGCGCTTCGCATGAAGGAGAAGGGGCTGGCGACCGAGGTCATCGCCTTCTCTGCCGGCCCTGCCCAGTGCCAGGAGACGATCCGCACCGCGCTCGCCATGGGAGCCGACCGCGGCATCCTCGTCCAGACAGACGCCGAACTGCAGCCGCTGGCCGTCGCCAAGCTGCTGAAGGCCGTGGTCGACAAGGAACAGCCCGGCCTGGTCATCGTCGGCAAGCAGGCGATCGACGACGACTCCAACCAGACCGGCCAGATGCTGGCCGCCCTTCTCGGCTGGTCGCAGGGCACCTTCGCCAACAAACTGCACGTCGCCGACGGCTCGGCCGAGGTGAAGCGCGAGGTCGACGGCGGCCTCGAGAACATAAAGATCAAGCTGCCGGCGGTGATCACTACCGACCTGCGCCTCAACGAGCCGCGCTACGCTTCGCTGCCGAACATCATGAAGGCCAAGAAGAAACCGATCGAGGTCCTGGCGCCGGACGCGCTGGGGGTCGACATCGCACCGCGTCTCAAGACGCTCAAGGTCGAGGAGCCGCCCAAGCGCAAGGCCGGCATCAAGGTGAAGACCGTGGCGGAGCTGGTCGACAAGCTGCGCAATGAAGCGGGAGTGATCTGACATGGCCGTTCTCGTTGTCGCCGCACATGACGGCAAGGTCGTTCGCGCCAATGTTGCCAACGCCGTTGCCGCCGCGACCCAGATGGGTTCTGACGTGCACGTGCTGGTGGCCGGCAGCAACGCCGGCGAAGCCGCCAAGTCGGCCGCCGCCATCGAGGGCGTGGCCAAGGTGCTTCAGGTTGAGGATGCGGCTTATGCCAACTGGCTGGCCGAAGACATCGCACCGCTGGTGGTCCAGCTGGCGCCGAACTACAGCCATGTCGTGATGGCGGCTGACTCAGTCGGCAAGAATGTCGCCCCACGTGTCGCCGCCCTGCTCGACGTGGCGCAGATCTCCGAGGCCATCCAAGTCGTCTCGCCCGACACTTTTGTGCGACCGATCTATGCTGGCAACGCCATGGCGACCGTGCAGTCGGCCGACAAGATCAAGGTCGTGACCATTCGTCCGACCAACTTCAAGGCTGTCGCCGGCGGCGGTTCCGCGCCGATCGAGCAGGCCGCCAGCGCGGCCGGCAGCGGACTGTCGTCGTTCGTGGGCGCCGAGTTGTCCAAGAGCGAGCGACCGGAGCTCACCAGCGCCAAGATTGTCGTGTCGGGCGGCCGTGGCCTGGCGAGCGGCGAGAACTTCAAGATGCTCGAGACCCTGGCCGACAAGCTGGGGGCCGGGCTCGGCGCCAGCCGCGCGGCAGTGGACGCGGGCTACGTGCCGAACGACTATCAGGTCGGTCAGACTGGCAAGGTTGTCGCCCCCGACCTCTACATCGCCATCGGTATTTCCGGCGCGATCCAGCATCTCGCCGGGATGAAGGACAGCAAGACCATCGTGGCGATCAACAAGGACGAGGAAGCGCCGATCTTCCAGGTGGCCGACTACGGCATCGTCGGCGATCTGTTCCAGATCGTTCCGGAACTGACCGCGGCCGTTGAGAAGAAGTAGTTCACCCGTCCCACGGGATAATTAGGGGTACCCATCATGATCAAGCGCATCGGAGTCATCGGTGCCGGCCAGATGGGCAGCGGTATTGCCCATGTCTGCGCGCTAAAGGGGTTCGACATCCGCCTCGTGGACGTCGACCAGGAGCATCTCGACAAGGGGGTCGATGCGATCAGCCGCAACATGGACCGCCAGATCGGCCGCGGCATGATCCGGCCCGAGGACAAGGATGCCGCTCTGAAGCGCATCACCACCGCCCTCGACTACAAGCCGTTCGCCGACTGCGACCTGATCGTCGAGGCGGCGACCGAGAACGAGGCGATCAAGCGGGAGATCTTCAAGAAGGTTTGCATCGATCTGCCGTCCAATGTGCTGCTGGCCACCAATACCTCGTCGATCTCGGTAACGCGGCTCGCGGCGGTCACCGACCGGCCGGGCAAGTTCATGGGTATGCACTTCATGAACCCGGTGCCGCTGATGGGGCTGGTCGAGCTGATCCGCGGCATCGCCACCGAGGAAGAGACTTTCCGAACCGTGCGCGAGGTCGTGGTCAAGCTCGACAAGAAGCCGGTGAATGCCGAGGATTTTCCGGCCTTCATCGTCAACCGCATCCTGCTGCCGATGATCAACGAGGCGGTCTATGCCCTCTATGAAGGTGTCGCCAACGTCGAGGCCATCGACACCGGCATGAAGCTGGGCGCCAACCACCCGATGGGCCCGCTCGAACTGGCCGACTTCATCGGCCTCGACACCTGCCTGTCGGTCATGCAGGTCCTGCACGAGGGCCTGGCCGACTCCAAGTATCGACCGTGCCCGCTGTTGACGAAGTATGTCGAGGCCGGCTGGGTCGGCCGCAAGGTCAAGCGCGGCTTCTACGACTACTCCGGTGAACGCCCGGTTCCGACACGCTGAGCCTGCGCATGGCCGAGCTTCGGAGCCCTGATCTCCGGATTGGCTCTTCCGCCGAGCACGGCCTTCCCTTTCCAGAGCGCGTCGTCTCCATGGACCAGCGAACAGTGGCGGCCCGGCTACGACTTCGCCTCGGTCATCCTGGATGCACCGGCCGGCAAGGTGTTTTCGACCGCGCTGGAAACGGCGCGCAAGAATACGTCGGTCCGCATCCTGATGCACGATTCCGGCGCCCGCCGCCTGCAGATCGCCGAAGGCGACCGCACCGCCACCCTGAATATCGTGCCCTTCAACGACGATGTGTCACAACTCCTCATTGCCGGCCATGCCGGGCCGGGCGAGGGCACGACCTCATCACTGGTCGTGCAGGCGGTGCTGCGCGTCTGCAAGGAGATGAACAAGCACTGCGAAGTCGGCGGCTGACGCTTCAGAAGGTCGAGCGCGTCGGTGCCACGACGATGTCCCTGACGCAGATCGTGGGCGGCAGCTTCCAGCAATAGAGCACGATCTCGGCCAGTTCCTCGGCCGACATGAAATCCGGGTTGCCCAGGATCTCGCGATATTTGTCGAAACTGATGCCCATGCCGGCATGGATGTTGGTGCGGACGTAGGCCGGCGCCACGTTGACCACGCGCACGCCGTTCATGCCCTCGGCCTCGCGCAGAGATTCGCTGAAGGCCCGCACGCCATACTTGCTGGCAGTGTAACCGAGTGCCACCGGCGAGGCCTTGCGGTCGCTGATCGAGCTGATGTTGATGATGGTGCCCGACCTGGCCGCCGACATGTTCTCGATCACCGCCTTGGTGCAGTTGAACACGCCCTTCAGGTTGACGTCGATCTCGTGACTGTAGCTCGCCGGATCGACATCGTGGAAGCCGCGCGCATCGGCGAGGCCGGCGTTGTTGACCAGGCATGCCGTCTTGCCGAACTGCGCCTCGGCGCCGCGGATGGCGCGTTCGACGGCGCCATGGTCGGCAACGTCGGCCTCGGCATAAGCGGTGCGTTCAGTGGGCAAGCCGTCGACCGGCTTCATGTGGCGGGCGATCAGCAACAGCGCATTGCCTTCCCTGGCGAAGGCGCGGGCGATGGCCAGTCCGATTCCGGAACTGGCGCCGGTGACGACGACGAGCGGGGCGGCCATGGCAGTTGTCCTCCTGTACGGGAAGTGGATAGGATATTGACGGCCGAGCGGAAAGGAGACAATCCTACCCCCGGTCATTTGGGAAGGGAGAAGGTTGGTGCGGCTCCGTGTGGTCCGAAGGTTCGCGATAAGAGGGCCGCCAGGGCACGAAGTGAGTTTCCAGATGGTCCGCTACGGACCGGACATTTCTGGCACCGTCGCAACGCCGATATCTGCTGCCGGATCAAGGACTTGGACCACGAATTGGCAATCGGGAAAATTGCCGGGATCGATTCCCCGAATGTCCGCTTTCAGCGGACATTGTCTAGCCCTGACGGGTGATGGCCGCCTTCATGAGGGCCACGCCCTCCGGCATGTCCCAGTCGGCATCGCCCTCCAGGCGACCGAGCTCGCGGCCTTCCGGATCGATCAGGAGCGAGGTCGGCAGCAGCGACACGTCGAGACCCTGCATGGCCTTGCGACCCTTGTCGAAATAGATGCCGAGGTGGGCAAGCTTCCGGTCCTTGTAGAACGGCGCGACCTTGGGCCGCGAGGCGCCGTCGATCGACAGCGGCAGGACGAGGAAGTTGTCGCGGGGCAAGGCGGCCTGGAGCTTGTCGAGGCTCGGCATTTCCTTGACGCAGGGCACGCACCAGGTCGCCCAGAAGTTGATCAGCAGTGCCTTGCCGCGGAAGTCGGCGAAGCGCAGCGGCTTGTCGTCGGCATCCTGGAACTCGAGATCGGGCAGCGGCTTCGGCGGCTGGGTGGGCACGAAGCGGGCGACGGCGCCCTTGACCAGCTCCGGCTTCACCCCCGCGTGCGCCGGCAGGGCGATGGCCGCCAGGGCACCGGAGAGAATGTACCTCCGGCCGGGGAGGAAATTGGGGTCGGGATATGCCATAAGCCGCGTTCCTACAGGATCAATGGCTCGAATTCATGGCACGAAAGAACACGACTGCGCGAGTGGTGAAGCGTCGCTCCAACATGATGTGGGGCGGCCGCTACAAGATCGGCCCGGCGGAAATCATGGAGCGGATCAATGCCTCCATCGGTTTCGACCGGCGGCTCTATGCGCAGGACATCGCAGGTTCGCTGGCCCACTGCGACATGTTGGTGGCCCAGGGCATCCTCACGGCCAAGGACGGCCGCGCCATCAGACGCGGGCTGTTGAAGGTGCGTGACGAGATCGAGAGCGGCCGCTTCAAGTTCTCGACCAAGCTTGAAGATATCCACATGAACGTCGAAGCGCGGCTTGCCGAGCTGATCGGCCCCGTCGCCGGCCGGCTTCACACGGCACGCTCGCGCAACGATCAGGTGGCGCTCGATGTGCGCCTGTGGGTGCGCGACACGATCGACCGGCTGGAGCCGATGCTGCGCGACCTGCAGGCGGCCCTGATCGACCGCGCCGAGGAATACGCCGGCACCATCATGCCGGGCTTCACGCACCTGCAGACGGCGCAGCCGATCACCTTCGGCCATCATCTGCTCGCCTATGTCGAGATGGTCGGGCGCGACCGCGGCCGCCTCGCCGATTGCCGGGTGCGTCTGAACGAATCGCCGCTCGGTGCGGCGGCGCTTGCCGGCTCGCCACATCCGATCGATCCGCGCAAGACGGCCAAGGCGCTGGGCTTCGACCGGCCGATGGCGAACTCGCTCGACGCCGTGTCGGACCGCGACTACGTAGTCGAGTTCATCGCAGCGGCCTCACTTTCGGCCGTGCACCTGTCGCGCCTCGCCGAGGAGATCGTGATCTGGTGCTCGGCGCCGTTCCGCTTCATCGCCCTGTCCGACGCCTTCACCACCGGCAGCTCGATCATGCCGCAGAAGCGCAACCCCGACGCGGCCGAGCTGACACGCGCCAAGACCGGCAGGATCATGGGCGCGTTCGTGGCGCTCTGCACGGTCCTGAAGGGCCTGCCGCTCACCTATCAAAAGGACATGCAGGAAGACAAGGAGCCCCTGTTCGATGCGGCCGACTCCTGGGAACTCGGCATCGCCGCCATGACCGGCATGGTGCGTGACCTCAAGGCCAACCCAGTGCGCATGCGCGCCGTTGCCGCGGCCGACTACTCGGTGGCTACCGATCTCGCCGACTGGCTGGTGCGCGAGGTCGGCCTGCCGTTTCGGCAGGCCCATCACGTCACCGGCACGCTGGTGGCCAAGGCGGCAGAGAAGGGCATCGATCTCGATGCCCTGTCGCTCGCCGAGATGAGGGCCGTCGAACCCCGCATCGATCGCGGCGTCTATCGCGTGATCACCGTTGAAGCCTCGGTCAAGGCGCGCAAGGGCCTGGGCGGCACGGCGCCAGCCAATGTCGCGCGCGCCGTCAAGGAAGCGCGGCGCCGTTTTCTGGGACGTTCACGATGAGCTTCTTCAAGTATCAAAACGGCGCGATGCACGCCGAAGGCGTGGCGCTGGCCGCGATCGCCGCCCAGGTCGGCACGCCCTTCTACTGCTACTCCGCGGGCGCCTTGCGCGCGGGATGGCGCGAGTTCGCCGACGGCATCAAGGGCATGAACGCCAGCATCTGCTACGCCATGAAGGCCAACAGCAACCTCGCCGTCATCCGCGTGTTCGGCGAAATGGGCGCAGGCGCCGATATCGTCTCGGTCGGCGAGATGCGCCGCGCGCTTGCCGCCGGCATCCCGGCCCAGCGCATCATCTACTCCGGTGTCGGCAAGAAGGCCTCGGAACTCATGGAGGCTCTCCAGGCCAAGGTCGGCCAGATCAACGTCGAAAGCACGGCCGAGATCGAGACGCTGAACGCCGTCGCGGGCCAGCTCGGTGTCAGCGCCGACATCACCATTCGCGTCAATCCCGACGTCGATGCCGGCACGCACGCCAAGATCACCACGGGGCGCAAGGAGAACAAGTTCGGTATCGACATCGATCTCGCGCGCGAGGCCTTCGCGCTGGCCGGCAGGCAGCCCAACCTCAAGGTCGTGGGGGTGGCCATGCACATCGGCTCGCAGCTCACCTCGCTCGAGCCCTACCGCGCCGCCATCGTGCGGGTGCGCGAACTGATCGGCCAGTTGCGCGCCGACGGCCATCGTATCGACCGCTTCGATATCGGCGGTGGCCTGGGGATTGTTTATGCCGACGAGAAACCGCCCTCGATCGCCGATTTCATGGCCGTGGTTGCCAAGGAGACGGCAGGACTTTGCTGCGAACTCACCTTCGAGCCCGGACGGCGCCTGGTCGGCGAGGCGGGCGTGCTGGTGAGCGAGGTCATCCTCGTGAAGCCCGGCGCGGCAAAGACTTTTGTCATCGTCGATGCTGCCATGAACGATCTCATCCGGCCGACATTGTACGAGGCCTGGCACGACATCCTGCCGGTTCGCGAATCCCGTCAAGATACCGCCACGATCCGCTGCGACATTGTCGGTCCGATCTGCGAATCGGGCGATTTCCTGGCACAGAACCGTGATTTGCCGCCGCTGGCTGCCGGAGACCTCGTCATGATACGCTCGGCGGGAGCCTACGGGGCGGTCATGGCGTCGAGCTACAACACCCGTCCCCTGGCACCGGAAGTAATGGTTGATGGCACGCGATTTGCGGTCATCAGACCCAGACCGACGATCGATGAGATGCTCCGGGCCGAGCGGTTTCCGCCCTGGATGGAGCCCGCGAAGACCTAGCGAAAGGAAGGCGATGGAGGCTAGCCAGACCCCAACGATCAAAGCGCCCGGCCTGGGGCGCAAGATCGGTGTGGCGTGGACGGCGCTGGTCTGGGAAGGCCTATGGCCCCGCCTGGTGCCGCTGCTGGCCTTCGCGGCGCTGTTCGTGGCAGCCGCCCATTTCGACCTCTTCGCCGGCCTCGAGCCCTGGACGCATACCGGCCTGCTGGTTGCGCTGGCACTCGCGCTGGCTGGGCTCGGCTGGTGGGAGTTGCGGAATTTTGCCTGGCCCGCGCGGGAAGCTGCGGTTCGCCGGCTCGAGCGCGACAGCGGCGTGCCGCATCGGCCCCTGGTCGCCGTTCAGGACCGCCTCGCCGCGGGTGAGGGCGATCCGATGGCTGCTGCTTTGTGGGACGTCCACCGCCGCCGCGAGGTTGAGCGTTTGGCCGGCCTCGGCAACAAGCCGGCACATCCTGGGCTTGCCGCGCTCGACGGCTGGGCGTTGCGCCTCGTGCCGGTGCTGCTGTTGATCGTGGCGGTCGCCAGCGCCGGCGGCTGGCGCAGCGATCGCATGACGGCGGCCTTCACGCCGGCCTTTCCGCCGCCGCCGCCGGTGGTCGCCAATCTGTGGATCGCGCCGCCGGCCTACACTGGCAAGCCGCCGATCTATCTCGACGTCAACGACCGCGACAAGCTTCTGCGTGTGCCGGTCGGCAGCAAGCTGGCCGGTTTCGTCGACGACGTGCGCGGCCGCAAGCCGCCGCTGCTCGCGATCGACGGCAAGACGACCGAATTCACCACCGTCGGCAAGGGCAAGTACCAGGTCGAGCAGGTCATCACCGAAGGCAAGCAGATCGCGCTCCAGGCGCGCGGCGACGAACAGGCCCGTTGGAAGCTGCACGTCATCCCCGATCTGGCACCGACCATCGAATTCTCCCGCCCGATCGGCGTCGACAAGTGGTCGACCAAGATCGAGTACATCGCCGGTGACGATTTCGGCGTGACGGGCGTTCAGCTCCAGATCCGCCTTCACGGCAGCGTGCTCGGGGACGATGCGTTGAGCAGCGACGAGGAGCCCGAGGTCCTGCGCATCGACCTGCCGGTCGCCGGCAACTCGAAGAAGGTATCGGATACGTTCGTACGCGACCTCACCAGCCACCCCTGGGCCGGTCTCAAGGTCACGGTGATGCTGTTCGCCACCGACGCCATCGACCAGAAGGGCCGCAGCGCGGTCGAGACCTTCCTGCTGCCCGAGCGGGTGTTCAACGATCCGACGGCGCGGGCGCTGATCGTGCTGCGCAAAGCGCTGACGCGTGACCCAAAGGGCTATCGCGCCGATGTCACCGACGGCATGCGCATGATCCAGGTCAAGCCGGAGAGCTACCGCGACGATCCGGTGGTCCAGCTCGGCCTTCGCGTCGGCGCGGCGCGGCTCGCCCAGAACGGTGACAAGGAGAACATCACCGAGACGCAGAAGCTCCTGTGGGATCTCGCGATGCGCCTCGAGAGCGGTGCCATGTCCGAGGCCGAGCAGGCGCTCGAACAGGCGCGGCAGGAGCTGCGCGATGCCATGCAGCGTCAGGCCGGCGACGAGGAGATCGAGCGCCTGATCCAGCAACTTTACGACGCGATGGCGCGCTGGCAGCGCGAGCTCGCCGAAAAGATGAAGGATCCGGAGGAACGCCGCCGCATGCAGGAGCAGGCGGAGAAGATGGATCCCAACAACACCATCACCGGCGACGACCTGCAGAAGATGCTCGACAAGATTCGCGAGATGGCGAAGAACGGCGACCGCGAGGGTGCCAAGCGCCTGCTCGAAGAGCTGCGCAAGATGATGGAAAACGCCACGCCGATGATGGCCCAGCCCGGCCAGCAGCGCCAACCCGGCCAGCGCGGCCAGCAGGGCCAGGGCAATCAGCAGGGCCGCGAGATGATGAACCAGCTCGACCGGCTGTCGCGGCGCCAGAACCAGCTTCTGGGCGAGTCCGAGCGCGAGGGGCGCCAGCAGCAAGGGCAGCAGGGCCAACGCGGCCAGCAGGGTCGCCAGGGCCAGCAGGGACAAGGCCAGCAGCCTGGGCAGGGCCAGCCGGGGCAGGGTCAGGGACAGCCTGGCGACGGCCAGTGGGGCGAACAGCAGCGCGGTCAGCAGGAAGGCCTGCGTCGCCAGCTCGGCGACCTCATGCGGCGCCTCGACGAGAACGGCATGCCGATGCCCGAGTCGCTGGGCCGCGCCGAGCGCTCGATGCGCGAGGCCGAGGATTCGCTCCGCCGTGGCGATCCGCGCGAGGCGTCGCGCTCACAGCGGCGCGCCCTCGACAATCTCCAGCAGGGCATGGGCGATATGGCCGAACAGATGCGCCAGCGCGGGCCGGGCAACGCCCAGGATCTCGCCGAGATCGAGGAGCGCGAACGCAGAGGCGAAGATCGCGATCCGCTCGGCCGTTCCGATGGCAACTATGGCGATGCGGTCGACACCGGCACGGACAAGGTGCCGCTCGAACTCGAGCGCCAGCGCAGCCGGGAGATCCTCGACGAACTGCGCCGTCGCGCCGGCGACCAGCTGCGGCCAAAGGACGAACTCGACTACATCGATCGTCTGCTGAAAACGTATTAGGCCGTCTTCTCCACCACCCCGATATAGGGCAGGCCGCGGAAGCGGTGGGCCCAGTCGAGCCCGTATCCGACGAGAAACTCGTCCCCTGCCTGGAAGCCGACGAAATCGGCCACCAGCGCCGTGCGCCGCTTCGCCGGCTTGTCGAGCAGCGTGCAGACCCAGACACGCCGCGCGCCGCGCTCGACCAGCAGCTGCTTGGCGAAGCTGAGCGTCAGGCCCGATTCAAGAATGTCGTCGACCAGCAGGACGTCGCGGTTGCGCACGTCGTCGACGATGTCGCGCACGATGCGCACATTGCCGCTGGTCTCCGTGCTGCTGCCGTAGCTGGAGAGGGTGAGGAAGTCCATCGACCAGTCGGCGCCGGCCAGGCTGAGCGCGCGGATGAGGTCGGCGGCGAACACGAAGCTGCCCTTCAGCACCGAGACCACCAGCGTGTCGGGCGGCAGCTTGGCGGCAAGTTCGGCCGCCATGACGTCGACACGGGCGGCGATTTCGGCGGCGGAAAAGCGGATCGAGACGGTCGGACGGTTGGGCATGGCGGGTCTCGCTAATCGACGGCAGGCACGATGTCGGTGGTACCGGGCGGCGGGTCGTCGAGCACTTGGCGGAAGCTCAGTCGGGCCCCTGGGCCGATCGGGCCCTCGACCAGGCGATAGGTGCGTTCGCCGACCACGTCGTCGTTCTTCCGGAAGATCAGTTTCAGCCGGCTGGTCGAGCCGGGCACGCGGCCAGTGTTCACGACTTCGCCCTGCACGACATAGCGGCCGTCGACCAATTCGATCTTGCTGGCATCGAGATCGATCTCGAGCCGCGCCTGGTCGGGCGGAGAAACGCGGGCGGCGGTCGACGGCGGTCCGAACAGGGCGCGGAAGGTGTCGAGGTTGAGGATCGGACGCCACTGCGGTGGCAACTGCTCCCTGATCTCGCCGCGCCAAGCATAGGCCGCGACGCCCAGTAGCAAGAGCAGGGCGACGGTGCCCAGCAGCCACTGGCCCCAACGGTTCCTGGGCTGGGGTCGCGTGAGGGCGGGCAGGCCCGCGCCCAGAGCCTGTGGGCGAATCACGAAATCCGGCACGGTTCGCTGCCGCGGCGTCGAATCCGCAGGGGCGGCCTCGGCCTTCAGGAACCAGCGGTGGCTGCATCGGACGCATTGTACGGTCCGGCCGGCCGGGCCAACCGCCGTTGGATCGACGGCGTAGCGCGCCCCGCAGTTTGAACAAGTGACTTGCATGATGGGCGGGGAAGTTCCCACTAGATGTGCTTGCGGGCGGACGTTAGGCCACTAAAACTGGCCTTACAAGCAACACCGGTTCTTTTTGCGGCCTCGCTCCCATGATCCGTCCCGTCCCGTTCCAACGAAGCGCCTTCACAGCGAGACGGCCGTGATCGGCCTTGGGATTCGTTCGTTTCTCTTCAATGTCGGCTGGTACGTCGGGTCGGTGGTGATCGCCATCGTCGGCGCGCCGATCCTGTTGCTGTCGCGCCGTCATGTCGTCGCATGGTCGCACTTCTGGATCGCCTTCTGTTTCGGCTGGCTGCGGCTGACCTGCCGCCTCACGCATCGCCTCGGCGGTCTCGAGAACATGCCGGCCGGTCCCGTCATCATCGCCTGCAAGCATCAGTCGACGTGGGAGACGCTGGCCTTCGCTTTGCTGTTTCCAAATGCCGCGATCGTGCTGAAGCGCGAGCTGCTGTTCATTCCCGTCGTCGGCTGGGCAATGGCGCGGGCCGGCCATATCGGCGTCGAGCGCGGCGACGGCGCCAAGGCGCTGCGTAGCTTGGTGAGGCAAACAAAGGCCGCCCTGGCCGACGGCCGCTCCATCCTCATCTTCCCCGAGGGCACGCGCACGCCGGTCGGTGCGCAGCCGCCTTATCAAGTGGGCACGGCGGCGCTCTACAGGCAGCTCGGGGTGCCGGTCGTACCGGTGGCGCTCAATTCGGGGGTGTTCTGGGGGCGGCGCAAGTTCATCAAATGGCCGGGCGTCATCGACGTAGAGGTATTGCCAGAGATCCCGCCGGGCCTCGACCGGAAAACCTTCATGGCGACGCTGCGGGAGCGCATCGAAGGCGCGACGGCTCGGTTGGTAGCCAAGGCTCAAAGAATACAACCATAGGTATGTTGTTCAAAAATTCTTCAACCGCAAAGATGCACCTTGCTCGTTTGCGGTTGGAGGGCCGACATGTCGATGGATTTGCATGTTTGCTGGCGCGGTGACCTGGCGTGGGATCGCACTAGGCTCAAGGCTGCGCTCGATGCATTGGGATTTGAGGCAATCGTGCTCTACGACTTCGAGGGCGCGAGCGGCTTTTGGCCAGTCGACCTCGCGGGCTGCAAGACAGGCGTCGAGATCTATTTCGACGACAATCTCGCGGAACTTGCCGAGATGTATCCGGAACTGGCCGCGGCGGTCGACGGACGAGACAAGGTGGTGAATTTCACCTGGGGTGGGAATTTC
>JAUXWB010000224.1 GCA_030684475.1 Reyranella sp. | reverse complement strand
CGCGCGCGTGCTTGGCGAGGAGGTCTATCGCAAATTCCCGTTTGCCGGCACGACCAGGCCGATGGTCGAGGATCTCGGACAGATGGTGCTGAACCGGACATGGCGGCCGCAGCTCGCGACGGTCGGAATGGCGGGCTATCCCGAGCCGATCGACGCCGGCAACGTGCTGCTGCCTTACACCTAGGCCAAGATCAGCGTGCGCACGCCGCCGACCCTCGACGCCAAGGAGGCCGTGAAGGCGATCAAGAAGGCGCTCGAGGCCGATCCGCCCTATGGCGCGACCGTCGAATTCGATGCCGGCGAAGGCGGCCAGAGCGGCTGGCACGCGCCGCCGCTCGCGCCCTGGCTGGAGAAGGCGGTGACGGAAGCCTCGCAGGAGGCGTTCGGCAAGCCGGTCGCCTACATGGGCGAAGGCGGCACGATCCCCTTCATGGGGATGTTGGGCGAGAAGTTCCCGAATACGCAGTTCGTCATCACCGGCGTGCTCGGCCCGCACTCCAATGCCCACGGTCCCAACGAGTTCCTGCACATCCCGACGGGCAAGCGGGTGACGGCGGCAACGGCGCGGCTGATCGCGGCGCACTACGACCGGAAGGGCAAGTAGCGGGCAGGCAGCGCCGGGCAGAGTGCAGTCACTGCCAGCATCTGCTCACGCAGATGTGATGAGCAGATTCAGCAGGAATGTGCTATGAATTGCGACAGGCTGGCGCTTGGACTGCGCCGGCCTTTTCTGTTTTCGGCACGACCGCCCGCGGCACGCCCGCAGGTTCGCGCTATGCGCTGGTGCAGCCGCCGCGGGTCCTGACCCGCGGACAGTCCCAAGAACGACCCCGTCTCAACCGCACGCCGAATAACGACGTCGGAACAGACACTTATTGAGCCGGCATTATCGAACTTGAATCAAGCGGCGTAACGAACGGGTTCATGCTCGAAGTACTTGCGGACCCGCTCGGGCCGGCGTTGCACGCTGCGCAGATGGCGCGCTGTGGCCCTGACCAAGTGCAGCTTGGTTCG
>JAUXWB010000186.1 GCA_030684475.1 Reyranella sp. | reverse complement strand
CATCGAGAGCATCGCCCAGTGGTTCGACGCCGGCGTGAGCCGCGTCATCCTGGGCACCGTCGCGGTCAAGGAGCCGGGGCTGGTGAAGGCCGCCTGCAAGCAGTGGCCGGGCAAGGTCGCGGTCGGCATCGACGCCCGCGACGGCATGGTCGCGGTCGACGGCTGGACCAAGCAGAGCACGGTGCGGGCGCTCGACCTCGCGTTGCGCTTCGAGGACGCGGGCGTCGCCGCCATCATCTACACCGACATCGACCGCGACGGCGCCATGGGCGGCGTCAACGTCGACGCCACGGTTACGCTCGCCCAGCATCTCACCACGCCGGTGATCGCCTCGGGCGGCGTCAGCTCGCTCGACGACCTGCGCGAACTGAGGCCAGCCGAGGAGCACGGCATCGTGGGCGCCATCGTCGGCCGCGCGCTCTACGACGGACGGGTGACCGTGCCCGACGCCATCCGCGTGCTCCGGGGCGAGTGAAGGAGGGCGAGTGATGCTGAAGGTCCGCATCATCCCCTGTCTCGACGTGCACAACGGGCGCGTCGTGAAGGGCGTGCAGTTCCTCGACCTGCGTGATGCCGGCGATCCGGTCGAGCAGGCCCGCGTCTACGACGCCGCCGGCGCCGACGAGCTCACCTTCCTCGACATCACGGCGAGCCACGAGAACCGCGACACCATCCTCGATGTCGTCGCCCGCACGGCGGAACAGTGCTTCATGCCGCTCACCGTCGGCGGCGGCGTGCGTGCGGTCGAGGACATCCGCCGCCTGCTGCTGGCCGGCGCCGATAAGGTCTCGATCAATTCCGCCGCCGTGTCGCGGCCGGAATTCGTGCGCGAGGCGGCGGAGAAATACGGCGACCAGTGCATCGTGGTGTCGATCGACGCGCGCAAGACCGGCCCAGGCAAATGGGAGGTCTTCACCCATGGCGGCCGCAAGGGCACCGGCCTCGACGCCGTCGACTGGGCCAGGCGCATGGCCGGCCACGGCGCGGGCGAGATCCTGATCACCTCCATGGATCACGACGGCACCAAGTCGGGTTTCGATCTGGAACTGACGCGCGCGGTCTCCGATGCCGTGCCGGTGCCGGTGGTGGCCTCGGGCGGTGTCGGCACGCTCGATCACCTGGTCGACGGTGTGATCCAGGGCGGTGCCTCGGCCGTGCTGGCCGCCTCGATCTTCCATTTCGGCGAGTTCACCATCGCCCAGGCGAAGGAGCATCTCGCCAGCGCCGGCGTTCCGATACGACAAATCTCGCGCGCGGCGTGAAATTGGCGTAAAATCGCCGCCAATGAAGACCAATGGGCGTCCGTTCAAGAGGCGCCAGGATCGCGTGGTCCGCCCTTCCCCCGGGCGGCGGAGTTTCCCCCTCGATGGCAAAGAAGAAGAAAGCCAAGAAGAAGGCGCTCAACGGCAAGCGCCGGGATGGCAGCGCCAGCGTCGACGAGCATGTGCTCGATCGACTCTATGTCGTGATCGACAGCCGCAAGGGCGCCGACCCCGATACGTCCTATACCGCCCGCCTGTTCAGCCGCGGCCGTGCCCAGATCGCCAAGAAGCTGGGCGAGGAAGCCGTCGAGGCGCTGATCGAGGGCATCAAGGGCGACCGGCCGAAGCTGGTCGCCGAAAGCGCCGACCTGCTCTACCACCTGCTGACCCTGTGGGCCGCGACCAACGTGAAGCCCAAGGCGGTATGGATCGAGCTGGCCCGCCGCGAAGGCCTGTCGGGCATCGCCGAGAAGGCAAGCCGCAAACGCTGACGGCCGCTGCCGGCTTTTCAAGCGCCCATGCGTAGGCTAGCCAAGTGCTCCGCCGTTGGGAGTCCGCCATGCCTGCCTACGACCGCAACAACATCTTCGCGCGCATCCTGCGCGGCGAGCTGCCGTGCAAGAAGGTCTACGAAGACGCGTTCGCGCTGGCCTTCCACGACATCCATCCGCTGGCCCCGGTGCACGTCCTGGTGATCCCCAAGGGCGAGTACGTCAGCCAGGCGGATTTCTGCACCGAGGCGCCGCCGGAGATGCTGGTCGGCTTCTGGCGGGCGGTGGCGAAAGTCGCCCGCGATCTCGGCCTCGAACCCGACGGCTACCGCATCGTCGCCAACCACGGCCCCAGCGGTGGGCAGCTCGTCTTCCACTTCCATGTCCACGTCTTCGGTGGCCGGCAGATGAGCCATCGCATGGGCAACATGCCGAGGCCGGAAAGCCGGGAATGATCCGCCGCCGCGCGCTGGTGGCGGCGGGTGCGCTGACGCCGCTGGCGGCCGGCATCCAAAGTCCCCGGGCCCAAAGTCCCTGGAAAGGCCATTACGCGACCGGCACGAAAGAGCGGGCGGTGCGGTTCGGCGGCGCCGGCGCAACGCTGGCCGGCACGCTGCTGCTGCCGCTGTGGAGCGAACTGCAGAGGGTGCCCGGCGTGGTCCTGGTCGCCGGCAGCGGGCCCACCGACCGCGACGGCAACAACCCGCTGGCGCCGGCGCGCATCGATCTCCTGAAGCAGATTGCCGGGCTGCTGGCGCAGGCCGGCATCGCCAGCCTGCGCTACGACAAGCGCGGCATCGGCGCCTCGACGCCGCGGCCCACCGGCACGCTGGAAGAGCAGGAGCGTTTCTTCACCTGGGACAATTTCGTGGGCGACGTCGCCGCCGCGCATGGCGAACTTCTGAAACACGACGAGATCAAGCCCTATGCGACGGCGGTGCTGGGACACAGCGAAGGCGGCCTGCTGGCGCTTGCCGCCGCCGGCGCGCTGGCGGCCAGGGCGACGGGAACACGCCGGCTGCATGGGCTGGTGCTCGCGGCCACGCCCGGACGGCCGCTGGCCGAGGTCGTGCGTGCCCAGATCGCGCGCAGCGCGCCGACGCTGCTCGAAGCCGCGGAGCGGACGATGGCGACGGTGATGACGACAGGCCATGTGCCCGCCGGCCTGCCGCGCGAGCAGCAGGTCCTGTTTCCGCCCTACGCCGGACCCTTCCTGCAAAGCGCGCTGGCGTTCGATCCGGCCGAGGCGCTGGCCGGGCTCGATCTCGCGGCCCTGATCCTGCAGGGCGCCGCCGACCGTCAGGTCGTGCCGATGGCGGACGTCCAGCCCCTGATCGACGCGCTCGGCCGACGCACCGCACCGGGCGAGGCGGTGATCGTCCCGGGCGTCAGCCACAATCTGAAACTCATCACCTGGCCGAGCGATCCGGGATTCACCGGGCCCGTGGCGCCCGCCATCGCCGACAAGCTCGTGAGCTGGCTGCGTCCGCTGCTCGGCGCTTGAGGATGTGTGCTTGATCGGGCGGCGAAGCGGGCCGATCATCCGCGCCAAAGACGGAGGAAACTGTATGGGCGTTGCGGTACATCCCGTGACCGAGGCGGTGGGCGCGGAGATTTCCGGCGTCGATCTCAGGCGCTTGAGCGACCAGGATTTCGCCGCCATCGAGCGCGCCTGGCACGCCCACTCCATGATCCTGCTGCGCGGGCAGCAGCTCGGCGACGACGATTTGCTGGCGTTCAGCCGCCGCTTCGGCGAACTCGATCCGCCTCCCAACCAGGAGCGCGGCCGCATCAGCCCGCCGGGCTACCCGGACATCTACGTCGTCTCCAACGTGCTCGACAAGAAGGGCGACCCGATCGGCGCGCTGGGTGACGGCGAGGCCGTCTGGCACACCGACATGAGTTACCTCGACACGCCGCCCGACGCCTCGATGCTCTACTCGCTGGAGATCCCTTCGAGCGGGGGCAACACCTGGTTCACCAGCATGCAGGCCGCTTGCGACGCGCTGCCAGCCGACCTAAAGCGCAAGATCGAAGGCCGCCGGGTCAAGCACGACGGCACCTACAATTCCGGCGGCTACCTGCGCAAGGGCGTGACGCCGACTGACGATCCGATGGCGGCGCCGGGCGCCTGGCATCCGGCGATCCTGCGCCACCCGGTCAACGGCCGCGCCACGCTCTATCTCGGCCGTCGGCGCAATTCCTACGTCGAGGGCTACACGCGGGCGGAGTCCGATGCGGTGCTCGAAGAACTGTGGGCGCATGTTACGCAGAAGCGCTTCATCTACGAGCATGTCTGGAAACTGGGCGATCTCGTGATGTGGGACAACCGCTCGACCATGCATCGCCGCGATCCGTTCGACAGCTCGCAGCGACGCATCATGCACCGCACCCAGATCAAGGGCTCGCACAGGCCCATGGCCTTCGCGGCCTGAACAACAAGAACGAACCGAGAGCAGCGGGAGGGAACCATGCGGCGCCAGAAGAAATTCTATGCCTGGGGCTATGCCGACGAGGATCTCTCGCCGGAGGAGATCAAGCCCTGGGAGGCCGAGATCGCCCAGCGCTACGGTCTTTCCGGCTTCGACGTGACGCCGCCACCCAAGGCCGACGAGATCACGCTGCGCAAGCCCCGGGTCGATGTGCCGGCGGCGCTGCAGTCGCTGGTGCGCACCGATCACCTGACACGGCTGGAGCACAGCTACGGCAAGGCGGGCTTCGATGCCACGCGCATGTTCATGCGTTCAGTGCCCAACCCGCCCGACGCGGTGGCGTTCCCGGAGACCGAGCAGGACGTGGTCGCGATCCTCGACTGGTGCGACCGGATCGGCGCCAAGGCGATTCCCTACGGCGGCGGCTCGTCGGTGGTGAAGGGCATCGAGCCTGCGGCGACTTTCGACAAAGTCGTCACCATCTCGATGCGCCACATGGATAAAATTCTGGAGGTCGATGCGGTGAGCCATGCTGCGCGCATCCAGGGCGGCATCTACGGGCCCGCCATCGAGGACGCGCTGCGCGACTCGCCGTTCACCATGCGCCACTACATGCAGGCCTATCGCTGCTCGACGCTGGGCGGCTGGATCGCCACGCGCTCGGGCGGCCACTACGCCACGCTCTACACCCATATCGACGATTTCGTCGAAAGCACGCGGGTGGTGACGCCGGTCGGCACGCTGGAGACGCGCCGCTTGCCGGGTTCCGGTGCCGGGCCCAGCCCCGACCGGATGTTCATCGGCTCCGAGGGCATCCTGGGCATCATCACCGAGGCCTGGGTGCGCCTGCGCAAGAAGCCGACGTTCCGCGCCTCGGCCAGCGTGCGCTTCAAGGATTTCTATGCCGGCGCCGATGCGGTGCGCGAGATCACCCAGGCGGGGCTCTATCCCGCCAACTGCCGCCTGCTGGAAGCCCGCGAGGCGCTGCCCGGCATTCCGTGGAGCAACGAAGAGGCGGTGCTGGTGCTGGCTTTCGAATCGGCCGACCATCCGCTCGACGCCTGGATGGCGCGTGCGCTCGAAATCTGCCGCGACCACGGCGGCGTGGCCGACGCGAGTGGCGGCGACGACGAGAACGCCCATCGCTCCGGCGCCGCCGGCGCCTGGCGCAACAAGTTCATCCGCGCCCCGCACTACAGCGAGCACGCCGTGGCCCGCGGCATCCTGTCCTCGACCTTCGAGACGTCGATGACCTGGGAGCGCTTCCGCGACTTCCACCAGAAGATCACGAAGATCGCCAGGGACACGATCAAGCGCGTGACCGGCCGCGAGGGCACCGTCACCTGCCGCTTCACCCATGTCTATCCCGACGGGCCGTGCTGCTATTTCACGTTCGGCGGCATCCTCGACAAGAAGAAGGCGCTGGAGCAGTTCATGGAGGTGCTGTCGACCTGCACCGCAGCAACTGTCGAGCATGGCGGCACGACCACGCATCACCATGCCGTCGGCCGCTTCCACCGGCCGTTCTACGACAAGCAGCGGCCCGAGCTGTTCGCCCGGGCGCTCCGCGGCGCCAAGCGCGAACTCGATCCCAAGGGGATGATGAACCCGGGTGTGCTGATCGATCCGTGATTTCCAGCCTAGGCTGCCGCCATCGCCGCGCGCGGCTGCGGGCGGCGATAGCTCAAGGCCTCGGCGATGTGCAGGCGCCGCACGGAATCGGCGCCATCGAGATCGGCCAGCGTGCGCGCCACCCTCAAGGTACGGTGCCAGGCGCGGGCCGACAGGCCGAGGCGTTCGGCGGCCCGCGTCAGCAGCGCGCGGCCTTCGGCGTCGGGCTCGGCGATGGCGGCCAGCAGGGCGCCATCGGTATCGGCGTTGCAGCGCGCCTTGGACCAGCCCCGCGCCCTGTCCGACAGCAGGCCCGCCGCGGGATCGGCCTCGACCGCCACAAGCTTGCCCTTGCGGTCGAGCTCGGCCAGCCGCTCGCGTTGCACGGCGCGCGCCGCCGCGACCCGGGCCGCGACATCGGCCGAGCTTTCGGCCGGCGGCGGCAGCGCCAGATCGGCGGCGCCGACCGCCGGCACGTCGATGCAGAGGTCGATGCGGTCGAGCAGCGGCCCGGAGAGCTTGCCCTGGTAGTCGACGCCGCAGCGCGGGGCGCGACCGCAGGCCCGACCCGGCTCCATCAGATGGCCGCAGCGGCAAAGTCGCGTTGCCTTTTAGTTTCGGCGTCCCGGTTACCCTCAAGTCATTGAGAAAGAGGGATTATTCCGAAGACCCTAAAGCACTCGGGGAGCACCTGAAGAAGCGGCGGCGGGAGCTTGGGCTTCTCCAGCGGGAAGCCGCCAAGCGCATGGGCATCCTCACGGAGACCTATGCCAACTGGGAGAAGGGCAAAACCCAGCCTGTCGCGGCCCACTTCCGGCCTGTGACGGAGTTCCTTGGCTACGACCCAACGCCCGAGGCTAGGACCCTTGCTGAACGCTTGGAGGCCAGAAGAAGGGGCCTAGGCGTGACCTTCGACCAAATAGCGGGCTATCTGGGTTGGGACCCGGCGACCTTAACCCGGTACCTAAACGGCACATGGCGCATCCCGGCCAACCGGATGACGGCGCTTGAACTCCTGCTGTCGGCAAAGACTACGGACCTAACCGACATCCATCGCCTGCCTAGGCGACCGCGTCGTTCCGGCCGCTCGGCTTCAACCTGAGACATGGTCTCATTTGCCAGATCAGCTCACGCAAGATCATGTCCGGTCTCGGAGGTGCAGCGGACTCAACAGCGCCGCGTCACCACTTCCGAGTCTGACCCGAAGCGGACGTTGACAGCTCAGTGCTTCAGTCGATTCCCTGATATGGGATAGCCACGCTATTCAGCAACTGACTCGCCCGAGCCTCCGAACTCCTTGGGGAAGTCGCGAAGTTTTGGCAGGCCGTCTTTCATCTGCAAGACAGTCTCGGCGTAGTTAACGTGTACGCCAGGCTTGAAGGCGAGCGTCGGAAGGGTTGCGGCGAAGACGTCGATCATTCCAAGCGGAGGATGATTAGTCATCAGATGTCCGCCGCATTTGCTGCAGTACTTCCGCTGACTAAGCGGCGTCTTCTCGAAGGTGGCGATATTGTCGGCGCCCTTGGTCACCCGGACAGCTTCGGGTTTCCACAGGCTGAAAGCGTTGACCGGGCCACCCGACCAGGATCGGCAAGAACGGCAATGGCAATACCCCATGGCCTCAGGCTCGCCGCTAACTTCAAGGGTGACCGCGCCGCAAAAGCAACTTCCAGAATGAGCCATTTCTTCCTCACCTTTCGTATCATAGTCTGCATTTTCATCAGTACCATGAGGCGGGCGAATGATCAGTGAGAGGCTGTCCTTCGCCGACGCAGTAGACACGACACCCGGACCAACGACCCCTGTGTTTGGCCCGAAGCGGGCCTACCGGACGCTCTATGAATGACGGCTTCCTCTACGGGATGCCGCCTGTCAGGTCATTACTGTCACGCGCAGGAACGTCGCCGGAATAGAGGTAACAGGCGCGCCCGGGCTCGTGTTCTGGCTCGCGAACAGAGCTTCGAGCTCTTTCTGCAGATCGCCGGCACGACCATTCTTCTCGGCTGCGTCGAAGGCATTCATTGTCGGGCCGTAGTATTTGCGGAAGGCGTCGACAAATTCCGCCGGGGTGCCCCTGAAGTTGAAGACATAGGTGTCCCTGGTGCAGGAAATCTTGTCCCTCGGCACGCCCGCGCCAGTAAACCGCTCAACGACGTTGGCCTCGACGCCCCACGTCACCGGACTGACGAAACCTTCCGGCGGTGGCGGCGAGTAGGCAGCGGCGATCTTGAGGATCTGCGCCACCAGCGTTGGGTCTCCTGGAATCCAGTTCCCCATGACGATGCGGCCGCCGGACCGGGCCACGCGCACCATCTCCTTCGCGACATCGAACGGCCTGGGCGCGAACATGGCGCCGAAGATGCTAATCACCAGGTCGAAGCTCTTGTCCTTCAGCCCATCGAGTTTGGAGGCGTCGCCTTCCTGGAAGGTGCAGTTCGCAAGCCCGGCTTCCTTGGCGCGAGCATTGCCAGCAGCGACGAGATTGGTCGCGATATCGACGCCCAGAACATCGGCACCCAGCTTCGCCGACGGCAGCGCCGTCGTTCCGTCACCGCATCCGAGATCCAACACCTTGACCCCTTTTGTGACGCCGATGCTCTTGACCAGCGCTTCGCCACTTTCGCGCATGCTCGCCGCGATGCGCGTGAAGTCGCCCTTTTCCCAAAGTGCCTTGTTGGGGTTCATTTGAATTCGACCTCTCAATCTGCTGAGCGATGGGGCAATCGATAGTTGACCACCCAATCAGAATGCCGTCAATCGGGGCTGGTCACGACTGCCATGGCGCCGAGGGACGTCCGCTTCTCGAGGAGTATTGAACATAACGCCCGCAGCGTGTCACTTCCGAGTCTGGCACTTTTCGGACGTCGCACGATTTCCGACTTGAGGCCGCAATGCGCACCAAAGCGGAAGTCAGACAACGCCTAACCCGCTCGCAGATCCGATTGCATCAATGGACCGTGCTAGATGTCGGCAACAGTTTTGCCCGATGCCGCTCGATACAGCGCCGCGTCGCCACTTCCGAGTCTGACCCAAAGCGGATGTAGGCCCACGCTGACAGCTGATTGGCCATAAGCCCGTTTCACTTGATCCCGATGACCATGGAATCGGGCCCTACCAA
>JAUXWB010000183.1 GCA_030684475.1 Reyranella sp. | reverse complement strand
CAGCGGTGAAATTTCCAGTTGTGCCAGGGGCAATTGATGTAGTCGCCGGAGAGTGCGCCCTCGCCCAGCGGCCCGCCCACGTGATTGCAGGTGTTGGCCACAACGCCGAATTGGCCGTCCTTGAACGAGAGGGCCAGCATGCGGCTTGCGACGGCGATGGAGCGGAGTGGGATTCGAGACAGCTCGCTCGCTGCGCCGACATCGATCCAGTCTTCGTTCGCCATGCTGTTCTCCTTAAGCCATCTGTTTCCTGCCAGCCAGTTTTGCCATCCATTCACCCTCAAATTAAGTGCGTACATCCCACATCGTCCAGCCTCAGCTGGGTCGAGCAACTCTTCACTACCTCAGGTATTCTGCATCGCCGCCATCGGCGACACATACTCCGGCTGCAACCTCATCCCATCCAGCGCCGGTGACGGCGGCGGCGGGATCTCGCCCGCCCGCGCCATGATCTGGAACACCCGGCCGATCAGCGGCTCCAGCAAATCGTCGTGCAGGCGTTCCAGCACCGGCCCCAGCATCACCAGCTTCTCGGCGCGGCGTTCGGCGATCTCGGTGGCGCTGCGCACCTCGTCGAGCTGGGTCGCCATCAGGAACAGGTCGGCATAGAAGGCCGCGCGGACGGCCTGCTGGCGGCCCCCTTCGCCCCCTGCGGGGGCAGAGAGTCAGGTCCGATTCAGCAGGCGGCTGCGCTGGCGTTGCCAGTCGCGCTCCTTGATCGTGGCGCGCTTGTCGTGCGACTTCTTGCCCAGCGCCAGCGCGATCTCGAGCTTGGCCCGGCCCTTTTCGTTGAAATAGACCTGCAGCGGCACGACCGTGCGGCCCTGGCGCTGGATGGCGCCGATCAGCTTGTTGACCTGGCTGCGGTGCAGCAGGAGCTTGCGCGGCCGGCGCGGCTCGTGGTTGTTGCGGTTGCCGCTGTGGTATTCCGGGATGGTGGCGTTGACCAGCCAGGCCTCGCCCTCGATCGCGGTGACGTAGGATTCCGCGATCGTGCTGCGGCCGCCGCGCAGCGACTTCACTTCGGTTCCCGTCAGCGACAGGCCGGCCTCGAAGGTCTCCTCGATGAAGTAGTTGTGCCGCGCCTTGCGGTTCTGGGCGACGACCGTCTGCCCAGGCACAGGTTTCTTCGCCAATGTCTTCTCAGTTAATTGATCAGGCCGGCGTGAATCATCGCTTCGCGCACCGCCTTCTTGCTGCTCTCGGCGATCGGCGCCAGCGGCAGGCGCATCTCGGCGCTCGACTGGCCGAGCAACTCGGCGCCGTACTTCACCGGGCCGGGGCTGGTCTCGCAGAACATCGCCTTGTGCAGCGGCATCAGCCGGTCCTGCAGCTCGAACACCTTGTCGAGGTCGCGCTTCTTCCAGGCATCGTGCATGTCGCCGCAGAGGCGCGGCGCCACGTTGGCCGTCACCGAGATGCAGCCGTCGCCGCCCTGGGCCATGAAGCCCATGGCGCTCGCATCCTCGCCCGAGAGCTGGAGGAAGCCCTTTTTGGCCTTGAGCTTTGTCAGCGTCGGGCGCGCCATGTCGTAGCTCGCGTCCTTGATGCCGATGATGTTCCTGACCTGCGACAGCCTGATCACGGTCTCGACCTGCATGTCGCCGCCGGTGCGGGGCGGCACGTTGTAGAGCAGGATCGGGATGTCGACGGCCTCGGCCACCGCCTTGAAGTGCTGGAACAGGCCTTCCTGGGTCGGCTTGTTGTAATAGGGCACGACCAGCATGGCGGCGTCGGCGCCGGCCTTCTTGGCGTGCTGGGTGAGTTCGATCGCCTCGGCGGTCGCGTTCGAGCCGGTGCCGGCGATCACCGGCACGCCCGAGCCCTTGGCGGCGGCGATGCAGATGTCGATGAACCGCTTGTGCACTTCCTTGGTGAGCGTCGGCGACTCGCAGGTGGTGCCGCAGGGCTCCAGCCCGTCGGTGCCTTCCTTGATCTGCCAGGCCACGAACTTCTCGAATCCCTTTTCGTCGACCGAACCGTTCTTGAACGGGGTGATCAGCGCCACGAGCGATC
>JAUXWB010000180.1 GCA_030684475.1 Reyranella sp. | reverse complement strand
TATCGCTGACGACGCGGTTCTTCGGGATGAGGCTCTGCACCAGATCCTCGGGCAGTTCTTCCGTCGCGATGATGTGGCTCGCCACCGGCACCAGCTTGCGCCTGAGCGTCGGCGTCAGATCGGTTGTGTAACCGTTGGTCGCGATCACCACCTCGCGCGCCTCGATCGGGCCCTTGCTGGTGAGGACGCTAAATCCCCCCGTCTTGCGTTCGATCTTCTCGGCGTCGCAGTTGGCGCAGAGCTTCGCGCCGGCGCGGTGCGCGGCCTTCAGCAGCCCGCCGTAGTAGAGCGCGGGATGGAGCTGGCCGGTGCGCTCCACCACCATGCCGCCGTAGTAATAATCAGAGGCGATCTCCTCGCGCTGGCGCTCGCGCGGGATCATGTAGGTGCCCAGCGCCTTCTCGTTGTAGGTGCCGACCTTGGCTTCCTGCTCCTTGTAGTGGCGCGGCGTGTAGGCGCCCGAGAAGCGGCCGTTCAGGCGCCAGTGGCATTCGATGCCCTCGCGCCGGATCACCGTCTCGACCTGCGTCAGAGAATCCGCAGCATCGCTCAGCATGCGCGCCATCACCTTCTTCCAGGCCTCGGGGTCGCCACCGACTCCCTTGCCGGAAAAGCCCTTGCCCATGGTCGTGCCGCCGCTCACGCCGCCGCCGTTCCGCGTCGAGGCGCCGACGCCGAAATCGCCGCGCTCCAGCACGGCGACGTCGACGCCCGAGCGCGCCAGCTCAAGTCCGGTCGAGAGGCCACCGTAGCCCGCGCCCACCACCAGCACGTCCACCTTGAGCGGCGGGTCCTGGCTCAACTCGTTCGTAGGGTGCCACCATTCCCACCACCACGGCATCGACTTGAAGTCCTTGTGAAAGACGCTGTCGGCCATCACGCTCCCCCTGACGCGCTGCCGCTGGGGCCAAAACGGCCGATCAGGATCAGCACCACCGACAGTAGGAGTGCCGCCTGACGCGGGCAACAGCGATGGCCTATAACCTCATGGAATGAAAAAAGGGGAGACCATCTTTTGCCTGCACAGGATTTCGCCGGCCGGCCCGTCGCCGACTTCGTAAAGGCCTTCACCTCCGGCACGGTCGCCGCCCGCGACATCGTCGAAGGATTGCTGGAACGCTGCAAGCGCGCCGAGCCGTTCAACCCCATCGCCACGCTCGACGCCGAGGGCGCACGCCAGACGGCCGATGCGCTCGATGCGCGGCGCAAGCAAGGCGGCAAGTTCGGCGCGCTGGCCGCGGTGCCGGTGTCGGCCAAGGACCTGATCCTGACCAAGGGCCTGCGCACCGCCTTCGCCTCGCTCACCATGAAGGACAACGTGCCCACGGTCGACGCCAGCGCCATCGGCCAGTGGAAGGCGGCCGACGCCGTGCTGTTCGCCAAGACCACGACGCCGGAGTTCGGCCACAAGGTGCTGACCGACAGCCGCCTGCACGGCATCACGCGCAATCCGTGGAACCGCGCGCACACGTCGGGCGGCTCGAGCGGCGGCGCCGCGGTTTCGGTGGCGCTGGGAGTCGGGCCGATCGCCATGTCGACCGACGGCGCCGGTTCCGGCCGCATTCCCGCCGCCTGCTGCGGCGTCTATGGCCTGAAAGCCACGCTCGGCCGCGTGCCGCACGAGGTGCCGCCCGACCAGTTCGGCCAGCTCACCTACCTCGGAGTCATGGCCCGCCATCCCGCCGATCTCGGCGCCGGTCTCGCCTCGATGTCGCGCGGCCATCCCGACGATCCCTGGACCGCCGCCATCGGCCGCACGCCCTTCGCCTGGCCGCAGGACGGCGGCCAGTCTCCCATCGCCGGCCAGCGCGTCACCGTCATCCGCCGCATGACCGGCGGCTATCTCGATCCCGACACCGAGGCCCGGCTCGACGCCGCCCTCGCCTTCCTCGACCGGCAGGGCGCGCGGATCAGGGAGATGGACGGCCGCGAGATCGACTGGAAGCTCGACGTCGCCCGCATCATCCTGCGCGCCAACCAGATCGAGCGTTTCGGCGAGATCCTGAAGACGCGGCGCGGCGATCTCGACGTATCGTTCGCAAAGACACTCGACGAGGGCGAGGCGATCGACGTCGTCATGCTGCGCCGGGCGTTGGCCGACCGCACCACCGCCTACAAGTCGGTGCAGCGGCTGTTCGGCGACTGCGACCTCCTGCTGACGCCGACGGTGGCCACGCCGGCGCCGCTCGCCACCCAGGACCAGTTCGCGCCGCTGGTGGTCGACGGCAAGCCGATCGGCGACCTGCGCGCGGCCTGGTACACCTACACCATCCCCTTCAACATGACCGGCCATCCCGCGATCAGCATTCCGTTCGGCCAATCGAAGGCCGGCCTGCCGATCGGCCTCCAGTTCGTGGCGCCGTGGTACGCCGAGGCGCATCTGATCAGGCTCGCCGAGGCCTTCGACGCCGAGACCCACGCCTCGGCACTCTTTCCGCCCGGTTTCGCGCCCTGACGCCTAGGGAAGCGCCAGCTTGTAGACCCGCGCCGCGGTGCCGCTGAACTGCGCCGTCTTTTGCGTGGGCGAACAGCCCGCCGCCAGACGCTTGAAAGCGTTCCACAGCACGGCGTAGCCGCACATGCCGATGTCGCGCCGGGCCGGCGGCAGGGCGGTGATCTCGACGCCGTCGATCCTGACCGATCCGGCGTCGGGTTTCTCGAAGCCGGCCACGATCTCCAGCAGCGTCGTCTTGCCCGAGCCGCTGGGGCCGAGGATGGTCAGCAGCTCGCCGCGCACCACTTGCAATGAAACGCCGTCGAGTGCCGCCAGCTCGCCGAACCGCTTGGCCGCTCCCTCGATCCGGAGCTCGGCCGATCCTTCAACGCCGCCCGACACCACGCTCCGCTTAGGCCTTCTTCCGCTTAGGCCTTCTTCAGCATCCAGGCATTCCACAATTCCGCCGCTTTGGCGCCGTTGTCGGCGTACCACGCGTCGCTGACCCAGAACTGCTTGTCGAGATACTGGGGCGGCAGGTAGGGCTTCACCTTGGCGTCGACGAAGTTCAGAGATTCGAGATTGAGGCCGGAGTAGCCGAACTCGGAGGCATAGACCGCCTGCTGCTGCGGGATCGAGAGCTCGGCCAGCATCTTCTGCGCCCAGTAGAGATTCTTGGCACTCCCGGGGATGATGAAGCTGCCTTGCTTCAGTGTGCCCTCGTTCCATTCGATCTCGATCGGCGCGCCCTTCTTGATGATGTCGTAGAAGCGGCCGTTCCAGCCGATCGCCAGCACGACCTCCTTGTCGAGCAGGAGCTGCGCCGGCTGCTGGCCGGTCGACCACCACACGGTGACGGCAGGCTTGATCTGGTCGAGATTCTTGAAGGCGCGGTCGAAGTCGATGGGGTAGAGCTTGTCCTTCGGCACGCCTTCGGCGATCAGCGCGAACTTGAGATTGTCGGTCGGACTCGTCTCGACGGCCCTGATGCGATACTTCTTCTCGAAGCCGTTGAAGAAGGCCTTGCGCATGGCTGTGTCCATCGACCCGCCGGAAAGATTGGCCACGATCTGCGCGGGCTTGGGCGGCTCGGTTTGAGCGAATGCAGGGCCGAACGCCGGACCGGCGGCAGCGGCAGCGCCTCCCAGCAGCGACACGGCCTAGCGTCGGTTCAATTTACGGATGTCCATATGAGCCCCTTCTTTGATTCCCCGCCGGACTGTAGGAGCCGGCGGGGAGAACGGGCAACAGCCATAGGAAGCCTGAGGAAAGACTTCGCCTGCCTGTCCAACGTCGCGAGGCGGAAGTCCGAGTCCTTGACGTTATTTTGCGGCGCCAATCATGACCTGGATGGCCAGCGCATCAAGCGAGTTCATGGAAAGATCGACAGGCATAGCCATCACTTCGACGCCGAGGTCGGCAAGCTCCTTGGCCTCGGCACGTCCCAAGGTCGCCCCTTCGGCAAAGGCGACGTAGCGCTGCGTCTCCATGCCGTCGAGCGGCAGCACGAGCTTGAAAGCCTCCGTGCGGCCATCGATCGCGAAACTGCCGACTGGGCCGGTGACGCGCCCGGAAGCGGCCTCGTTCATAGCGGCCGGCAACTTCGACACGTCGACCCTTTCCCTTCTTATGTCATTCCCGAGCTGCTCGAATACCGACAGCTTGCCGCGTTCGGCCTTGATCTGCACGGCGGTGTGGACAATGACGGAATTGTCGTGCCAATTCACAAGGATCACCGCCTGATCGTAGGCGTCCTTGCCGTTGATCTTGATGTCGCCGACGACATGCAGCGCCTCCCAGTTTCCACCAAGGTTGTGGGCGACAGTTCGGGCGTCATCGAGTGACTCCTTGACCGCGCGCTGCAGAGGCGGCCACCGCGCTGCATAGATCTCACATAGCATGCCCTTGATGCTGGATTGGATCCCGCGCGCCGACTTGACAGTGTCGAGAAGTGCCGTGCGTTCCGGGCTCTCCGCCATGTCTTCGAGCCTGCGCATCGCATCGCGTAACTTCTTCCCCTCCTCCGCGATCTTCTCGGGATTCTTCTGAAGCCGCTCGACAACCCTCTTCCATCCCGGATCTCCTGGGCCGAGGCTGTCGTGCAGTCGCATGAAGGCCCGAAACGCAACGTGATCCCCGGACGAGCCGAGACGCCACAGGTGTGCCTCCAGGCGGCGCCATGCCTCGTCCGCCGCCCTTGGATCCAGCTTCTCGACCGCTTTCACGAGGTTGGCGAGTTGAGGGTTGATCACCGCACGGGCGTACCTTCCGCTCAGGAACTGCTGGGCAACTTCGGTCTCGAACTTTGCCGCGATCTTGGAGTCCCATTTCTGCGCGCCAACCCAGTCCAGCAATTCCGCGGCTGCCCGAGCCCCTTCGGTGTGACTGATATCGCTGGCGCGCGCGGCCGACAGGAAACGCTTGAGTAAGGCGTGGCCGTCGGCGGCGTCGGCCGGTATGTGGTCAAAGATGTGACGGTAGGCGCCGACCGGAATTCGGTTGCTCGAGCCGTGCATGAACGTCGGCAGGCGCCTTCTCGATCTGGATCGTTTCGCGGGATTCCGTCGGGCCATTGTCGGCGGTCCTAGACAACAAGCAGGGCAAAGTCGGCCGCCTGCAGCAACAGGAGGGCCAGCGCGACCACCGACCAGATGGTCGACGACGGCTCCGCCGCGAAGCTCTCGGCGGGATTGAACGAACAGTTGAAGGCGTCGCGATCCTCCTCATCTCGCCATGTCTCGCGAAACCAGTCGGCGGCGCCCAGGAGTAGGTTGACGGTCGCGGCCGTTATCAGGATCGGCGGCGCCATACCCAATGTGGATGCCGCCATCTCGAAATTGCTGCAGGTCGCGCTGAGATCGGATATCCAATGCGAATCTGCGGCGGCGACTTTTTCGTCCGCTGCCTGGCCTTCGACGGTCACCGGCGGCACGCCGAGCCGGCGCAGCGCCTCGTCGACCAGCGGCGGATATCTCCATGGATCAAATTCCGGCTTCTTGACCTGCAGCATGACCCGATCTGAAGCAGCCTTGGTCGTGGCAAGGGCGCTGATGACTAGGTTGCGCAATGCCGTCGATCTCTTGAGCGCGAGAGCAGGGTCCTCCTTGCGACGCAATGCTTCGTCAATCACTTCCTCGATTTCCTTCGCACTCCAGATCCGATGAAGGACCGGGTAGCGGGAAGCCATGCCGTCCACCCAGGTCAGAAAAGACGTCTGATGCTGCAGGACGTCGTCGTTGGCGACCTTTATGGGATTGGCGTGGATGAGAGTTCGGAGATCGCGCCCCATCGCATTCGAGTATCGGGGCCGTTTCCCTATGCCGACCAAACCGTAGAGGCGCCCCTCGTTCACCTCGCGTCGCCGAGCGGTCATCTCCTCTCGGCGTAGACGCTGCTGCGAGGCACGAACGGCGCGCCGGCTCGCGTCGATCGCGATCAGCACTACTACGAGGCCATCGAGTCCCTTGCCTTTGAGGGTCTGCTCCTCGGGGCGGCCGACAAGTGCGCCACCGAGGACGTACCGCTGGCGCTCGCCGTCGAGCACGCGCCTGGCTTCCAGCACACGCTCGAGGGCCACCGCGGTCGCCGTACGACGAATGATCTCGAGCGCGGGCTCTGTTCGATTGTACAATACTTCGCTCTGCTTCGTGAACTCGTCACGTAGCGCCACCGCGCTGTCGTCCTCGCTCCACTCGCGTTGGCCGCCCGCGGGTGCGCCGCCGGTATGGCGCGCCACTGGGAGTTGCTGCCAAAAACTGGCTAGGCCGGCTGAACCATAAAGCACGTATATCGCGCGCACGGTGCGCTCCATCGCCAGGGCGAGGTTGGGCTCGGCGACCACAAAATCGTATTCACGGGGCGCGCCCGCCTTACCGCCCTCGACCAGTGGCGGCGGTGCGAACATCACCGTGACACGCGGAGCATCGTCGGGCGGCTCCGGTTCCGGTCCAGGACCCGTCGAGAGTTCGAGCGACTCCGGGTCCTTCTTTGCACTGAACTCTAGGGGCCGGACCTTCACGGGCGATCACTGCTTACGCGATCGGAAGTCCGCACGGCGACCTATCGTTGACCGGGAGTTCCTCCGATATGTAGATGAAGTCAGTCGGCAGCACCTCGTGGCCGATCGGCTGCGGCGTCGGTCCGTTGGCGATCCGCGCCCGGTCGTTGATCAGCTCCTGATAAAGGGCGGTCAGCTCGTCGATGCCAAAGCCGCTTTCGAGGTCGAACGTGCCGTCAACGAAATATTGACCCACTTTCTGCTCGAGGCGCAGGTCGGCCTGGGCTGGGATCAACACCTGGGCCCACCCCGCCTTGAGAAACGCCCGGCGCCGGTCGTCAATGCCGCCGAACACGCCGCGCTTCTCCTTCTCGAGCTCGGAAACGTTCGGGCCGTAATTGAACAGCCGGAAGCTCATATTTCCCCAATCGAGTGCGTTCTCGAAAAAATTGATCCTGTCAAAGCTGTATTCGCTGTCAGCCGGCCCGTGGAGGTTGTTCAACGCGTGGAGGACCAGCTCCTTCATCGCGATCACCTCCTCCCTGCGAAGGGTTGCGGGCGATCGAGCAACGCGATCAACCTTGCTTAGCATCATTGCCTTGGTCTCGTAGTCGGCGAGCTGCTGGAGGTACGCCTGGTACAGAGCGTCGAAAGTCTCGAGCCGCCACTTGTCGAGCGCCTCGTCGCTGCGCGACAAGGATGCTACCACGTTGATCGTGATCCCGGGATGGATCGCAACGGCGTTGACGGAAAGTGGAAGCTCGCCTCGGATGCCGGCGACGTTGCCGAACGGCAGCACCTGTGAATTTTCGGACAGCGACGCCACGAACGCGAACAAGTCGATGAGCGCGTTCTGCATTCCCTCGCGAAGAAGATTGATCACACCGGTGATGAAGGCCTTCAGCGGCTCGAACATGTCACCCAGACCCGTCCCGAGATCGATGAGTTTTTGGGCGTCTACCAGGCTTGCCGACAGATCGTTGAATGTCGCCCGGAATCCCTGCCTGATGGAGCCGCGGATGCTGACGTTGCTCAGGGCGTTCTTGACGTTCTCGATCAGTTTGTTGATTACGTCCTGCACGACGTCGCGGACCTTGTCCGGCACCTCCGCAGCCTTGTTCTTGAGTTGAGTAAGCAGTTCCCCGGCGCTGATCTCGATGGTGGCCAGCAGATCTGGCGCATTTTGCAGAAAACTCCCGAATGCATTGAGGATCTCGTCCATCAGAAACTCGGGTTCGAAGAAGAAGTACGGCGAGTCCTGCGTCTCGTTGCCAAGGCACAACGAAACATTTGACGAGTCGGTGTTGTAGTGGAGCAACGGGGATATGCCGTACTCGAACTGGTAAAGCGCGAGCGGCACCGTCACAAACGACGCATAGTTGGCAAGACTTGCGCTGCTCGCCAATGTGAAGCCGGCACCCAACGCTGCGCCGACGAACTTCAGCGGCAGGTGCGCCGGAACGCTGATCCCGTTGCGTCCATGGTTGATGGTCGCCGTTACCTCGCGGACCTCGTAGCCGTCCGGCAACCGGATGTTGTCGGTGATGAGGAAGCGCTTGTACTGCTCGAAGAAGGGGGTCAGCGCATCGGCCACCTTCTTCGGGTCGATACCCTGCTTTTCGGCATTGGCGTTGGTGTTGTCGGTCTTGTAGGTTTTGGCAATCGTCTGGATCGGCGGCGGCGGCGGCGAAACGTTCGACGCCTTGAACTGCCCGACCAGCGTCTTGTAGGTGTCGGGCTGGATCTGGTCGACCGTGATATCGAATTGTGGACGCTGTCCCAGCTCGCTGAGACCAAGCTGCAGGCGCTGCTCGCGCTCACACAGGAGGTTACGGCCAGGCAAGCGCAGGTTCGCCATGACGAACAGCCGCTTGCCGTACACGGTCTCGGTCAGGCACACGTGCTTGTCGAGGAAACAGTAGATGCCGTTGCGCGCCTTGATGTCGTCCCCCAAGGTGTTGTCCACACTGTGGCTGTGCAACGTCTCGTGCAGCGAATAGGACCGCGTCAGCCGCCGTTCGATCGAACTCGACTTCGTCTTCTCGATCGCCTTGCTGATGATCTCCTGGGAGAAATTCGAGGTATTCTCAGTTGTCAGGTTCGCATCGACCCCGACATTGAGGCTGGCGGCGGCTTGTCCGGCGCCCTGGAAATCAACCACACCGATCGTCCCGCCGCCGGAGCCGCTCGCGGAAACAGAGCTCTCACTGTTCATGTGGGCCGCGAGTTCCGTGGCGATTTGGGAACCGAGATCCTGCTTGGTCGTGACGCTGGATTCACTTGAGGTGTCGCTGGTCTCCTCGATCGTAGTCTCGGTCACTTCCTCGAAGTACTTGGTGCTCTTGACTTCGCGCTTCTTGATCTCGCCGGGCAGGATGTTCTCGACGTAGCTGATCTCGCCGACGCTGTACTCTACGAACGTCTCGTCGACCCGGACCAGGTCGGCGTGGCCCAGCACGCGGACCGTGTCGCCGAACATCAGGCGCGGGTTCTCCGCGTAGCAGTCGGTGTCGGCCGCCGTGCTGGCCTTGACGCCGAGCGCGTCCGCCTTGGCGACGACCTGCTGGTACACCTCGACAAAGGCTTCGGCCTCGATGCCGTGCTTTTCGAGGAGCGCCTTGGTTTCACGTTGCACGACTACAAGTTTGGCGGCGGCGGTGGCGTTGCCGGAAAGCTGCTTCGGAGGCATGTCGAGCACGGCTCCGAGCGTCAAGGCGTTGGTTGACGTCCGATAATCCGCCCGCAGCGCGACCAGATTGTCCCGGCGCTCCTTGATGCGGGCCGACAGGAGAGACGACGTGCGGGCGCTGGTCTTCGCACGCTTGCCCTTGGCCGTACTTGTCTTGGCGGTGCCGGCGTCCACGAGCGGCATAGTCATGATTTGCCGGTAGCGCTCGTTGAGTTCCGCTCGCTGGGTCGCCAGGCGCTTGTTGCGCGCTGCCCACAGGGTCTCGACATGGCGGGCCAATTTTCCGACGTCCGCCGCGAGTTCGCGGGCGACCCCAGGCTGTCGGTCGTGCGGCGGCGGCGGTGCTGGTGCCTTGATTTCGATCTTGGTCAGCACCGCATTCGGATAGTCGCGCTCTTCGTCGACACGGTGGAGTTCGGGAAAGAGTTCCACGAACCTCAGCAGCCGACCCACCGCAGCGGCATTTTCTTCGTCCCGCAGAATCTTGAAGGCGAACAGCGAGGCCAGGCAGTTGTCGAGGTCGGCACGGCGGTTCTTGTCCGAATCGAACCCGGCACTGGCGAACGCGATTGGGTCGCGGACGACCTTACGCGACGGCAACCGGTCGACGGGCAGCGCCTTGATCGAAAGGTGGGCGAAATAGTCGAATCGCAAATCCGCCTCGCTGCGGACAGCCTGGTCGGACTTGATCTGGTCACGCGCCCAGGCCGCGCGCTCCGCGGCGGGCCTGTCGACTATCGCCTTGAGGCGGGATGAACCTCGCGCACGCAGGACGATGTCGATGATCCTAGGCTGTCTGATTCGCGCGTACCGGAAGATCTCCTTGGCGCCGAAAGGCGCCGGAGCAAGCGTCGCTGCCATGGTTCGTCCCCCCCCATCCTGCGGGGTCGGCGCTCCCGCGACATTGACAACGATGTCACGACTGTCCGCCCAGGCAAAGCCTTTGCCTGTATCGACGATGGCACTGCAACGCATATCTGCGGCGCCCTGAAAAATGTGATCGCCGCCTTCACTTTTGTGGATCGCGTCCTACGTCGGCGCCAGCTTGTAGACCCGCGCCGCGGTGCCGCTGAACAGCGCCGTCTTTTCCGTGAGCGAGCAGCCCGCCGCCAGACGCTTGAAAGCGTTCCACAGCACGGCGTAGCCGCACATGCCCTTGTCGACCGGGAAGTTGCTCTCGAACATCGCCCGCTCCGCGCCAAACGCCTCGACCGAGGTGTCGATATAGGGTTTCCACGCCTCCGCCAGCTCGGCCGAGGTCGGCGGCTTCGGCCGTTCGGGAAAATCGAAGCCGCCCAGATGCATGCCGAGGCCGCCCAGCTTCACCGTGACGTTGGGGCAGCGCGCGAGCTCGAACAGTTTCGGCTTCCATTCGGCGAAGGCTTCCGCACGACGGCCCGCGTAGGGGCCGATGCCGATCGGGCCGCCGACATGGTCGAGCACGATGCTGGTGCCGGGAAAGGCGCGCGCCAGATCGATCAGGTCGTCGAGCTGGGTGTGTAGCAGCCAGGCATCGAAGCTGAGGCCAAGCGCGCCCAGCGCCGCGAAGCCGCGACGAAACTCCGCGTCGCGCAGCAGGCCTTCGGGCGGCGTGGCCGAACTGGCGCGCAAGCCGCTCGCATGCCAGGGCGAGACGTTGCGGATGCCCTTGAAGCGGCCGCCGGCCAACGCGACGTGGGCCTCGAGGGCTGCCTTGGCGCGATCGCCGAAGCGCAGGTCGACGTTGCCGACGATGCCGAGGCAGGCCCTGGTCGCCCCGTAGCCGCCGCTGGCACTCATGGCCGCGATGCCGTTCACGAATTCGGTCTCGCCCAGCGAGCGACGCGTCTCCTCGCCATCGGCGCGATACATCGCCCGGCATTCGACGAACACCGTGGCCACTATGTTGTGGCCGCTGCCGGTATCGCCGATCAGGTCCGGCAGCAGGTAGCTGTCGGCGGGACGATCCCAGAGATGATGGTGCGGATCGACGATCGGCAGCCCGGGCTCGAGCGCCGCTTCATGATGCTGCGCCAGCCACTCCGGCCGGACCGGCAAAAAGCCCGGAGCGATTCCCTGTGCTGCTTTTGGCGCTGCCATTCATTCCTCCCTTGGTCCTGATGACGCTATCATAGCCGCAGAGGTCGCAGGCCATGACGATCAGGCTGTCCGAGAATTTCCGCGCCCTGTTCTACGCACCCTTCTATGCCACCCAGGCGACCGGCGCCTTTGCCGCCGCGGGCGTCGAGGTGGCGATGATCCCCTCGCCCAGTCCCGGTGCTGCCGTCAAAGTGCTGCGCGACGGCGAGGTCGACGTGATGTGGGGCGGGCCGCTGCGCGTCATGATGCTGCACGACCAGGAGCCCGGCTGCGATCTCGTCTGCTTCTGCGATGTCGTGGCGCGCGATCCGTTCTTCGTCATCGGCGCCAGGCCCAGGCCCGACTTCCGCTTCGCGGACTTGAAGGGCATCCGCTTCGCCACCGTCTCGGAAGTGCCGACGCCCTGGATTTGCCTCGCGAACGATCTCCGCCAGGCCGGCGTCGATCCGGCCAAGCTCGACCGCATCGACGACAGGACGATGGCCGAGAACGAGGCGGCCCTTGCCGCGGGCTCGCTCGACGCGATCCAGGTGTTCCAGCCCTACGCCGAGCGGCTGATCGCCTCGGGCGCCGGCCACCTCTGGAACGCCGCCGCCACCCGCGGCCTCACCGCCTACACCACCCTGGTGACGCGCCGCGATGTCCTCGCCGGGCGCGCCGACGAGCTGCGGCGCATGACGCGGGCCATCCATCGCACCCTGCAGTGGTTCGCCAGGACACCGGCCGTCGAGATCGCCGGCCTCCTGAAGGGCTACTTCCCCGACCTCGCGACGCCCCTCTTCGCCGCCTGCATCGATCGCTACCGCGCGCTGGGCCTCTGGGGCCCCGACCCGGTCATCCGCCGCGAAGGGTTTGACCGCCTGCACGCCGCGATGCGCGCGTCGGGGGCGCTGTCGCGCGACATCGCCTTCGAGGCCTGCGTCGACACCGCGATGGCCGAAGAAGTCGTGCGCGCGTAGACTGGCGGCGCCGATGCATCTGCACCCCCTCACGCTCGACCTCGTCAACGTTTTCACGACCCTGGTGGCCGCCGGTGTGTCGCTGCTCGCCTGGTATCGCTACCGCAGCGTGGTGGCGCTGCGCAGCTGGGCCGCCGCCCTGGTACTGAGCAGCATCGGCTCCCTGCTGTTCAGTTTGCGCGGACCGGAGACCTCGGCCGTCGTCTTCGTGATGGCCGACGCGCTCTGCGTCGCGAGCTTCGCCACCATGTGGGTGAGCATGCGCCGCTTCAACGGCGACAAGGCGCCGCCGCTGCGCATGGCGATCGTCGCCACCGCCATCACCTGCGGTTTCGTGTTCCTGGTCACCTTGAGCTGGCAGATGGGCGCCGCGCTGCGCGCCCAGTCGCTCGTGTTCTCGCTGTTCGTCGGCGGCCTCGCGCTGGCGACGGCCTGGGAGACTTGGCGCGGCGGCCGCCGGGACGGCCTGCAGAGCCGCCGCATCGCCGCCGCGGCCCTTGCTGGCATTGCCGCCACCCGCCTGATCCGCGTGGCGCTGCTCGGCCTCGATTGGTTTGACATCGTCGATCAGCAGACCGCCGACATCGCCTGGGGCTACGGGCTCTACTTCAGCACCGTCTGCGTGCTGGTGGTGACCTTCGGCCTGGTCCTAATGGCCGCCGAACGGCAGTACGTCCGCCAGAGCGATCCCTACGGCACCTAGGCACGGAGGGCACGAGGGGCTGATGGAAACCTGGGGCATAATCATCGGCGTTGCTGCAGCCGTCGGCGTCGGCGCCTTCCTGCACGGCCGGAAGCCGGCCGGCATGGGGCGGGTCCTGCAGGTCGTGGCGATCGTCGCCGCGGGCGGCCTGTCGGCGGCCGTGGCCAGCGTCGGCCTGAGATATCTTGCGTCGTCGGACAACGCGACGGCCACCGAACAGGCGCTGCGGGTCGTCCGCGAAGCGCCGCTGGTCGGCCTGGTGCTGAAGGAAAATCCCGCGCTGGAAGCCAGGTTTCGCGACGCCATCGAGGCCGAACTACGGAGCCCGACGAAAAGCGGGCCGCTGCGCACCTACGTCGTGGGTGCCGAGGTGCGCCAGAACCTGATCGTTCCCGCCCTCAGGAGCGCCGACGACGCGACCGCCCTCAAAGCCATCGAGGCCATGCTGGACTTCGTGAAGCACCTGCAGATCACCAACGCAGCCCTGTGCAAGAAATTCGGATTGGAGGGACTTCAGGATCCGACCCGCCTGGACAGCGCCGGCGCCACCCTCTTCAAGCGCGCCCTGGTGGCGCAGGAACAGGCCTACCTCAACGGCAAGGCGCGGCCGGCCGCGCCGCCGCAGACCGCCGACCAGGCGGTGTCGCCCCTGCTCACGGAGGCGGGCTACACCGCCGCCGATTTCGCGAAGCTCGCCACCCTCGCCAACGCATCGGACGCGGAAGGCTGCGCGGTCACCGTCAAATTGTACGCAGCGCCCACGCTGCTGCCGCCCCAGCGCGGCGGCATCCTGGCGCGCTACCTGCTCACTGTGTCGTAGGGACTGGCGATGATGAAGAAGACCGCCCCTGCCGCCATTCCAGACGCCACCCCCGATTCCTACGTGAGCGCGCTCCGAGGCTGGCGCCGCGACTGCGTCGAGATGCTGCGCACGGCCGTTCGCTCGGCCGCGACCCTGGACGAGGCGATCAAGTGGGGCCATCTCGTCTATTTCGCGCGCGGCCCCGTGCTCCTGATCCGCGCCGAGGAAGAGCGCGTGCTGTTCAGCTTCTGGCGCGGCCAGCGCCTGCGCCTGATCGAGCCCCGGCTGAAACCCGGCGGAAAGTTCGAAATGGCGACGCTGGAGATCGCCAAGGGCACGACCGTCGACGCCTTCACCGCCCGCCGCCTCGCCGCCAAGGCGGTCGCGCTCAACAAGACGCTCGGCGATCCGACCAAGGCCGCGGTTCCTGCTCGACCTTGATCCTACCTGATCGCCGCCTTCACACCGTCGAGTCGTGCCCGGAGGCGGCCCACCGAGTAGCGTCGAGGGTTCCTGTTGATCTGTTGCTCCCGCCAGGGCGATCGCTCGCCGGCCGGCAGGACGCATTCATCCAGTTCCTTGAGGGCGCGGTCGTAAAGGCCCGATTCCAGGAAATTGAGGGCGTGAACCAGGCACGTCTCCTCCCAGGGATCCGGCCCCCGTGTCATCCCGTCGAGACGATCGAGGATCGCCTCCAGGGTCGCGTGCACCTCCGCCTTCTGCTCGACCGAGTAGCGCATCGACTCGAGCGTACTGGAGGCCCGGTGAATGTCGGCGCGCTTCCCGCCCCGACCGACAGACTGCGAAGGCAAACCGGCAAAGCCCAAGATCATCGACGATCCTCCCTTATGTCTTTGAATGGTTTCCATGCGGCGACACCCTCACCCTTAGCCACCCACCCTTAGCTCATGGGTCGGCGGGACGCGGGGGATGGCGACATGGTCACCCAAAGACCACAGGGGAGCGCCCGGTCCCTGACGGGACCGGGCGTTGCAGGATCCGTCGGCTACCAGAAGCGGCGGTTGCCGAACATCCGGGCAGCGACCTGCTCGTCGCGATGACGACCACCGGCTGCTGCGCCGACGCAGGCTGCCGCGCAAGCGATCACCAGGGTAGCTGCCGCAAGGAACGCCGCGAGGGCCGTCATCTTGCGCGCCTTGTCTGCGGCGGCACGCGCCTTGGCCTCGGCATCCTGCGCGGCGGCGTATGCCTCATCGACACGCTTCTCGGCCTCGGCCTGAGGCAGGCCGGTCTGCCGTGCCACGACCTCGGCGAGATAGGTGCGATCGGCCGGCGCCAGGGTGCCGCCGCCGGCGAGGCTGGTCGTGAACACACGCGCAAGCGGCGCCTGGAGTTCGCCGCGCGGCGTGCGGCGCATTTCCATACGCATGCCCTCGCCCATCATCGGGCCGCCGGTGGTCGCGGGAACAGTGGGCTTCGGGTCGGTCGTGGTGGCAGTCTCGGTTTGCGTGGTGCCGGCGGCGGGCGGTGTCGCTGGTGCAGCGGCTGCCGGGGCCTCAGGTGCCGGCGCCATTTGCGCACGTCGAGCCGCCATCTGACCATGCGCCATCTGACCGGGCGCCGGCCGCAGCAGCAGGTCGATCGCCACGTCGGAAGGCTGGGTCGAGACGCGGTCGGCAATTGCCGGCCCCATCGCCGCGCCACCGCCGGCGATGGCGCCCGCCGACAGGGTCGCGGTGGTCTGGACGGCTGTCCTGAGCGCGATGCCGGCGCCGGCCACGGCAATACAGGCGCCGATCAGGATGCCCACCGCCCATACCGCGAAGCCGTGACTGCCGTCGCGGAACTGTCGCTCCGACTCGACGCCGCCGAGCCACGGGGTGCGCATGCGTCCGGCGAGGTAACCGCCGGCCGCGAAGCTGCCGACCTGGACCACGGCGGCAAACAGGGCCGTCAGGACCAGCAGGAGGGTGACCGACATGCCGGCGTAGGGATAGGGCGACACGACCGAGAGGCCGAGCGCCGAGCCGAAGGTGAAGAACACCAGGGAGATCGCCGCGGCGCCCAAGGCACCGGCGATCACGGGACCCCATTCGAGGTAGGAGAAGCGGGCAGGACGCGCAGCGACGTCGCCTTCGGACACTTCGACGATGGTAGCCATGGATGACCTCTGGGGATTTTCTGTTCAGCTCAACGCAGGCCGATGAAGGACAGAATGAACATCACGATCACGACCAGGCCGACGAGATAGACGATCGAATTCATTGCCAGCGCTCCTTTGCCAGTGCTCCCGCATTAACCTGCGCTGGCAACGCCGGAAAAGTTGGAAGGTTGCGGAGGGGCCCGCGAGATCAACGCTTTCATGCCGGCATTGACGCGAAAAGGCTGCGGGCAGGTCGCGCGCTGGCAGCGGGGAGCCTTTAGGCATGTGCCGCGTTACTGCGACGTGGCCAAGATGTCTTGGTCCCTGGAAGGCGATCATGAAACGCAGCATTCTTCTGGCGACGGCAGCGCTTCTGGTAACCGGCGCCGCTAGCGCCCATCTTCTAACGGCAACCTCGCAAGCCCCCACGGCGAAACTGTCGGTTCCCGAAAAGCCTTTGCCCGTCAAAGCGCTGCTTTCCGATCCCCTCGCCAAGCCCGTCGGCCAGCCTTCTCCCCCGCCTGTCTTGCGCAACGCTTCAGTCGACATCCGACAGGCGCCTGTGCCGCTGCAGGCAAGGTTCCGCAAGCCGGTGGCTCTGCCGCTCGACGATACAAGCGACGCCTACGCCAAGGCCGAAGGTGGCCTTTCAGCGAACTCTGCGACGGGTGACGAATCGAACGAGAGCGCCGCGCGGGCCGCCATCAACGCCGACGGCTACAAGGATGTGCAGATCCTTCGCGGACACAACGGCGTTTGGCATGCCAAAGCGCTGCGCGGCAAGACCGCGGTGCTCTTGATGGTCGATTCGAAGGGCACTGTCACGACGGCCGACTAGAAACCAGTGGCAAGGAAGATCGCGGCCGTCCTGGGCTAGTGCCGAGTAGGCGGCTCGTGATCGCCCTACTCGAACTGATCCCCTGCTCCTTGATGATCTTTCCCACTTGGCCGAATCGGTGCGCAGGTGCGCGGCGAGATCCTCGGGCGGGCCGGTCGGCGGCGGGCCAAAGCCTGCCCGAACGGCGGATCCCGGCCGGCTACTTCGCCCGGTCGACGCCGAACACCAGCGGGATCATCGCGACGCCGAAGAGGACGCTGGCGAGCAGCAGCGGCCACACGACGCCGAACCTCAGCAAGGCGGCGCCTGTCGCGGCGGAAAGGCAGAACAGGCCGACCGAGGTCAGGCGGCGGGTCCAGTTCCGGTTGTCGCCGCCGGCAAACCGCGAGTCGGCGAAGATGGCGGTGAAGGTGACCGTCATCACGTTGGTGGCGAGGTCGGGCACGCCGTGCACGCGGACCATGGCGTTCTGCAGCCCCATGGCGAGCGCGAGCAGGGCGACGACGAGCATGCCCGCGGTGTTCGGTCGTCGGGCTGGCTGAGCCAGGCCACCGCCGTGGCGCCGAGCAGGATCAGCCATTCGACGGCGAAGCCGATGCGGCGCTCCTGCATCTTCTGCGGGCCGCGCAGCAGGCGGCCGCCCAGCAGGGCGCCGGCGACGAAGGCCAGGATCGCCGGCACGTAGCGCGCGCTGTCGCCCAGCGTGCCGCCGGTGCCCAGCGAGAGCGCCAGCAGCAGGAGGTTGCCGGTCATCATCTCGGCGAAGACGCCGCCCAGCGCCAGGAAGCAGACCGCATCGACCAGGCCGCAGACGGCGGTGATCAGGTAGAGGCCGGTCGTGACGCTGCGCAGCGGCGGCAGGGCGCGGGTCACGGACAAGGGCAATGACTCATGCCGGCAACTCTATCCCCTGGCCGGCACCAGCAAAATGACGGCATCGGCGCGGGTAGACCCTCAAGATAGGCCTATTGACACTATATTCCTATTCCTATAAATCCTACTCCGGAACCGAAAGGAGGTTTTCCGATGAGCCCCGTCCCGCCCTTCCGCCCCGCCGGCGACGACAAGCGCGTCGTCTTCCTGTGTGAGTTGCTGCTCGGCGCCAACGCCAGCCTGGCGGCCGGCCGCGCGAACCTCAACCGCGGCACGGCCTATCGCTGGAAGCTGGAGGATCCGGAGTTCGCCGCCCTGTGGGCCGAGATCGTGGCGTCCCGGCCGCGCCGCCGGGATCTGCGCCGCCGGGTTCTGGGGCGTGTGCTGAAGCGTGCGCGACGACTTGAAACGAGTCAGTTGGCGTCCCACGGGACGATGCCCGGCACCCCGCCGGAAGCCGCATGGGATAAGGATCTGGGGGCCGCCTTCAAGGCCCGGTGGTGACGGCAGGTATTGTCCCACTGACTCGCGGCCGTATGAGCCCGGTGTTAGGGTCCCGCGTCATTCAACGGGGGACATTCGATGCGGAGTATTTGGGCGGGGCTGGGCGTGGCGCTGATGGGGATCGGGCTGGCCGCGACGGCGTGGGCCCAGGACGGGCTGCAACGCTTCGAGAAAGAGCTGAAGCCGCAGCTCGAACTCAAAAGCTTCACCTACAAGAGCGGCACCGCCGTCGGCACCTCGGGCTTCGTGCTGACCGACGTGGTCGCCGTGATACCGGCCAATGAAGCGACCGGCGAGAAGGAGAGCACGATCAGGATCGAGAAGGTCGCGGTCGACGCGCTCGACTTTGACCGCCTGAAGGAGGACGCCAAGGACGACGAGGCGCCGCGCTTCGCCAAGTTGAAACTCGAGGGCATGACGGGCGACGACGAGATGTTCGCCGCTCTGGCGCCCTACGGGGTCCCGAAGGTGCCGGTCGACATCGCGCTCGACTACGCGATCGACGGCAAGGACAAGGTGCTGACGCTCAAGACGCTGGAAGTGAACCTGCGCGGCCAGGCCAAGTTCGTGATGGCACTGGTGGTCGACGGCATCAGCGACAAGTCGAGCGCCATGGACGACGGCAAGCTGCGCACCGCCTCGCTCACGATCGACGATTCGGGGCTGATCGCCAAGGTGCTGCCGGCGATGGCCAAGGAGGAAGGCTTCAAGCCCGAGGAACTGGTCGCCACCGCGCTGGGCGCGCTCGCCGGCTTCGCCGCCGTCCAGGGGCCGCCGACCCTGAAGGCGCTCGACGCCGTGGCCTCCTTCGTGGCCGACTGGAAATCGCCCAAGGGAGCGCTGGCGCTCGGGCTGAAGCCGACCACGACGGCCGGGCTGGAAGACCTCGACAAGGTGATGATGCCCAACGCCCTGGTCGACCTGTTCGGCTTCACCGCGACCTATCCGGGCACCCGGCCCGGCGCGGCCAGGTCGGGACCGGAGAAGTAGCGCCGGCGGGCCATCCCCGGGCGGGGCCCAACAGGTCAACGGAGTGTCGCGCAACCCATTCCCGCGACGGAACGTTGTCCTCGGGACGGCGACAATCCGGTCGTCATCGAACATGGAGAGGACGCCATGAACGACCCCAACAACCGCACGCCATCCCAGCAGCGCGAGCAGCAGCAACGCGAGCAGCAACAGCGCCAGAACCAGCAGCCCGGCCAGAAGCCGGGGCAGAAGCGGGACCAGAAGCCTGGCCAGGAAGTCGACAGGGATCAGGACGACAACCGCGAATAACGGTGTCGTCTTTCGCAGACGTCGGAATGCCCGCCTGAAGCGGGCATTCCTTCGCGCGTTCAGGAGAGTCTCGTGATGCCCGATCTGACTGCCGCGGTGCCCGCCGACGTGCCCGTCGTGCCGCCCGAACCGGCGAAGCCTCAGCCTATTCCTCCCGAGCTGCCGCAGCCGGGCGCCCCGGAGGATGTTCCGCCGCCGCCGCAGCATCCTCCGGGACCGCCCGAGCCGGTTGCACGCACCAAACGGTGAGCGGCTTACGGGCGTGTCGCTTGTCGTCGCGCGATGTCGCCGGCAAGATGACCGCCGGTCATCTGCTTGTGAGTCGTCGGCTCATGAGTCGTCAGCTTACGGGGGAGTCACCACGATGAATCTCGATGCGATCGCTGCGGCATGGGCGCCGCGCCTGCTCAGCGTGCTCCGCATCATGGCCGGGCTGCTGTTCCTGCAGCACGGCACCGCCAAGCACTTCCAGATTCCGGTCGTGCCGATGTTCGCCAAGCTGGAGCTGGTGTCCCTGTCGGGCATCGCCGGCGTGATCGAGATCGTGGGCAGCCTGCTTCTGATCGTGGGCCTGTTCACGCGCACGACGGCGTTCGTGCTGTCGGGCCTGATGGCCGTGGCCTACTTCATCGCCCACGCGCCGCGCGGCTTCTATCCGATCCTCAATGGCGGCGAACTGGCGGCGCTTTACTGCTTCGTGTTCCTCTACATCGCCGCGGCAGGTGCCGGCCCGTGGAGCTACGACGCCATGCAGAAGAGGAAATAGCGGCAATGGCGCTCAAGCGCGTGGCCCTCGAGATCGGCATGGGCACCGATATCCGCGGCGGCGACTACACCAAGGCCGCCGTCCGCGCGCTGCGCGATGCGCTGTGGCACAACTCGCTCACCGTCGCCACGGCGCTCGGCAAGTCGAGCGACGACATGCAGGTCGAGGTGCTGATCGGGGTGCCGAAGCCCGATCAGGTCGACACCAAGCAGGTGCTGGCGGTGCTGCCGCACGGCACCGGCACGGTGAGCGTGGTCGAGGGCGGCCTCGAGATCGCCAACGAAGCCGGCACCGACAAGACGGTGATCGCCCAGGCGGCGGCCGTCGTCCGGCTCGACCTCTGAGCGGGAGGGCACCATGGCCGCCAGACGCGTCATCCTCGAGCTCGGCACCGGCAACGACCTGCACGGTGGCGACTACACCAAGGCCGCCCTCCGCGCGGTGCAGGACGCCCTGCACCATTCCTCGCTGGCGATGATCCGCACGCTCAAGATCAATCCGAAGACGGATATGTTCGTCGACGTGACCATCGGCGTGCAGCAGCCGGACAAGGTCGATGTCGAAAAAGTGCGCGCATCGCTGCCGCACGGCATCGTCACGGTGAAAGTGGTGAAGGGCGGCCTCGACGTCGCCGATCCTGACAACAACGACCCGGCGGTGATCGCGAGCGCCGCCGTCGCGGTCCGGCTGGAATTGCCCTAGCTGCGGGCCTTGCGGCCGTAGAACAGCAGGCCCGCGCCGACAACCACGGCAATCACGCCGGCGATGCTCGGGATCGGGATAGTGCGCTCCTGATCGGCCGTGATCTTCAGTGGACCGGCATCGACGACCACCGTTTTCTCGGTGAAGGAGATGTTGGCGATCAGCAGGCCCGCGACGCCGATCGCGATCAGAAGGACGCCCAGGATGGCGATAGGTTTCATGTCAACACAACGCCCGGGCCGACGAAAGGTTGCGTCCGAAAACCCGCTCTATGGCCGTAGCAGCAGCTTGCGGCCCTGCTCGATCGCGGTCCGGGCCATGGCGCGCAGGTCGTCGTCGGTGGCGCTGCTCACCGGATGGCCGATGGTGGCGAAGGCGTAGTCGGGCATGCCGAGCACGCGGCTCATCATCTCGGCCGCACTCACGAAGCGGGTGGTCATCACGCTGAAGGCGGGAACGCCCAAGCGCTCGGCTGTCACTGAGTCATGCAGACTGCATGATGAACAGCTGCCTCAATCCCCGAGGCCGGAGACGACGGCATCCCAGCCCTTGATCTCGTCGACGATGTGCTTGTCGGCCGGCGCGCTGTAGTTCGACTTGGTGCGGCTCACGACCTTGGCGACGCCGTACTCCTCATGCAGCATCCGGTCGAGATGCAGGAAGAAGCCCTTCGTCCCCTCCTTGCCGTTGGAGATGAAGCCGACGGTCTTGCCCTCGAGCGTGTCGAGGCGCGGCGCCAGCTTGCCGGCGGGAGGCACCTTCTCGGTCGTGGGATCCAGAACGCGGAAAGTCATTTCATGCCTCTTCGTTACTTCTGGGCGGTTCGCAATCGACGCAGACCCCGATGGGTAATGTGACGGCGTGGCTCTTGTTGCCGAGCCAGGGCGGAATGACGGCACCGAAGCCGCCGGCCGGCCCGCCCGCCGCAATGACCAGGAGCTGGTCTGGCGATTCCATCGCCGGATAGACGCTGTCGCCGCGGTCGCGCACGACCGCGCCCTTGCCGACCTCGGCCCATTCGCGGCGGTGAATGCGCGCCCGCTCGTGGATGAACCGGGCGATGTCGGTCTTGGTCCAGCCCGCGACCTGCAGGTGCTCGCGCAGCTGCTTGGGAACGATCAGCGCATAGTTGCCGGGATGGATCGAGTAATGCCGCAGGTTGGCACGCATCTCGGCGGCGAAGGTCTCCAGGATCTCTTCCGGCTTGGTCGTCCATTCGTTCATGAGCTGGCGCGGGGCGCCCGCCGCCATCACCGTCACCGACGACGCGCCCTTGGGAACGCCGCGCTGCTCGGCAAGCGGCAGCCATGACGAATCCTCCTCGTCCTCGGCCAGGCAGTAGCTGAACTTTCCGGGATGCCCCAGCGTCGAGCGGTCGATGACGCCGGTGCGCACGTCCATGAGATTGATCAGGCAGAGCCGGATCGCACGGCCGATGACGGCCGTCGCACGGTCGCTGTTGCCCAGTGCATTGAAGGTGCCGCTGGCGCCGAGTTCGAGGCGAATGGGACCATTCAGCACGACCAGGACGGCGCAGCCGCCGGTGCTGGCGGTGGCGCCATGCATCAGGAACTCGTCCTGCATCATGGCCATCCAGGCGGTGATCACGACCGGGAAATGCATCGGCAGGCAACCGGCCATGACGGCATTGATCGCGAGCTTCTCGGCGGTGATGGCGAGCCCGCGCACCGGCTCGATGCCGATCAGCTGGTCTGGCGGCATCATCACCCAGTCAAGGCAGGCTTCTACGGCGTCGGCCGTCGGCGGCACGATCGGCAGGCCGTCGGTCCAGCCGCTGCTGTGATAGAGCTCCTGGACGGCCGAGATGCTGTCGGCCTCGTAGGTCTTCGACGCGAGCTGCACGGTTTCCTCCATGACCAGAATAGCCGGCTCCGCCGCTATGCCAAGATCAACCTGATAGGCGGGATTGTTGCACAATGAGCATCAAGCGGATTTGGGCCACTCGCGGCGCAGCAACGCCATGAAGCCTGACGCGACCGGCGTGGGCTCGCGCTCGCGCAAGGCGATCAGGCCGAGGCGGCGCACCAGCTTCGGCTCGGCCAGCGGAATGAAGCGCAGGCCGCGGACCAGCGGGCCGCGGGTGGCGCCTCCCGGCACCACGCCAACACCGACACCAGCCCCCACCAGAGCCAGCAGGGTCGCGATCTGGTTCACCACCACCCTCTGGTGAAGTTGTAGACCCGCCGTCACGGCCGCGGCATCGATCGTGCGGCGCGTGCGCGATTCGGTGGGCAGGGCAACGATCGGATGCGCGGCGAGCTCGGCCAGGCTGACGCTGCGTCGGCCGGCGAGCTTGTGGCGGGCCGGCACGACGGCATGGAAAGTCTCGCGGCCCAAGGCGGTGCCGACCGCGAAGTCGGGCAGTTCATCGACATAGCTGATGCCGAAATCGGCGACGCCGCTGCGCACATCGTCGAGGATCGACGCATAGACGCCCTCGCGCACATGGATTTCGACGCCCGGCCGGTCGCCGCGATAGGCCGCGATCATCCGGGGCAGCCGGCCGACCGCTACCGACATCACGCACGAGATCACGACGAGGCCGCGCCGTTCCTGCGCCACCTCGCGCACGCTTTGCACCGTGATGCCGAGATCGTTCAGCATGCGCTCGGCGACAGCGGCGAACTCGCGCCCCGCCGCCGTGATCTGGACCCGGCGCGTGCTGCGCTCGAACAGCCGCACGCCGAGCTGCATCTCGAGCCGTTTCAGCATGCGGGTGAGCGCCGGCTGGGAAATCCTGAGCCGCGCCGCGGCGGCAACGAAGCTGCCGTACTCGGCCAGCGCCAGCACCGCCTCGAGCTGGCGGGCACCGACATCGGGCAGTGCCGCGCGCGCCATCAGGCCGCGAGCATGCGCTCGCGGTTGCGCTCGCGCAGGATCGGCATCACCCACTTGCCGAAGCGCTCCGCCTCCTCGTCGTGCAGGTAGCCCGACAGGCAGAAGGAATGGCAGCCGAGGTCGATGAACTTCTGCAGCGTGTCCGCGCACTGCTCGGGATCGCCGACCACGGCGATGCCGGCGCCCGGCCGCACCTGGGTGATGCCGGTCCACAGATGCGGCTCGATGATCTCGCCGATCGCCGCCAGTTCGCGGACGCGACGGTTGGCTTCCGAAGTGGCAAAGCGCTCCTTCACGAAAGCCTTCTGCGCCTCGCTGGCATGGGCCACCAACCCGTGGGCGAAGTCCCATGCCTCCTTCTCGGTCGACCGGCACACGACCTGCAGGCGCATGCCGAAACCGATGTCGTTCTCGCGGCCGTGGCGCGCCGCCATCGCCCTGATCTCCACCATGTTGGCGCGGATGCGCTCGTAGGTGTCGCCCCAGAAGAGATGGACGTCGGAATGCTTGGCCGAAATCTCCCAGGCCTGCTTGCTGCCGCCGCCGAGATAGAAGCGTGGATAGGGTTGCTGCAGTGGATAGGGCCGGATCTGCGCGCCCTTCAATTGATAGAACTTGCCCTCGAAGTCGACCGGGCCGCGCGTCGTCCACAGCGCCTTTAGGATCGAGACCTCCTCGTCCATGATCTCGTAGCGCTCTTCCTTGCCCCACTTGACGCCTTCGGAAGCGTTCTCGGCCTCGCTTTGGCCCGCGATCAGGTTGATGCAGATGCGGCCGCCCGAGAGCTGGTCGAAGGTGCTGATCATCTTCGCCAGCAGCACCGGATTGATGTAGCTCGGCCGCGCCGCCACCAGCATGCGCATCGACTTCGAGCGCGCCACCATCATGGCGCTGGAAATCCACGCCTCCCAGCAGGCGGTCTGTACCGGCACCAGCATGTATTCGAAGCCCGCCGTCTCGGCGGCGGTAACGATCTTGTCGAACAGCGGCAGGGAGGGCGCGACCTGCGCACTCGCGAGGCCGTAGGCCGTGGTGTCACCGGCGGTCGGCAGGAACCAGCCGAATTCCAGTCTGCGCATGAGCCCGTTTCCTCCTGCGCGGCAGCTTAGCGCAATTCGCTGTGGCCGCGACCGCGTCTAATCGGCACGATCCGCCAGCCCTGGGAGAAGGATGAAGTATGTTGCAGCACGGCACGCGTCCGACCATCACATCGCGTCACGGAATGGTGGCGGCGGCCCATCCACTGGCAGCAGCGACCGGTGCGCGCATCCTGGCCAACGGCGGCAACGCCTTCGACGCCGCAGCGGCCACAGCGGCGGCGCTGAACGTCGTCGAACCCTACATGTCGGGCCTGGCCGGCCAGGGCTTGGCAACCTGCTATGTCGCGGCCGAGAAGCGCGTGCGCTCGCTCAATTTCATGACCAGGATTCCACGCAAATTCCCGATCGATCGGCTGAACACGCGGGCGCAGATCCTGCGCGGCGCCATTCCCGTCGGGGCGCCGGGCAATCTTGCCGGCTGGTGCGAGATGGTGGGCACCTACGGCACGAAGAAGCTGCCCGAGCTTTTTGCGCCGGCTGTCGCGATTGCCCGCGACGGCTTCGCACTGATCGAATTCAACGTCGAGGAGATCAGCGGCGTCGCGCCGGAATTCCGCGGCCAGTCCAAGCTCTACCCCGAATGGTCGCGCGTCTATCTGGAAGGCATCGGCGGCGGCAAACCGGCGCTGGGCGCCGTGCTGAAGCAGCCCGATCTCGCCAAGACGCTCGAAGCGCTCGCGGCCGAGGGCCCCGGCCTGCTGTACGGCGGGGCGCTGGGCAAGAAGCTGATCGAGCGGCTGGACGAACTGGGCGGCTGCCTCACCATGGACGATCTGATGGATGCCAAAACGGAGTGGATCGATCCGGTATCGGTCACCTATCGCGGTCGCACCGTGCACGTACCGCCGCCACCCTGCGAGGGTTTCCAGTATCTGCTCACCTTGCGCATCCTCGAAGGCTTCGATCTCGCCAGAATGCCGCGCAACGGCATCGAGCATGTCGACACCGTGCTGCGCGCCATCCGGATCGCCGCGGGAGTCCGCATCGCCAACGGCGTGCCGTCGCCGCAGAAGCTCGCCGAGCTCCTGTCCGAGGGCCATGTCGAGAGCCTGCGGGCCCGCTTGCGCGACGGCAAACCCGTCGACGGTCCGACCGAGCAGTGGACGCCGCCGCCAAGGAACGGGGCCATCGAAGGCCACACCACCTCGTTCTCGATCGCCGACAGGCACGGCAACATGGTCTGCGTGACGCAGAGCCTCGGTGCAGTGTTCGGGTCGGGTGTCGTCGTGCCGGGAACCGGCGTCTGCCTCAACAATTTCCTCTACTGGGCCGACGTGACCCCCGGAAGCCCCAACCGTGTGAAGCCGGGCGACGCCATGCCGGTCTGCGTCGCACCTTCGATCGTGACGCAAGACGACAAGCCCGTGCTGGCGCTGGGCACACCTGGCAGCTACGGCATTTTGCAGACCCAGCCGCAGGCCTTCGTGCACTACGCCGACTATGGCCTGCCACTGCAGCAGGCGATCGAGGCGCCGCGCGCGCGGCTCACCGACGGCCGCGCCGTCCTGCTTGAGAGCCGAGTAGAAGCCGACGTCCATGCCGAGCTGCGCAAGCGCGGCCACGACCTCTCCAGCGGCCCCGACTGGACGATGAAGGTGGGCGGCATGCAGGGCGTGGCGGTCGATCCTGAGACCGGCACCTTCACCGGCGGCTGCGATCCGCGCCGCGATGGGTATTGCGTGCCGGCCTAGCGCTCGGCGTTATCGGAGACCGACGACGATGCGGGTCTGCGAGCGCACGTGCGGGGCGAAGCTCCCCCAACCGCGCATCGCCGTGAACTCCTTGGTCTCGACCGCGGCGGGCGAGGCGAGCTCATAGACCGTGGTGTAGAGCGTGGCGCGGCGGCGCCTGCTCTGGCCGCGCTCGCTCTCGGCGATCTCGCCCGAGGACACATAGCGGCGGCCGGCGAGCACGCCGGGACAGGCGAGCGCATCGGGCAGATGGACGTCGTCGTACCAGCGGCTCCAGTCGGCCTCGACTTCGGTGTCGACTTCGGCGGTCACGATCAGGAGGCAATTCGGCAGAGCGCTCATTCGGCATTCTCCTTGCACGCGAGCTTCGGGCACGATGGAATGCCTGCCAACACAAATATGGGTCCATGAAAGATACCGATATCGTCCGTATCGCCGGTTGGGTGGTTCGCCGCGGCCTCGCCGGCATGACGGAAGAGGATCTGCTGCGCGAGTTTTGCGAGAAGTGCCGCGCCGCCGGTCTCTCCCTGTCGCGCGGGCTCGCCCTCATCGACACGCTGCATCCCGTCCATGAAGGCCGCGTCTTCCGCTGGCGCGACGACGAATCGAATGACCCTGCCATGGTCGAATATGGCCGCAGCGACCAGGGCGAGGGGGCCGAAACCTGGCAGCGCAGCCCGTTCTTCCATCTCCTGCAGACCGGCGAGGAGGAGCTGCGCCGGCGCATCGGCTTCGGCGATGCCGCCGATTTCCCGGCCATCCAGGAGATGAAGGATGCCGGCCACACCGACTACCTCGTCTTCGTCCATCGCTTCGCCGACGACAACACCATCGGCGAAATGGACTGCGTCTACTCGTCCTGGATGACGCGCCATCCCGAGGGCTTCAGCGATGCCGGCCTGGTGGCGTTGCGCCGTCTGGTGCCGCCGCTGGCGCTCGCCATCAAAGCCACAGCACTTGCGCGCGTGGCCAGCACGCTGGTCGACGTCTATCTCGGGCGCGACGCCGGCAAGCGCGTGCTGAGCGGCCGCATCCTGCGCGGCGTCGCCGACCGCATCGACGCCGTCCTGTGGTTCTCCGACCTGCGTGGCTACACCAAGATCACCGACACCGCGACGCCGGACGAGGTGATCCCGTTGCTGAACGACTACGCCGAGGCGGTGATCACCGCCATCCAGCAGGCCGGCGGCGACGTGCTGAAACTGATCGGCGACGGCACGCTGGCGATCTTCCGCGCCGAGGATCCGGCAACGGCCAGCGCCAAGGCGCTGCGGGCCGAGGCCGACATGCGCAAGCGGGTGCAGGCGTTGAACGAACGGCGGCGGGCCGAGGAACGGGCAGTCACCTCGGTCTATCTCGGCCTGCACATCGGCGACGTGTTCTACGGCAACGTCGGCAGCATCGACCGGCTCGACTTCACCGTCGTCGGGCCCGCGGTCAACGAGACCAGCCGCATCGCCTCGATGTGCCGCTCGGTCGACCGCCCCGTCCTCGTCTCGACGGCCTTCGCCGAGGCTTTGCCGACCGCCGAGCGCGCCCGGCTGGTATCGGTCGGCCGCTTTGCGCTGCGCGGCGTCGGCCAAGCCCAGGAGCTTTTCACCCTCGACCCCGGCTTGATGTAGCCTTTCGTATGTATTGGTCTCACCACACTGGCTTGGTACTGTCCCGACACATCATTTTTACGGAGCAGTCATGGCAAAGAACGTGCAGGCACCGACCATCTCCATCGGCATCACGGAAGCAGACCGGCTCAAGATTTCGCGGGGCCTCAGCCACCTGCTGGCCGACACCTACACGCTGTACCTGACCACGCACAATTTCCACTGGAACGTCACCGGCCCGATGTTCACCTCGTTGCATGCGATGTTCATGACGCAGTACACCGAGCTGTGGAATGCAGTGGACCCCATCGCCGAGCGCATCCGCTCGCTGGGCCATGCAGCACCTGGCTCCTATGCCCAGTTCGGCAAACTGAGTTCCCTCGATGACGTGCCGGCAACGCCCTCCAAGGCGATGGACATGGTGCGCATCCTGGTCACCGGACACGAGGCCGTGGCGCGGACGGCGCGCGGAGTCTTTCCGCTCGCCGACAAGGCCAATGACGAGCCGACGGCCGACCTGTTGACGCAGCGGCTCACGGTGCATGAGCAGACGGCCTGGATGCTGCGGTCGCTGCTGGAATAGCCGCTTACTGGAAATGCGCGCGGCAAAACCAGCCTCGTCGTTTGCATCGGTGTCCGCCTCGAGAACATTCAATTTGCGGGCGCGTCCGATGCGCCGGACCTCTTTGTTTCTGCGCCGAGACCGAAGCGGCGATCTAGCCCTACGGCGTGGGCCCGATCCACGACTCCAGCACGTCCCACTTGGCCTTGCGCTGTTGCTCGCGCGTCTTCTTGAAGTCGTGGCCGAACGGCGCCGTGTCGAACGAGCCGTAGGTCGGATTGGCGATCATCAGCCACTGCCGGCCCCAGTAGGCCATGTCGGACTCGAACGCCTTTGCCCGATCGGCCTCGCTGGTGCGGGAGCGGTCGTCAAAATCACCGAAATTGTCGCCGATGTTGAGCAGCACCCGGTAGTCCTTGGTCACCACGGCACGACGCGTGCCCTTGGCGCCGCCCCACTCCGGCTTCTCGCCCTGCATCAGGAAGGTGTCGACGTTGCCGCCCATCGGGAAGCCGAGCTTGGCCATGTTCTCACGCGTGTCCTTCTCAGTCTCGGCGCCGCGATTGGTGATGTAGAAGATCTTCACGCCCTTGGAATCGGCGTACCTGGTGAATTCCAGCGCGCCCGGAATCGCCGTCGAGATCTGGGCGGCGCAGAACTGGTTCCACGTCTTGGTGCTGAAGGTCTGGTTGTTCCGCAGCATCCAGACCTGGTAGCGCGAGTTGTCGACCAGGGTCTCGTCGACGTCGAGAATGACGGCAGGCGGCAAGCCCTGATAATCGGCCTTCTGCTCCGCGGGCGAGGCCGTCCAGTTCTTGTCGGCCAGCGCCTCGTCGAGACGGATGCGGGCCAGGGCGAAGACCGTGAGCGCATTGCCCTTGTATTCGACCGAACGCTGCGTCCACAAGGTGGACAGCAGCATGTCGTGCGGCGGCGAGGCGTCCTGCGCCCGCGCCGCACCCAATGACAGGATCGCGGCAGTAACGGCGCCGAGCGCCAAAGCGGTCCGTGCGATCATGGCTCGATCTCCTTCAACAGTCTTCGTTTGGTCGCCTCGTCGGCGAAGGAGGCCACGACCCCGGTCCGTGCGATATGTCTCAACGCCGCTTCGCCAAGGCCTGCCTTGTCATACTCGTTGCCGAGTGTCGTGTGGAAGAATGGCGGATCGTCGGAATTGAGCGTGACGGCAACACCGGCGGCGATCAGGCGATGCAGCGGATGGGCGGCCCGGCCGGGGTACAGTCCGAGTGCAACGTTGCTGCCCGGGCAGACCTCGAGGACGGTGCCCCGGCGTGCCAATTCCGCCATCAGCGCGGGGTCGTCGGCCGAGCGCACGCCGTGGCCGATGCGGGTCACCGGCAGAGCCTTGATGGATGCCCAGACGCTTTCCGGGCCGAGCACCTCGCCGGCATGAACGGTGCAGCCGTAGCCGTGGTCGCGCACCAGACGGTAGGCCGGCGCGAACTCGGCAGCCTCGAACTTCGCCTCGTCGCCACCCATGCCGAAACCCACGACATAGGGATGCGGCTCGGCGATCATGCCCTCCGCCATCGCGAGCGCCCGGTCGGGCCCGAGATGGCGGATGCAGACGATGATGATGCGGCCGACGATGCCGAACTCGCGCTCGGCGCGGTCGATGCCTTCGGCCAGCGCCTCGACCCATGCTGCGTAGGAAATACCCAGTGCCGCCGGCCGTTCGGGCGAGCAGAACATCTCGACGTAGATCGCGCCCTCGGCCGCCACTCCTGCAAGGTACGAATAGATCACGTCGCCGAAATCACGCGGCGTGCGCAGCACGGTGCAAACGCGGTCGTAGGCGGCGAGGAAGCTCAGGAAGTCGTGCAATACATAGTGGCCATCGCGGTCGAACAGGCCTTGCGGCAGCTCGAGGCCATTGCGGGCGGCCAGTTCGCGCGCGAGCGCGGGCGCGATCGACCCCTCAAGATGGCAGTGCAGTTCGACCTTGGGAATCACGCAAAACCTCGCAGCGGCAGGCCCGGCCTTTGCAGCCAGTTGTCCGCCGGATAGTCGGCCGTACCGTCGATCAAATGCAAGGCATAGGCGTGGCGGGGCCGCGACGAGCGGTTGGGGGCGCTGGCATGCGGCAGCAAGCCGTGAAGGACGACCAGGGTCCCACGCCGTGCCTCGAGCGCCACCGGCGCGATATCGGGCCATGGCGTGGCGTTCAGCGGACGGATGACCATCCGGCCGTCCTCGCGCAGGAACCGTTCGCGCAAGGGCCCGCGATGGGCGCCCGGCAAGGCCATCAGGCAGCCATTGTCCCGATCGGCGTCGTCGAGGGCGATCCAGAAGCCGGTCACGGTCGAGGGCCGGGTATGCAGATAGGCGGCGTCCTGGTGCCAGCCGACTTCGGCGCCGATCTGCGGCTGCTTGAAGAGATACATGGACTGCAGCAGGAGCGGCCGGACGAAGCCCAGGACCTGTGCGAGATGAGCCAGACGTGGCTGGCGCGAGATGCGGTCAAAGACGGGATCGAGGTCGTGCAGTGCATGGCCGATCTTGTTCAAGGCCAACGGCACCGGCTGGTCCGTCGCCTGCTCCTCGAAGAAGAAGCGGATCGCCCCGCCCGATTCCTGGAAGTAGCGATCGCGGGCATGGCCCTGGTCGCGCGTTGAAAAGATCGTGCGCGCCGGACCGGGATCGAAAGCGGCCACCAGTTCCGCCGCACGGGCCTGGAGGGCGTCGCAGTCGGCCGGCGGCAGGAAGTCTTCCAGCACCAGAAGGCCGTCGCGCTCGTACGCAGCCAGATCGGGCGCGCTCATGGGACGATACGCTCCAGGACAACCGGGCGCTCGGCGACCGGTGCGTCGCCGATACGAATGGCCTGGCGCACGAGGGCGATGGCGGCATCGGCATCGGCATCGCTCGCGGCATGGACGATGCAAAGCGGATTGCCCGGCCGGATCTCGACGCCGACGTCGGTCATCTCGCTGAGGCCGACCGAAGGATCGATCGCGTCGTCGGCGTGCGCGCGGCCACCGCCCAGCGCCACGACGGCAATGCCGACCTGGCGGGCATTCATGCCCGTGACGTGGCCCGTGCGCTCCGCCGTGCAGGGCTTGATGACCGGCGCCTGCGACAGGTAGCGGCCGGTGTGCTCGAGAAAATCAGTCGGACCGCCCAGCGCCGTCACCATGCGGGCGAAGACCTCCGCCGCCCGCCCGTCGGCCAGCGCCGCCTCGGCGCGCGCGCGACCGGCCGCCACGGTAGGGCTCAGGCCACCCAGGGCCAGCATCTCGCCGGCGAGCGCGATCGTCACCTCGTGCAGGCGCGGCTCGCGCGTGCCGGCGCCGGTCAGGTAAGCCACGGTCTCCATGACCTCGAGGGCGTTGCCGACGTCGCGGCCCAGAACCCGGTCCATGTCGGTGATCAGCGCGATGGTCGGCAGGCCGGCCTGGTTGGCCACCACCACGAGGCTCTGCGCCAGGTCGCGGGCCATCTCTTCAGTGTCGCAAAACGCACCGGACCCGCACTTGACGTCCATCACCAGCCCGTCGAGGCCCTCGGCAATCTTCTTGGACAGGATCGAGCTCACCAGAAGCGGGATCGACTCGACGCTGCCGGTGACGTCGCGAACGGCGTAGAGGCGCCGGTCGGCGGGCGCCAGATCGTCGGTCTGGCCGATCACGGCGCAGCCGACCTCGCGGACGACCCGCCGGAAGGTCGCGATGTCGGGCTGGGTCTCGTAGCCCGAGATCGACGAGAGCTTGTCGAGCGTGCCGCCGGTGTGGCCGAGGCCGCGGCCGGAGATCATGGGCACGAAGCCACCGCAGGCCGCCACGATCGGTGCCAGCATCAGGCTCACCTTGTCGCCCACACCGCCGCTCGAGTGCTTGTCGATCACCGGGCCGGGCAGCGCAAGGTCACGCCAGTCGAGCGTGATGCCCGAGCCCGCCAGGCCGAGCGTGAGCGCCACGCGCTCCGGCACGGTCATGCCGCGGAAGAACACCGACATGGCGAAGGAGGCCACCTGACCCTCGCTCAGGCTGCCGTCGTGGATGCCGCGCACGATGAAGGCGATCTCCTCGGCCGACAGTTCCAGGCCATCGCGTTTCCGGCGGATGATCTCCTGCGGCAGCATGGGGCCTAGGCGTATTGCTCGAGGAAGAGACGCAGGAGACGGCGCACGTCAGCCGAGGCCGAGCCCGCAACGGCGATCGTCTGGTCGTGAGCGAGCGTGCCAGGGACGAGACCGGCAGCGTAGTTGGTCATCAGCGACAGCGCCGCCACCTTCATGCCGGCGTGGCGCGCCAGGATCGTTTCCGGCGCCGTCGACATGCCCACGGCATCGGCGCCCAGGATGCGGGCGGCCCGGATTTCGGCCGGTGTCTCGAAACTGGGACCGCTGAACCACATGTAGACGCCGTCGTGGCAAAGGACGTTGGCCTCCTTGGCGACCGTCAGCAGCTTCCTGACCAAGGGGGGGTCGTAGGCATCGACCATGTCGACGAAGCGACTGTTGCCCGATTCCGCGCCGAACAGCGGATTGACCCCGGTGAAGTTGATGTGGTCGGTGATGACCATCACCGAACCCGGCGGCATGTCGAGCCGGAGGCTGCCGGCGGCGTTGGTCTGCAGCAGGGTCTCGCAGCCGAGTGCGGCCATGGCCGTGATGGCGCCTTTCATCTCGTCGGCGCGGCCGTTCTCGTAGTAATGCGCGCGGCCCTGCAGCACGGCGACCGGAGTGGGGCCGACATGGCCCAGCACCAGCTTGCCGGCGTGGCTGCTGACGCTCGTCCGGGGAAAGCCCTCGAGTTCGCCATAGGGTATGGCGGCGACGGCCTTCACCTCCTCGACGAAGCCGCCCAATCCCGACCCCAGCACCACAGCCACCTTCGGCCGGAAGCCCGGGGCCGCACGGGCGATCACGTCATTCATGGTTTGCCGATATGGTGCGGGCCGAAAGACAAAGGCAGGAGCTGCCCCAGGGTGACAGTGCGGTGCAGGCCGTCGGGACCGCAGAGATGGACCGGCAGATCGTCCGAGGCGAACTCGCGCAGCTTCTGCCGGCAGCCGCCGCAGGGCGTGATGACTTCGGGACCAGGGCCGACGACGACGCATTCCAGGATGCGCTTGTGGCCGGCCGACACCATCGCGGCGATCGCCGACGCCTCGGCGCAGAGCCCTTGCGGATAGGCGGCGTTCTCGACGTTGCAGCCGCCATGGATCGAACCATCCTCGGCACGTAACGCGGCGCCGACGTGGAACTTCGAATAGGGCGCGTGGGCGTGCAGCATCATGCGGCGCGCCAGATGGAACAGGTCGTCCATCTCAGTGCTCTTTTTCATACGGCACGCCGGCCGCCTTGGGGGCGACGGCGCGACCGATGAAGCCTGCCAGCAGGAACATGGTGAGAAGATACGGCATGGCCTGGATCAGTTGCACCGGAACTTCGCCCAACCCTGGCAGCCGGACGCCCTGCAGGCGGATGGCGATCGCGTCGAGCAGGCCGAAGACCAGGCAGGCGCCGAAGGCCGGCAGCGGCCGCCACTTGCCGAAGATGATGGCGGCCAGCGCGATGAAGCCCTGGCCCGCCGTCATGTCGCGGCTGAAACCGGCGTTCTGGCCGATCGACAGATAGGCACCGGCGAGGCCGGCCAGCAGGCCGCAAAGCAGCACCGCACGATAGCGCAGCCATGCCACCGAGAGGCCGGCGGCATCGACGGCCAGCGGCATCTCGCCCACGGCGCGCAGACGCAGGCCGAAGCGCGTGCGGGCAATGATCCACCAGGTGAGCGGCACCGACAGCAGGGCGGCATAGACCAGGACGTTGTCTCCTGCCCCCGGCAGGAAGAGGGGCATCAGGCGCTGGTCGCCGACCAGCGGCGGCGTCTGACCGCCACGCGCGAACCAGGCGGCGCCCAGCACGACGGTGAGTCCGGCCGCCAGGATGTTGATGGCGACACCGCTCACCACCTGGTTGCCGCGATAGGTGATGCAGGCGAGGCCATGCAGCAGCGCCAGCGCCTCGGCCGCCAGCACGGCCACGGCCACGCCCGCCCAGGCCGAGCCGGTGACGGACGCGGTCGCGGCGGCGAAGAAGGCCGCCATCAGCATCTTGCCTTCGAGGCCGACGTCGACGATGCCGCCCTTCTCCGAGAACAGCCCGCCCATGGCGCAGAGCACCAACGGCGTGGCGACACGGAGCGTCGACGCCAGCATCAGGAAGACAAAGGAAAAGGCCTCGTCCATGTCAGGCCCGGCGCACGAACAGCATCTGCAGCCAGGGCCGCGGCAGATGTGCCAACGCGCCCGAGAACAGGATGATCAGGCCCTGGATCACCACCACCATCTCGCGCGTGATGGTCGGGATTTCGAAGGCCAGTTCGGTGCCGCCCTGCTGCAGCGCTCCGAACAGCAGCGCGGCCAGCGCGATGCCGAGCGGGTGGTTGCGCCCCATCAGGGCGACGGCGATGCCGGCGAACCCGTAGCCAGCAGGAAAATCGAGCACGATGCGATGGTGCACGCCCATCAGTTCGTTGACGCCCACGAAGCCCGCCAGCGCGCCCGACAGACACATCGCGAGCATGGTCACGCGCCTGAGGCTGGTCCCGGCATAGACCGCGGCCTCGGGATTGTGGCCCACGGTGCGCAGCGCGTAGCCCCATGGTGTGTGCCAGAGGAACACCCAGACGGCGACGCAGCAGGCGAGCGCCAGCACGATCGACAGATTGAGGGCCGACGGCGCCACGGTAATGCCGACCGCCTGCAGCACGTCGTGCATCGCCGGAATCCGGCCCGAGGGCGCGAAGGTGCGGCTCTGCGGCGTCATCGAGCCCGGCGCGATCAGCACGTTCACCATCAGATAGACCATCAGCGCCGAAGCGACGAAGTTGAACATGATGGTGGTGATGACGATGTGGCTGCCGCGCCACGCCTGCGCCCAGGCTGGCACGGCGGCCCAGGCGGCGCCGAACAGCGCCGCCGCGGCGATGGCAATGGGGATCAGGAGCCAGACCGGCAGCCAGCGGTCGAGCGCCAGCACCGCGAGCCCGCAGCCCAGGCCGCCGATATAGGCCTGGCCTTCGCCGCCGATGTTGAACAACCCGGCATGGAAAGCCACCGCCACCGCGAGCCCGGTGAAGGTGAAGTTGGTGGCGTAGTAGAGCGTGTAGCCGATCGATTCGGAGGAGCCCAGCGCCCCCACGACCAGGAGTCTCAGCGCATGGAGGGGATCGACGCCGATGATCGCCACGATCACGCCGACGACGATGAAGGCCAACGCGACATTGACCAGGGGCAGCAGTGCGATCTCTGCCCATGCCGGCAAGGGACCGCGTGACGGCTTCATGCGGCTTCGGCGCCCGCCATCATCAGGCCGAGTGTGCGCTCGTCGGCGCGACCCGGCTCGACCTCACCCACGATGCGACCGGCGAACATCACCAGGATGCGGTCGGCAAGCGAGAGGATCTCGTCCAGTTCCACCGACACGACCAGTACCGCACAGCCGGCATCGCGGGCCTTCACCAGCTCGCGATGGATGAACTCGATGGCGCCGATGTCGACTCCCCGCGTCGGCTGACCGACCAGCAGCACCTTGGGTTGACGGGCGATTTCGCGCGCCAGGACCAGCTTCTGCTGGTTGCCACCGGAAAAGTGCGACGAGCGCAGGCCGGGCGAACGCGGGCGGACGTCGAAGCGCTCCATCAGCTTGGCGCAATGGGCACCGACGGCCGGCCCATCGAGCAGGTAGTGGCGGGTGAACGGCGGGCCGTCCTGGTAGCCCAGGATCGACGTCTCCGAGGCCTCGAACGCCGCGACCATGCCCTGGCGCAGCCGGTCCTCCGGCACGTGGGCGAGCCCGAGCGTACGCATCTTCGCGGGATTACCGGGATGGCGGGCGTCGAAGACGCGGCCGCAGACGGTCAGCCGGCCGTCGCTCGGCGCGCGGATTCCCGCCAGCACCTGCAGCAGTTCGCTTTGTCCGTTGCCGGTGACGCCGGCGATGCCCACGATCTCGCCGGCGCGAAGGTCGATCCCGACGTCGTCGAGCAGCCGGACGCCGCGGTCGTCGACCAGCGAGAGATGCTCGGCGCTGAGCAGGATCTCGCCCTGCTGGGGCGGCGCCTTGTCGAGGTCGAGACGGACCTTGCGTCCGACCATCAGTTCGGCCAGCTCCTCGGTCCCGGTGTCGGCGGTACCGCGCTCGGCCACGACCCGGCCCTGGCGCATTACATAGACCTGGTCGGTCGCCGCCATGATCTCGCGCAGCTTGTGGGTAATCAGGACGACGGTAACGCCGCGCTCCTTCAGGGTCTGCAGGATGCGGAACAGACGGTCGGTTTCCTGCGGCGTCAGTACGGCACTGGGCTCGTCCAGGATCAGGATTCGCGCGCCACGAAACAGCACCTTCAATATCTCGACGCGCTGCTGCTCGCCGACCGATAGGTCGGCGACACGCGCATCGGGATCGATCGACAGCCCGTAGTCGCGCGCCAGCCGCGCCAGCTCGGCCCGGGCCGCCGCGAGACCGCCGGCCAGCAGCGGACCGCCCTCGGCACCCAGCACCATGTTCTCGAGCACGGTGAAGGTGTCGATCAGCATGAAATGCTGGTGGACCATGCCGATGCCATGGACGATGGCATCGCGTGGGCTTGCCATCTCGACCTGATGGCCATCGACCCATATCTCGCCGGCATCTGCGCGGTAGAGCCCGTAGAGGATGCTCATCAGGGTCGACTTGCCGGCGCCGTTCTCGCCGACGATGCCGGTGATCGCTCCGGCTTCGATCCTGAGCGACACGCCGCGCACGGCGTGGACGTTCCCGAACGACTTCTCGATCCCGCGAAGCTCGATGGCTGCTGCCGCCGGCGTCAGGGTTTGCACGAATTGTTGCTCATATAGTCATGGACGACGATCTTGCCCGACACGATGTCGGCCTTGGCGGCCTCGACCCTGGCCTTCATGTCGGGCGTGACCAGCTTCTCGTTGTCCTTGTCGAGAGCCCAGTCGACGCCGCCCTCCTTGAGGCCAAGCACTTGGACACCGCCCTTCCACTGACCGGCCTGCGCCGCCTTGAAGCTGTTGTAGGTTGCGAGATCGACGCGCTTCAGCATCGAGGTCAGCATGGTGCCGGGATGCAGGTGGTTCTGGTTGGAATCGACACCGATGCCGAGCTTGCCGCGATCCTTGGCGGCCTGGAGGATGCCGATGCCGGTCGAACCGGCGGCGGCATAGACGACATCGACGCCGCGGTCGAACTGGCCCTTGGCGAGCTCGGCGCCCCGGCCCGGATCGTTCCAGGCAGCGGGCGTCGTACCGGTCATGTTGGAGATCAGCTCGGCCTTGGGATTGGCGTACTTGATGCCCTGCTCGAATCCGCACTGGAACTTGCGGACGAGCGGGATGTCCATGCCGCCCACGAAGCCGATCTTGCCGCTCTTGGAGGCGAGTGCCGCCAGCACACCGACCAGGAAGGAGCCTTCCTGCTCCTTGAACACCACGGACTGCACGTTGGGCAGCTTGACCACGCTGTCGATGATGGTGAAGTGGATGTTGGGGAACTCCTTGGCCACCTTCTCCAGCGCAACCGCCTGCGAGAAGCCGACGGCGATGATGGGATCCTGGCCGCGCTGGGCAAATCGCCGGAGCGCCTGCTCGAACTGCGTCTCGTTGCTGGGCTCGAATTCGGCGACGGCAATGTTGGTTTCCTTCTTGAACCGTTCGGCACCCGCGCTCACACCTTCGTTGAACGACTTGTCGAACTTTCCGCCCGTGCTGTAGATGACCGCGGGCTTGATGGTGGTCTGCGCGCCGGCCGGCGCCAGCACGCTCAGGGCAATCAAGGCGACTGCCGATCCCAACCAGCGCTTCATGGCGGCTCCCTTGCTTTTGTCCCCGACCAAGTGTGGACCGGCCCGCTTTCCCGGTCTAGGCGGGGAATGAACGGCCCGACGAACGGCATGGGCCTTGCTTCCGTGGCCACCAGGGAGAGAAGCCATGGCAGAGTATGACCTCGTCATTCGCAACACGACCATCGCCACGGCCGCAGACGTCGTGAAGGGCGATATCGGCGTGTCCAGTGGTCGGGTGGTGGCGCTGGGCGAACGGCTCGACAGGGGCCGCCGCGAGATCGACGCGACGGGCCTGATCGCCGTGCCCGGCGGCATCGACGCTCACGTCCATTTCGACCAGGACACGGCCGACGGCTCAGTGTTCTGCGACGATTTCGAGAGCGGCAGCCGGGCGGCAGCGGCCGGCGGCACCACGACCATCATCCCCTTCGCCTACCAGAACAAGGGCCAGCCGCTGCGCGACGCGGTGAACAAGTACCACCAGCGGGCCGAAGGCAAGTCGCTGATCGACTACGCCTTCCACGTCATCCTGTCTGACGCCAGCGACAAGATCATGGGCCAGGATTTCACCGCCCTGGTCGCCGACGGCTACACCTCGTTCAAGGTCTACATGACCTACGACGACGTGAAGTTGACCGACCGCGAGATGCTCGACGCGCTGGCGGCGACGCGGCGCGAGCAGGCGATGCTGATGATCCATGCCGAGAATTCCGACTGCATCGCGTGGCTGACCGAGCGGCTCGAGCTGAAAGGCATGACGGCGGCCAAGTTCCACGCGACCTCACGGCCCTTCGTGGTCGAGCGCGAGGCCACGCACCGTGCCATCTCTCTGGCCGAGCTTCTGGACGTACCGATGCTGCTCGTCCACGTCTCGGCCAAGGAGGCGATGCACGAAATCCAGCGTGCCCAGGCGCGCGGCCTCAAGGTCTATGGCGAGACCTGCCCGCAGTACCTGTTCCTGAGCGAGGAGGACTTCGAGAAGCCGGGGGACGAGGGCAGCAAATGCGTTTGCTCGCCGCCGCCGCGCGGCACCGACAACCAGGAACATATCTGGACCGGCCTGGCCGCCGGCACCTTCCAGGTCCTGTCGTCGGACCACGCCGCCTTCAAGTACGACGACGTGCGCGGCAAGAAGCTGCCCGGCGCCGACAAGAGCTTCCGCAAGATCCCCAACGGCGTGCCCGGCGTCGAGACACGCCTGCCGCTCTTGTTCTCCGAAGGCGTCAACAAGGGCCGCCTCACCCTGCAGCAGTTCGTGGCGCTGAGCTCAACCACCCCCGCCAGGATCTACGGCCTGCATCCGCGCAAGGGCACGATCGCCGTCGGCGCCGACGCCGACATCGTGCTGTGGGACCCCACCCGCAAGGTGAGCCTCACCAATTCGATCCTGCACCACAATTGCGACTACACGCCCTACGAGGGCCGCGAGCTCACCGGCTATCCCGTGATGACACTGTCGCGCGGCGAGGTCGTGATGGACGAAGGCAAGATGAGCGGCTCTGCGGGCCGCGGCCTCTTCCAGAAGTGTGATCGCCCAGAAGCCGCCCGACCGCGTGGCCGGCCGCTGATCGATACCTCGATCTTCAACTGATTCCGGGCTTCGGCCTACTTGCCTTTCGGCGTGGCGGCGATACCCGGCACATGGTTGAGGATCGACCGCGTGAGACCGCCATCGACCACCAGCGACTGTCCGGTAATGTAGCCCGCCTCCGGGCCGAGCAGGAAGGCGATGGCGTCGGCGATGTCGCCCGGCTTGGCGACGCGGCCGAGCGGCACCAGCTTGGCACGGCCGCGGGCCAGCTTGGGCTGGCTGTAGATCGAGTCGGTCATCGAGGTGTGGACGAAGCCGGGGCACACCGAATTGGCGCGGATGCCGTCGGATGCCCATTCCATCGCCATCATCTCGGTCAGCATGATCAGCGCGGCCTTGGCCGGGCTGTAGGCGCCGGTCGGGAGCTGCGGCATCACACCCGCCATCGACGACAGCATGACGATGGCGCCTTTCGACTTCCTGAGATGGGGGTGCGCCGCCTTGGCAAGCAGCCAGTTGGCCCGGAGGTTGATGTTAAAAATGCGATCCCAGGTCGCGACGTCGAGATCGACCAGCTTGGCGGGTGCCGCGATGCCGGCATTGCCGACGATGCCACTGATGCCGCTCATGGCCTTTGCGGCGCTTGCGATCACCCGGGCGGGGTCGTTGGGCTTGGCCATGTCGGCCCGGAGCGTGTGGACCTTGCAGCCCGAGGTGCGCAGGTTGGCGGCCAGCGCCTCGAGCTCGTCGAGATAGGCCACATCGCAGAGCGTCAGCGCCTCGGCACCGTCGGCCGCGAGCTTCAACGCCGTGGCGCGGCCGATTCCCCGGCTCGCCCCCGTGATCACGACCCGCATGGCATCCCCCCCCCCCGCTTTTCAGTCGGATGGTGGCACGGTTCCGGGCCTGGGGTCGATGGGCAGCAAGCGATCGAGGCCGACCAGCTTTTCGTAGAGCGCGGCGGCCTGCAGCAGAGCCGCCTCGCCCCGGGGCCTGCCGACCAGCTGCAGGCCGACGGGCCGGCCATGCTGGTCGAAGCCACAGGGCACGGCGATGGCGGGGCTGCCCGCCACGGTAATGGCCGAGTTGAGGGTCGAGCCCGCCATGTAGTTCTCGAGCTTCTTGCCGGCGATGGTGGCGGGCGCGCGCAGATTGACGTCGAAGGCGGCGGTCGGCGCGCCCGGCGTCACCAACAGGTCGTACTTCTGGAAGAACTCGACCATGCGCCGGAACAGCGCCGCGCGCTCGCGCTCGGCCCAGGCCAGCCGGCTCGTGGTCTGCTTGAGGCCAAGCTCGGTATTCCAGATGATGTCGGGCTTGATCTTGTCGCGGTGCTGCTCGATCTGCTGCTCGCGATCGACGACAAACTGCTGGCTGCGCAGCGCCATGAACACTTCGTCCACCGGCCCGAAATCGGGCGAGACCTCCTCGACGATGCAGCCCAGCTCCTCGAAACGTCGCGCCATCCTGCTGCAGATCTCGCGAATCTCGTGGTCGAGTTCGAACCTGCCGCCGAAGTCGACACTGAAGGCCACCCGTTTCGGCGCCACGGGGCTGGCGACGGCTGCGCTGAACGACACGGCAGGCGCGTCGAACGTCATGGGATCCTGCGGGCAGAATCCGGCCATCGCGTCGAGGAACAGCGCGAGATCGGGCACGTTGCGCGCCATCGGTCCCTGCACCGACTGCGGCGAATAGAGATTGTTCGAGGTGCCGCGCGTCACGCGGCCGGGCGACGGACGGATGCCGACGGTGGAGCAATAGGTGCCCGGCCGGCGCAGCGAGCCGCCATGATCGGAGCCCTGCGCCAGCCAGACCTCGCCGGTCGCCACGGAGACGGACCCACCGCCGGTCGACCCACCGCATGTGAGCGAAGTGTTCCAGGGATTGCGCGTGCGGCCGAACACCTCGTTGAAGGTGCTGCCGCCGGCGCCGAACTCCGGCGTGTTCGACTTGCCCATCACGATGCCGCCCTTGCGCTCGATGCGCTCGACCAAGGGATTGGACCTGGCCGGCACATGGTTGGCGAAAATCGGCGAACCGTAGGTGGTGCGCACGCCCGCCACGTCGGTGAGATCCTT